>NZ_JAUBQN010000026.1:0-98041 GCF_036701295.1 Microcoleus harperi Pol14_C6 | reverse complement strand
ATTTTAAATCATCCAAATCTTCCTTCAGTCTTGTCTTATGGTACTCTGGCTGCTTAAAAACTGTCCGGAGTATTGTTTATGTAATTTTCCCATATTAAAGTGGTAAGTTGGGCGAAGTGAAACGTAGTTCGTTGCCTCAACCCAACCTACTAATAAACTTACGGTGTCGGATTCGGATACTTAGCGTGCACCGCATTGATTTCCGCTACGATCTCCTTATCCAAATTCACCTCCAAACTACCGATATTTTCCTCCAACTGTTCGAGACTGGTTGCACCGATAATAGTGCTAGTCACAAACCAGCGCGATCGCACATACGCTAAAGCCATCTGCGCCGGACTTATCCCATGTTTTCCCGCAATCTCAACATACGCTTTCACCGCATCGTTCAGATTAGTTTTATCGTAACGCTGACCAAATCCCGCAAATAAAGCCAACCTTGAATTTTCGGGAATTCCATTCAAGTATTTACCCGTTAACAGCCCAAATCCCAAAGGACTGTAAGCCATCAAACCCACATTTTTAAATCGGCAAGTTTCTGCTAAATTTAGGTGAAATGTTCGATTGCTCAAACTGAAAGCATTCTGAATCGAAACAACCTTCGGCAAACCGTGTTTTTCCGCCAAAGTGCAGAACTCGCAAACTCCCCAAGGCGTCTCGTTACTCAGACCCAAATAGCGGATTTTCCCAGCTTTAATTAAGTCAGCAAATACCTCTAACTGTTCCAAAATCGGTACAGTTTCGTGTTCTTGGGCGATGTCGTAATCCGGCGCGCCGAATAGTGGCACGTAGCGATCGGGCCAGTGGATCTGATACAGGTCGATGTAGTCAGTTTGCAAGCGCTTCAGGCTGTCATTTAGGGCTTTTTCGACATTTGGGCGATCGATCTGATTTTTGCCTTCCCGAATCCACTTCAATCGAGTGCTTCTGCCCGCTACTTTAGTCGCTATAATGACTTTATCCCGCTGCTGTTTCGCCAACCATTCGCCGATATATTCCTCTGTTTTTCCCTGAGTTTCCGCCTTTCCAGGGACGGGATACATTTCTGCCGTATCGATAAAGTTGATGCCTATATCGATCGCAAAATCGAGCTGTTGGGCCGCTTCGTCAACGGTGTTCTGCTGGCCGTAAGTCATCGTACCCAAACAGATTTCCGATACTGATAAGTCGCTGTCGCCGAGTTTTTTGTATTCCATTATTTTGATGCTGGTCGTACAATTATCTGCTTCTATATTACCGAAAAACTTTCATTTATTTCCTGAGTCAAAAAAAGTACATAAGGCGCAGCTCTGCCGTAAAAAATCTCCATTTCCCCTCTGCTACTCTGCGCCCTCTGCGGTTAAAATATTTTAAAAGCTATTTGCCCTTAAATGTTAATATAAATAATTAGGTTCCGATAGTTTATGAGTAACCGCCCGCCAAAAGTTCCGTTTGTAAATCTCTCCCTGCAACACCAGCCAATCCACTCCCAAATAGCAGAAGCTATTGGAAAAATTATCCAGGAAGGAGACTTTATTTTAGGTCAATCACTGACAGAATTTGAAACAGCATTTGCAGCAGCTTCAGGAGTAAAATACGGCGTAGGAGTCGCTTGTGGAACTGATGCGATCGCTCTGGGACTCCAAGCTAGCGGCATTAATCCGGGCGACGAAATTATCATACCTGCTAACACTTTTATCGCCACCGCGATCGCCGTCCTCCAAGCCAAAGCTATACCTATTCTTGTAGATTGCGACCCGGAAACCGCCCTGATTGACCTCACAGCAGCCGAAACAGCAGTTACCTCGAAAACTAAAGCAATTATCCCCGTACACCTCTACGGTCAAATGGTATCGCCCCGGCAGCTTTTAGATTTTGCGAAGCGCCACGATTTAATCATATTTGAAGATGCCGCCCAAGCGCATCTAGCTTCCAGAGAAGGATACCGCGCCGGTGCCATTGGCAAAGCAGCAGCCTTCAGTTTTTATCCCAGCAAAAACCTCGGTTCTTTTGGCGACGGCGGGATATTAATTACTAACGATGCACAACTCGCAGAAAAAATGCGAACACTCCGCAATTACGGAGCACCCAGTAAATATTTGCACACAGAAATTGGCAGCAACAGCCGCCTCGACAATTTGCAAGCCGCCGTACTCAATATTAAATTACCTTACTTAGAAAAATGGAATCGCGATCGCACCGACGCTGCTCAACACTACAATACTCTACTAGCACCATTGAAACACAAAGGCATTGTACCGATCGCCAACCACAGCAGCAGCGGTCACATTTATCACCTCTATGTGATCAAAATTACTGAGGAAAGCTCGATCGACCGCAACACCCTTCAGGAAAAACTAGGCCAACACGGCATTCAAACAGGCATACACTATCCCGTACCTTGTCACCTGCAACCCGCCTACCAAAACTTAGGCAATCGGGGCGACTTCCCCCGCGCAGAAACCCTGTGCCAACAAATTTTATCATTGCCAATGTATCCCGGATTGAGCAATACTCAGATCGAGCAAGTTGTTCGGGCGATCGTACTATCATTGAATTGCTAATTGTTCATAAAATTTATGCGGCAGGTGTTTCAAGCAGTAAGGTACGGTTCTCAAAGCGTTTTGGTGGGGAATTAACAAATCTTTAACTCACAGTTTAAAACCCGAAAGCGTTGCGAATCCAGCGCGACAATCTTAAAACTTCTCAAACCATGCACATCCAGCGCAGAATTCGCATTGTTTTCAAGCGATACCTCCTGGCGGAAGGTATCACGGTGCTCCTAGTGCTGCTGTACGCCCCCCTGCTATTACACTGGTACGACGGCTGGCTCAACAAAAGCATCAGCCTCGAACACGAATATTTCAGCCACGGACTAATTGGTTTGCCCTACGCAGCTTATATTGCTTGGATGAACCGAAAGTGCTGGCGCAGCTTGCCCAACTCACCGCATCCTTTGGGAGGCTTTTTGCTGGTACTAGCCACGCTTTTTTATCTGAGTCGCTTGAGCGATTTAGTAAATTTCTCCCTGCCCGTAATGCTGGCTAGCATTTGCTTATCTTTAAAAGGAATTCCCGGCTTGAAATTGCAGGCGATGCCGCTTTTATTCGTATTTCTGGCCTCGCCAAACCACATTCCTTACCTCATAGAACCCTACGCCTTGCCCTTACAGCAATTCATTGCTGAAGCATCAGGCTGGATATTAATTAAGATGGGTATCAACGTGAGAGTAGAAGAAATTTATCTGTACGTAAACGAGCGCATTGTAGAAGTTGCTCCACACTGTGCAGGCTTAAAAATGCTGTTTACCAGTCTTTACGTCAGCTTAATTCTGCTGGATTGGACGGGAGTTTGGAACTCTCGCAAAAAAAGTCTTTTGTTTTTAGTGATTACATCCATCATTAGCATCACTTCCAACATTTTCCGCAACACTGTACTAACTTACTTTCACGGAACTCAAAGAGAGGCGCTGTTTACTTGGCTGCACGCCGGATGGGGAGGAGATTTGTATTCTGCTTGTATACTAGGGTTATTGGTACTTCTCCTCAACGGGATGGAAAAGTATTTCCCAAGTCAGTCTGGCAATTAATGAAACAGATGATTTCAGCACATAAACTACTGCGGCGGTATCAATTATCTAAAATTATGGTACTGGTGTTTTTGCTGGTATTAGTTGGGGCAGTAGCAATTCCCGGCTACGCGACGGGAAGATGGCCTTGGACAAACCCGCCAAGCCTTGCCAACCTCAAACAATTAAGAAGTGTGCGCCAAAACGGGATAAAAATTCCTGGGTGGCAGGTTATAGCAGTTCAGAATAACGTCCAAATTGGCGCTCACAGATGGTTAGTTGAAGAAATTAAAAAAGATAAAACAATTGCCATTTTATTGCTGTTGCCTCAAAATTACCCCAAAAACCAGCCCCAAGTCGAATGGCTAGATATCGATGGATTTCACCGATGGCAAACCGATTCTCATCGTACTTTGAGGTTTACAGTTAAATTAGTACCAATACCCGACCAGCCACCGCCTACTGTCGAAGCCCGGTTTTTCCGAAGCTGGACTCCCCAACAAACTTTTGCTGTCGTGCAATGGTACGCTTGGCCTAACGGGGGTTCTCCAGCAACCAGCCGTTGGTTTTGGGAAGACAGCATTGCTAGACTCTCGAACCGCCGCGCCTCTTGGGTTGCTGTCAGTATCATCCTTCCCATTCAACCGCAGGGGGACATTAAGATAGCTCAACCCTTGCTGGAATCTCTCGGTGAAAGTGTCCAGGCTAAATTAATTACAGAAACTTTTCGGTTTGAGTAAGCAGGTAGGTGCAAATAAATCAGCCTAGGGCGTGGGCTGGTTTAGTCAAAATCAACTGCTTCCTAGTAAATATCAAGATTAAACTCGCCCCTAAAATATCTTATTGTTTTTTATCGTCGCTATATTTAGATGAAACTTACAAGTCAGGCCATTATTCAAAATAATACTTTTTTAAATCCTCTGAAAAGGCGGGGAAAATCCACAATTAAAAATCGCCTCGGTTTTTCCTTGGCCGGCCTGTATTCAACTGCTTGGACTCTATCTTTTGCTGCTGTATTCTGGGGTTTTAATAGCAAAGTTTTTTCGGAAACGGCTTTAGCTCAATCTGTTGTTCCAAGAGACGAGCGACTCGTGGCGCCACCGCCATTGCGTGTACCGCCACCGCCGCCTGCCAATTTCAACCGGGATATCAACCCAGCTTTTCGGAATCGCCCCTACCGCCTGGGACCGGGAGACCAGATTTCTGTTCAAGTTCAGCGCTTCCCAGAGCTAGGTTTTACGGGTGCAATCAGCCCTGAAGGGGTAATTGTACTGCCGCTAATCGGAACAGTAAATGTGCGCGGTCTTACCGTCGAAGAATCACAGCAGCGCCTCCGGGAGCGCTTTGGTCAATTTATTAAAAATCCTCAAGTCTCGGCTGCTTTGCTGGTTCAGCGGCCCGTAGTGGTGACGGTGACGGGGGAAGTGGCCAGACCGGGTTTTTATCCGCTGCAAACCCCCCAGCTTCCTGCGGCTTTGGCTGCTGCTGCTGGGACTAATCCTACGGCGGAACTGCGGGCGGTGCGGGTGCGGCGGACTCTGCCGGGAGGTGCTGTCGCGGAGCAAGTTGTTGATATTTTGACACCGTTGCAAACTGGTATTGCTCCGCCGGATTTGCGTTTGGAAGATGGAGATGCGATCGTCGTACCGTATAAACAGGTTACGCCCGATCGTAAATCCGATCAAGATTTAGCATCCAGGTACAGCC
The DNA here is from genome assembly GCF_036701295.1 of Microcoleus harperi Pol14_C6. Taxonomy (NCBI): domain Bacteria; kingdom Bacillati; phylum Cyanobacteriota; class Cyanophyceae; order Oscillatoriales; family Microcoleaceae; genus Microcoleus; species Microcoleus harperi. The sequence goes on along the minus strand of NZ_JAUBQN010000026.1, from coordinate 92,787 downwards.
TCGCTGCTGCTGCTGTCCCCGTCCAAATCACTGTCACCGGAGAAGTCAGCAAACCGGGTTTTTATACGCTTCCGGCGGGTTCGGGTCGAATTTCGGCTGCTTTGGTGATTGCGGGGGGAGTCACGGGAAAAGCAGATTTGCGGGCGGTGCGAGTGCGACGGACTACGGTGGACGGCTCGTCGGTGGAGGAACCAATCGACCTCTACACTCCCCTAGCAAATGCTAACGATTTGTTCGATTTTCCTTTGGCATCAGGAGATGTGATTGTCATCCCGGAATTGGACGCTAGTACCAAAAACCTAGACTACGACAAAGCTCTTGTTTCGCGGTCTACTCTGATTAAGCCGAGGATCTACGTTCGAGTTTTGAGTTACGCTAGTGGTGGTTTGACCTCGTTCTACGTAGAAAATGGCAGCAGGTTTTTGGATGCTCTCAACAACTTGCCTGTTAATCTTGCTAACTTGCGGAAAATAGCCCTGATTCGGTTCGACCAAAAGCAAGGTAGAGCAATCAACCGTTCGATAGATGCTAAAGCTGCTTTGGAGGGCAATGTTTCTCAGAACCCGATGCTCGAAGATAATGATGTGATTGTTATTGGTAGGAATTTGGTAGAGCGCATTGGTTATGTACTCAATACTTTTACTCGACCATTCCGGGATACTTTGGGATTTATTCTGTTCTTTGAGCAGTTGAGAAATGGGGTAACAGATTTGTTCGGCCCGTCACGTAATGATAGGTAGTCATACCATTTTCTATTGGCGATGGGCAATTACTTATGGGATATGAGTTTAGATCGCGAACCTACGGTTGCAGGTTTTTGGGGGATTCGTAGAATTAGTCAGTAGTCATTAGTTATCATTAACAATTAGCAATCTAAAATCTAAAATCTAAAATCTAAAATCTAAAATCGTCATGACTTTATCCGTTGTTAAACGTTATTTAATTGCTTTCGATCAATACAAGTGGGTGGGACTGGCTACTCTCGCGGTGACTGTGGGCGTGTCGGGAGTAGTGGCCCTGCAGCCAAAGGCGGCGCCAGTTTACGTTGCAATAGGTACGCTGGCCTACGACAGACCGAGCGTGATTTTTTCATCTACTACTACTAAAATTCAACAGGAAGGACAAGAAATAACTAAAGATATGCTGCTGGATAAAATGGTGCTTAAACCAGCAGCAGAAAAACTCATCAAATCCGAAGAAAAATTAAACAAAGAAGAAGCGGTCAAAAAAGTACAAGCTTTGGCTAAAAAGCTGGGAAAAGATGTGCAAGTAAAGATGCCAAGTAAGAATAATGACCCCAGCGCTTTGATTCAAGTATTGTACAAAAATGCCGATCGTGAAAAAGCAAAAGCGGTAGTAGAGACGCTGATGAACGAAATGGTGGAGTACAGCAAAAAATTTAATACTTCTAGACTGCGAGCTACGATAACCCAAATTAACCAGCGTTTGCCGAAAGTAACTCAGGAACTCAGAGAGACGGAAGCAAAACTTGAAGCCTACGAAAAACGAGAAGGAACTTCAATTCTAGCAGCTCAGAGCGGTGCTTTGCCGCAAGCGATTACCAGCAGCCAACAGCAGCAGCGGCAACTCCGCGTGCAGTTGGGAGGAATTGAAGCTCAAATTAACAGTTTGCAGGATCGCTTGGGATTGAATGTGGAGCAAGCTTACGTCGCTCAAGCACTCTCTGCCGATCCAATTATTGCCCAACTGCGAGTGCAATTGTTTTCGATCGAATCTCAGCTCAAAATTCTCCGCAGCGACTTGCAGGAGGAACACCCGAAAATTGTAGAATTGCTCAAACAAAAACTTGCTTTTGAGCAGCAGTTGCAGCAGCGGCAATCGGAGGTACTCGGCGGTAACGGGGTGGCGGCTCCGCTCAGAAGTGCCGATCGAATTCGGGTAGACTCTTCTTTAGATCCGGCCAGACAGCAGTTAGCTCAAACTTTGATTGCTTTGCAAACGCAGCGGGATGCGGTGCAACAGCAACTCCAAGGAATCGAGAAAACTGAACAGCTATTGCGTCGGGAACACGCGACAATCCCCAACAAGCAGTTAGAACAAGCGCGGTTAGCGCAACAAGTGGCGTTCAAAAAAGCTCTCTACGACAAGATGCAGTCGGCTTTGGTAGATGCTGAGGCGGCGGTAGCTGAGACAACGGGGAGTTTGAGAATCGCCCAATGGCCACAAACTGATGACGTTGAGTCAAACAAGAGAGGTTTGCCGGTGATGCTGGCGGTGGGCGGATTTGTGGGATTTCTGCTGGGCGGGGGGTTGATATTTTTGTTGGGGATGCTCAACGGCAAGTTTTACAGTTGGGAAGAAGTGCGGGCGGCTTTGGTGGAAAAAGAGGTGCCGATACTGGCAGTTTTGCCTGAAGTGACGGTGTTTGATTCTTACGGCGATGAAATAATGCCGCTAGCCCTGGAGGCAAATTCTCCCTATTTGGAATTTTACGAGCGGTTGCGTACTAATTTGCGCCGGATCGGGAACAAACCGGTGAAGGTGGTGTTGCTGACTTCGGCGGCGCCTTTGGAGGGGAAAAGTTTTAGTGCTTACAATTTGGCAATTGCATCGGCTCGATCGGGTAAACGGACTTTGCTAATTGAAGCAGATTTGCGATCGCCTTCTAACGTTGAATCTTTGAAAATTTCTGCTGATCCTCTGGCGACGGTGGAACCTTTGCACTATTACGGCAATATTAGCGAGTGCGTCCTTTTGGTTCCAGAGGTAGAGAATCTATACGTCGTGCCGAGTCCCGGCTTTTTGCGGCAAGCCTCCGCCGTACTAGAATCGAGCGAAATGCGGAGATTGTTTGAGGATGTTCGCAACCGCTTTGATTTTGTGGTGGTTGATTCTCCGGCTTTAAGCGAGTGCAACGACGCGCTGACGCTGGAACCGTACACGGACGGTATGATTTTGGTGGCGCGGCCTGGTTACACTTTGTCTAGTATGTTGTCTGAGGCGGCCGATCAGTTGCTGGAATCTGAGGAGGACGAGTCGCATAAATCCGGGCCGCGGCTGTTGGGAGCGATTATTAACGGTGCTGATATTCCGGTGAAGTTCCGCAATGATATTGATGAAATGGAGTTGCCTTTGAGTGCGCTCGGCGATCGCGCGATCGAAGTGCGAGCGAGGCAATTACCGCAGCCGTCAAAGCCTAAAAACAAGGCTATTAATAGTAAATTGAGATAATTTATTTGGCTTGATTCTTGTAAAGCAATCCTCAACCAAATGTGAATATTTTGTAGGTGCAATCTAAGCAGCTTAAGCCGAAAGCACCGTTAACAGCCAGTCGATTTGAGATTTGAGATTGAAAAATTGACTCCACAGATGAATCTGGGAGCTGGAACTTCGGTCTAAAATTTTTCGCTTGTCAACAGTGAACAGTCAAAAGTCAAAAGTCAAGCGTCAACAGTCATTACTTGAAAATGAGTCGATCGCACTATTGATTGGATTCCGGGCGTTTCTGGTGTTTGCTCTGGATAAACTGTTCCAAATCGGCGATCGCATCTTCAAAATCCGACAAATTAATTTTCGCAGGTCTAGTCTTCTTCGGCTGACTCGAAGACTGACTAGAAGACTTAGCCTGATGCGGTGGAGATTGAGGTTGTGCAGCTTGACTGGTGTTCGATTCTATAGAATCGAACAATTCATCCAGGGACTCAAAAAATGATTGAGCCGAGGCCCGGCGTAAATCTTTCTGGTCATCGTCATCCGTCATAAGCCACTCCATAGGGTCTAAAATGTGCCAACAAACTCTGTCCGCCCCGGCGCGTGCAGATATTAGACATGAAAACCGACTAAAACAAGCAGGGGGACAGAATTTAACCGGGCGGTGGGAATGCCTGCGGCCCAAGTTGCTGCCCCAATATCAAACCTGCTGCGGGCATTGTCAGCCTTCAAACTGTATTTAACTGTACACCCGCCTACTGAGTGATTTGAGACTTTGTGTAGACCCAGCTCCAAATCATCGACCCTGAAAAAATCTCAGTTAGGGCTCTTTCGTTGTCTAATTAACCCTAGTCTAGTCGAGAATAAGGAGACAGGACTTATGCAACTATTACCGCTGTTCAAGGGTTGCGATGGCAACGCGCCACCTCGAAAGGACGGAGAGACGGTGTTTTTTGCTTGAGTCCTAAGATTTCAAAGGCATTAGGAGATTTTAAGGTGACTCAGGGATTTGATTACGATTTAGCAATTATCGGCGCTGGCGTGGGCGGACACGGCGCGGCCATACACGCGGTTAGCTGCGGGTTGAAAGTGGCAATTATCGAAGCGGGGGACATGGGGGGGACTTGCGTCAACCGCGGCTGCATTCCCTCTAAGGCGCTCTTGGCGGCTTCCGGGCGAGTGCGAGATTTGCGGAATGCCCACCACCTGAAGACTTTGGGAATTCAGTTGGGGAATGTGGATTTCGATCGCGGGGCGATCGCAAATCACGCTAACACTATTGTTAGCAAACTTCGCGGCGACTTGACCAACAGCCTCAAACGTTTGAATGTCGATGTCATCCAAGGTTGGGGCAAAATTGCCAGTGCTCAAAAAATTACCGTCGAAACCGATAAAGGCGAGAAAACTATTACCGCCAAGGATATTATTCTCGCTCCCGGTTCGGTTCCCTTCGTCCCCCCCGGGATAGAAATTGACGGCAAAACTGTATTTACCAGCGACGATGCTGTTAGGTTGGAATCGCTACCGAAATGGATTGCAATTATTGGTAGCGGTTATATCGGTTTGGAGTTTTCCGATATTTACACCGCACTGGGCTGTGAAATCACGATGATTGAGGCTCTAGATCAGTTGATGCCGACTTTCGATCCAGATATTGCTAAGTTAGCAGAACGGGTGTTAATTGCACCCCGCGATATTGAAACAAAAGTGGGTGTTTTGGCTAAGAAGATTACTCCAGGTTCGCCGGTGATTATTGAATTAGCTGATTTCAAGACTAAGGAAATTGTCGAAGTTTTGGAAGTTGATGCTTGTTTGGTAGCAACTGGCCGAGTTCCTGTCAGTAAGAATTTGGGGTTAGAAACTGTTGGCGTGGAAACGATGCGCGGTTATATCCCAGTTAACGATAAGATGCAGGTTTTGGCGGCGGGAGAACCGGTGCAAAACTTGTGGGCGATCGGCGATGTTAACGGCAAAATGATGTTAGCGCATTCTGCGTCTGCTCAGGGAATTGCCGCAGTGGAAAATATTTGCGGCCGTGCCCGCGAAGTTGACTATTTGAGTATCCCGGCGGCGGCGTTTACTCACCCGGAAATTAGCTATGTGGGGATGACGGAACCGGCGGCAAAAGAGTTAGGAAAAGCTGAAGGGTTTGAGGTAGCTTCTGTCAAAACTTATTTTAAGGGAAATTCTAAGGCTATTGCTGAAGGGGAAACCGACGGTACGGCTAAGGTGATTTTCCGGAAAGATACTGGGGAGTTGTTGGGAGTTCACATTTTCGGTTTGCACGCTTCGGATTTAATTCAGGAGGCGGCAAATGCGATCGCCCAGCGCGATTCTGTGAACACTTTAGCATTCCGAGTTCACACGCACCCGACGCTTTCGGAAGTGTTGGATGAGGCTTTTAAACGGGCGGCTGGAGCGGGTAGTCATTAATTTGTAGGGGCTGTTTTCTTGTTTTATATCCCCGACTTGTTGAATAAGTCGGGGATTTCGGTATACTGTTTTAGGGCGGTGGTAGAGTGCCGATCGCATTTTGGGCTAATTCGAGAAATTCTTCAGCTTGGGCGATCGATTCTGCCGCTTGCTCGATCGTAACGGCATCAAGTTCGCCGTAATCTCCAGCATTTCGCAATTCCTGAGCTCTGATGAGGTATTGGTGAAACTTAACAGGAACTCTTCCTGTACGAGCAAATTCTCGGCCAAAGGCGCTAATGACTGCGGAATGTTTAGAAAAAGATAACCCTTCCCCTTCTAAAAATGCTTCGGCAATATAAAACATGGTGTAGTAGGCGCGAGAGGCTGCATAATCTGGGTATTCGCCATCTAACATTAACTTAGCCGCTGAAAGGCTTTGACGAGCTTTTGCGAGTAAGTTTAATTGAGCAGATGTCATATTAAAATTCCCTCTTTACGGATATTTCTGAGCAAAGGACCTTGATAATTAGTAAATTTTTCTTCATTCATAAACTGGCAGCTAATCACTTCATCATTTTGCAGCGACAACTCGGCTACAATCTGAAGAGTTCTATCAATTTCTTCGCCTGCTTGAACTGGCGCTTTCAGAACTACTAAAACATCTATATCTGAGTCAGGATGTGCATCGCCTCTGGCTTGGGAACCGTAGAGTACCATTTGCGTAAGGCGATCGCCGTAAAGTTGCTCGAAGTGCGATCGTAACTGAGTTAGTATGTTCTTAAGTTTATCGTTAATGCTCATATTTTTTGTAAATGAGTGGCGGGCGAGCGGAAATTTACTATGTTAATATAATTTCCCTAAATTGAAACATTACATCTATGCAGTCAACAATAATTAATTAGTTGCTTAACTGTGCCAAGCTTCATAATAGTCTGGGAAAGGCATAGTTTCAGCGCACTGCCAAAGAACCCGGTAGCAGTTATGATAAAGATCGAAATCTTCGTGAGTAGATAGTTGATTTTGTAGAGGATGTTTTAAATTTGAGACGGCAGATGACAGCGGATATCTTTTAAGGATTTTTCCCAAACTAGAAGCTGTGTAAATACGGATATCTGGAGCATTGTAAATCATGTCTATTAATACCTTGATTACTTCTTCCTGCATTATGTTAGTATTACCAAGGTATTGAATTGGAAAATAACTAATTCCAAAATCGCTGTGGCGACTCAAATCAATCAGTAGCGCAACTGCTTCCCTATCATTAGTGCCAAATTCTCCTAAAAGCCTGACCGCATCCCGAAAAATATCCTCATTAGGACTATTGCGAATCAAATAAATAAGGCTCTTAATTGCTTTCGGAGATTTAGATGCAATATACTCGAATGTTTCTCCGGCCCATCTACGTTTTAATTCATCTTTACTAGATTTTTTCTCGTCAAGCAGCCATTCGAGTAGTTGCCGAACTACATCAAAAATGCTAGGTTCAATAATTATGCCAGCTTGAGGATGATCGGGTGCAATTTTCGCTAAGCTAAAATGCGCTTCACTACTACGCATAAAATCACCAGCACTTTTTTCTATAAAATCAACTAACTTCCCGATCGCCTGCTCATTACCGGGAACGATTTTCCCCAAACACTCAGCCGCTTTTACACAAGTGTACTCATTGTGACTGTTTTGCATCATCTTATTCAGTTCATCTATCAATTGCTGATTGTTCTGACCAATCAGTTCTAAACTATTAAATGCTTTATCAAAGAGATACTTTCCTGCAATAAATGGATCTGGATAGATATTGGAAGCGGTACGAATCAAATCAAGCAGCGCATCGATTGCGTGTTGGTTGCCAGTTCCAATTTTGCCCAAATTCTCAACCATATTTGCCAATAAACCATTAGTAGCATCAGTGGTACTGTTAAGCATCACGTTAATTAAAGCAGGGATGGTTCGGCTGGGATCGCTCTCTTGGAATGCAGCCCTCGCTAATTCTGAACTTGGGCAACTTTCCCCAACCCACATCTGTATCTCTAAATTGAAATAACCGTATCCCCATCTAATCAATTGCGAAAGGATTGCATCAGCACAGCTACATTCCTTGAACTCAGCAATACCTATCGCTGCTAAACAATACGCTCGGTATTCATAAAAACCTTTCCGATCTAAAATACAATCCCGACATCCATCTTGAAATTCAACCAAAGCCTTAATAAACGCTTCCTTATTCTCTGTTCGTACATCCTCGCGCCCCAGCCACAATAAAATAGCCTCTTTCCACTGGCGCTCAAAAATTCGGTAACTTGCTTGAGAGTCTTTGGGGTTGTCAGGAATGTGATTCAGGAAAAAGTTCCAATCATCAATTGTACGCGCCGCGAAATATTCCTGAAACGTGGGATGTAAAAAAGCATAAACAGGTTCTTCAGGTTCATCTGCATCCATTCCCACTTGATTCAGCCAACCCAACTCCAGGGCAAGTTGCAGTAGAGAATCTTTATCCTCTGGCTTGCCCAAAAGCTGACAAACAAATTTATGTCGCAAGCGAAACCGAGTAGGTTCTTTATCAATCGCCTCTCTCGCCAACTCTCCCAGCTTAGCATTCAGCCGCTCTTGATTATTAGAGTCCAGGCGGAAATACTTTGCTTTCCACGCTTTCCACTTAAAGATTTTATCGACAAATTTTTGATATAATTTCGCTTTTGTATCAGGCAAGTCGCCGTCTCGCCCTTGCCAAATTACACACAACAGCGTCAACCTTAAAGGATTTCTGGCTAAATCCTTAATCCGTTCCTTTCCTGGTTGATGAATTGCTTGCCACAAGCGATCGCCCAATGCCCGATCTTTACTAAACCACTTCTCCATAAACTGCTGTACCTGGGGATATGTGAACGGTTGAGTAATATAAAATTCAAAGTTATCCAAAAAGCGGGGGTTAGCCTGCCAAACATTCAGCCGACAACTTGTTACTATCCGCACATGAGTCAGCCAACCCGTTGCAGATAAGGTTTCCTGCATCTCTGCTGCCATTTCATCTAGCCCATCTAACAGCAACCACACCTGCCGCTGTTCCAACTGACTTTTCCAAGCTGTCTGCAAGTTTTCAGTGACAGTTCCCTCTGCATCTCGCAGCCAATCATTAAATATGTAATCAATTAGATTCGTCGCTAAACGTCCTAGAGAAACCCAAATCACCAAATCATCTGTATTATCTAACAGCCAGAAAGCGATTTTCTGTAAAAGCGTGGTTTTCCCCCCTCCTGGTTCACCAATGATGGCAATTCGATCGTTTTTCTTAGTGCTGAGGAGTGTTGTGAGAAATTGGTTGTATTCAAATCTTTCGGTTTTGCTGTACCCCGTTGACTCATACAACAGCGAACCCTGTTCAGGTGATGAGTCCCCTCCAACCTTTTGGATTTGCTCCTGCTGCACTAAGGTCAAATCTACATAGATATTTTCATCAATCAGATCGCGGTTCATTTGAGGAGGCATTAGCTTATTGCTGCTTAGTCGCTTCTGTTCTAGCAGCATCCGGCGACAAACCTCCTGCCACTTGTCGGGAGTGTGCTCAACAGGCAAACCTTCAGTCTGATTATTCGCAGCAAGGTTAAAGGTTGCAGGTAGCCCAGGCAGCTTTCGTGTTTCCTGATATTGAGCATATCCAGTTTTCAGCCACTCTCGCAGTAACTCGAATTTACCCTTTTTAGGAGAATCAAGCTTGGGGCAACTTTGAGAAAACTTGCCATAGACTAATCCTAATTGTCTTTCCAGCGTCGCGACGCTGACGTTAAGATCGTTTGCTAACTTTGCGTTTGATAGATTTGACTTTAAATTTCGCTCAGCGAACTTAGTCATGAAAGCCTGTCTCTCGTCCCCATCGAAGACACTGTGAGTTTCAGCAACTTTTTCCAGAAAGTCATCCCAGGACATCAGCTATCTCTCCCGTCTTATTCATTAAATTATAGTCCTTGTTGTCAAATAGCTGATTAAATCTGAAGGTTGATAGCATTTTGATAGTATCTTGATAGCATCTTGTGGGTTCCTGTTTGGATGGGCCTTGTGTAATGGGTTTAGGGATAAATCAACAACCCAAAGACAGAGGATTAACTTATGAAAAACAGCAATACTTCAAGCGAAAGCAGAGAACGGCAACCTGTAGGCGTGCAGCTTTGTCTTCCTTGGGGCGAGGAAAAAATTTACTATGATTCTCCCCCATCGCCAACTAAGATCCGGAGTCAACGCAGAAGGGAATTTAAAAAACAAGACTCCCAGAAAGTTGTCATTGTTCTGAACAAAAAGTCTCACTAACCATCGCATCTTGTAGAAACGCGATCGCTGTGTCTCTACAAATGCAATTTGGGAATTTTCACATAACAATCGGTGCGACAGGCTGAAACCTGTCGCTATACAATTAAAGTCCACGCAACGCCAGACTTGTGCAATTTAACCAGGGCAGGCGGGTTTTACCTTTGTAAGGGCGATTTCAATCGTTGCATCTGCGATCGCTGCGACTTCAATCCTTACTCGCCAATTGCAAAAAGCCCGATCGCCCCTACAATAATCCTTAGTATCAACCAGTAACAATGCTTCAAATCCGCCGCCGTCCCCCCAGCACATCAGTCTCCGTCCTCTACCTCAGCTACCAAATCGCCGTACCCGACGCCGAACCCCAGCATATCCTCGAAGAAATCGTCTGGGAAAAAGAAGCTGAAGTAGCCCAAAAGCGCGATCGCACGCCCTTAGCCGATCTTCACAAAAAACTCCCCTTTGCACCGCCAACCCGCGACTTTCTTGCCGCCCTCAAAAACGGCCAAACCACACCCGCTATCATCGCCGAAGTTAAAAAAGCTTCCCCCAGCAAAGGCGTAATTCGCGAAGATTTCGACCCAGTGGCGATCGCCCTAGCTTACCAACAAAACGGCGCTAGCTGCATCTCCGTACTCACCGATGAAAAGTTCTTTCAAGGCAGCTTCGACAACCTCGCTAAAATCCGTGCCGCCGTCGATTTACCCTTACTTTGCAAAGAGTTTATCATCTATCCCTACCAAATTTATCTAGCCCGGATTCACGGCGCTGATGCTGTATTGTTAATCGCAGCTATTCTATCGGACAAAGACTTACAATACTTTGTAAAAATTGTCAAGACTTTGGGCATGACAGCTTTAATAGAAGTTCACACTCTCGAAGAACTCGATCGAGTATTAACCCTAGAAGGTGTCAACCTGATCGGTATCAACAACCGCAACCTAGCAGACTTTTCCGTCAGCCTAGAAACTACCACTCAACTATTAGCCGATCGACAAACCGAAATCCAAGCAAAAGGCATCCTCATCGTCAGCGAGTCAGGAATCCACACTCCCGCCGATCTAACTCAAGTTGCCAGTGCCGGCGCCCAAGCCGTCCTCATCGGTGAATCTTTAGTCAAACAGCCCGATCCGGGTGCTGCTTTAGCCTCGCTTGCCGATCGCCCTCCCAGCCTGTGAAAGGCGAGACCGCTTGACAAACCACCCTTAATTCTGATAAAAAGTGATTAAGTAGGTAAATAATGAGAATTTCTAGCCTGCATCGACTCAAGCGCTACTGTAAAAAAAAATAGCACTCAAAGCTATATTGCATAGAAATATTTTGCCAGAAAGCAATTAAATCTATTCTGTAAGCCTGTCGATCGCAAGATTTAGCGTGTCCAACGCACCCAGCCCCGACTATTCGATCGGCAAAGCAGGGGTTGCTGTACGGTTAGAAAACAAATAAAAAATCGGGCATCTAATGTTCACCTGTGATGCCTCATGCAATTGCAATGGGGTGTCGGTTCGCTGAGGTATGTTAGCTTTCATGGAGCCAATCCCCCTTCCTTCGTACATTCATTATGAATTGCTACTTCAATTGTTAGAACGCAAAACGATGTTGGCTGTCAGTCCCCAATCGCCGCAGCAGCAACAAGTGCACCAACTTATTATTACACTGCGTAAAGCCCTTGCCATTCAAAAGCAATTAGAACAAAGCTGCGAGCGATCGAACTTAGCGGTAGAACACCGCTGGTCTCTAAATGAAATTAACCACAAGGGAGTTAAAAGTTAAAAAAGTTAGAGTAGCGACGTGACGTATCGTATTTGATTTATTCTATATAACTCCCACAGAAAAACTTAGGACAATATCATGGACAACAAATTAATGCTGATGATTCCCGGGCCGACGCCGGTACCTGAAGCGGCATTGTTAGCGATGGCAAAACACCCGATGGGCCACCGCAGCAAGGAATTTGACGGGATTTTTGCAGAATGTACCGAAAATTTGAAATGGCTGCACCAAACTAAAAGTGATGTGCTGAGTTTAACCGTTTCCGGTACCGGCGCGATGGAAGCTGGGATAATTAATTTCCTGAGTGCGGGCGATCGAGTTTTAGTCGGATGCAACGGCAAATTTGGCGAACGTTGGGCCGAAGTCGCCGAAGCTTACGGTTTAAAGGCCGAAATTATTAAAGCCGAGTGGGGCCAACCTTTAGACCCCGAAAACTTCCGCGAGAAACTCGAAGCAGATACAGAGAAGCAAATCAAAGCTGTCATCATCACCCACTCCGAAACCTCCACGGGCGTCCTCAACGACCTCGAAACCATCAACCGCCACGTTAAGGCCCACGGTGAAGCTTTAATTATGGTCGATGCTGTCACTAGCTTAGGCGCTGTCAATATTCCGATGGACGCTTGGGGCATCGATGTCATTGCTTCGGGTTCTCAGAAAGCTTACATGATTCCTCCAGGTTTGGGTTTTGTGGCAGTCAGTCCCAAAGCTTGGGAAGCTTACAAAACTGCAAAACTGCCCCGCTATTATTTGGATTTGGGTAAATATAGCAAAGACGCTGCCAAAAATACCACTCCTTTTACTCCCCCTGTCAATATGTTTTTTGCCCTGCAAGCATCGCTGCAGATGATGAAAGCAGAAGGGTTGGAAAACGTTTTCGCGCGGCACAAACGTTTAATGACAACTACTCGCGCTGCTGTAAAAGCTTTAGGTTTGCCGTTGTTTGCCGCTGACGAAGCCGCCAGTCCTGCGATTACCTCGGTTATGCCACCAGAATCCGTAGATGCTCAAAAAGTGCGGACTTTGATGAGAAAGAGATTTGACATTGCTCTCGCCGACGGACAAGACCATTTGAAAGGTAAAATCTTCCGAATCGGTCATTTGGGCTTTGTGTGCGATCGCGATATTCTAGCAGCAATTTCCTCTTTAGAAGTCGTGTTGCGAGAATTGGGTCATGAAGGCTACACTCCTGGTGCCGGCGTTGCCGCTGCTGCCAAGTTCTTGGCTGAATCCTAATCTCAGTTGTTAAAGGATTTTGGATTTTTGATACTCTCTAAAATCTAAAATCCTTTTAATATGCTTCGGATAACCAATCAAAGATTTTATCCAACTGTTCGAGAGTGACTAAACCGTATTGCCACAGAACCATCGGCAAGGAATTCGGGTCTTTATCACGCTGGCGCTGTTTGTCACCGCCACGACGTTCGGCGACAGCAATTGACGCGGGCGAAATTGCCAAATCTTCTTGTAAAAATCGAATTAATCGAGTGTATTTAGCGGGTGCCATGTGATTTCACCTCTAAGTATAGGACACCATTTTCTGATGTGAACCTGATGTTTTTGATGAGTAATAAGCCAGTTTTAAATTTGTCTTGTTACCGTCGATAGCTTTTAAAACGCTATTAACGGTTCAACTGCCAAACGTAATGCTGAGTGCGAGCGCACAAGCTAACCTTTCCCAAAAAGTGAAAGGTTTTGCAATTTTGCTGATGTCGGCCCGATCGACTTGCGATCGCGATCGAACCTAAACTGAATACCTCGGCATCTTTGGAGCGCGAATCAGAATAAATTCTGCTACCTAAAACTACTAAACCAAGTTCAGAGTTTAACTTCATCTGCCGAAATGCAGAATCCGCAAATCTACTTCGGGAAAATTAGTTAGATATTTCGATCAAACCCGAAACTGCTACCAGAAGTTAAGTTTGCCAAATACCGCCAATTAACTTGGCTCGTAGCATATTACTTTAGATAGGTTTAGTAGATTTAGCTCGATCGCCAGAACTTCCAGAGAATTTCTTTTCGTGTTGCTACACCTTGAGGCTGAGTATCGTCTCTCAGGATTGGTAACGAGTCGCTGACTCGTCTCATACCTGCGACCAAGAATCTACAGCTTCCGGAAACAAGCTCAAGTCCTGACTGACTGAGATCGACATCGTAGCAAATCTTTGGGTGTTTGTACTGAATCTTACATTAATATTCTAATAGATTTAATCAATTTTTGTAAAGTTTCTAAATTTTCGCCGGTATTCCGAAGGCAGGGGGATCTCTGGGCGATGGAAAGCGGGGGATTGTGTCTGTCTGCAGGTTTTACTGAAACAGTCCGAAGTTTTACTGAAAAAACTCAATTTCAATACGATCGCCCACTTTGACACCGAGTTCAGCAGCCCGCCCGCCCCGGAGTTCAATCACTCGATCGACAGCAGTATCCGGCCCGTAGGTAGGACAAGGATCGGCAGTACAAGGAGGTGCAGAAACTTCGATCGCCTCAACCACCCCATCCCGGACAAAAATCATATCCAGAGAAATCTTGCAATTTTTCATCCAAAAATTGACCCCTCGCGCCGGTTTAAACTCAAACAGCATTCCTCTGTCATCCGGCAAAGAAGTTCTGTACATTAAACCCATAGCCTGCTGTTCCACTGTTTTCGCCACTTCGAGTTCGATTGGGCGATCGCCTATCCGAGCTCTAGCAGAAACAGGCAGCAGTTGACCCGATGTTTTCGCCGTCGGAGACCGATCCGCCACAATACCAGTAGCACCAGCATTGGCGATCGGTAAAGTCGGCGAACATCCCAGCAAAAATATACTTACTCCAATACCGAGCAAAGTAGCTAAATAATTCATATTGATTTTAGATTTTAGATTGGTAATTGACAATTGGACATTGGAACTAGCCAACAGTCAACAGTCAACTGACTGCTTCAAGCTTCTCGCATCACATAGCCAACACCGCGCACCGTCTGAATCAAACGCTTTTCGCCCTCATCTTCAATTTTGAGCCGCAGATAGCGGATGTAAACCTCAATTACATTCGACTCGCCCAAAAAGTCGTAACCCCAAACATTTTCCAGAATTTGTTCGCGAGTCAAAACCTCGCGGGGATGTTCCATCAAATACTTTAGCAGCTCAAATTCCTTCATCGTCAGGTCGATCGCCCGTCCGTTCCGTAGGGCCCGCCTAGAGGCCAAATCCAAAACTAAATCGCCAAACCTCAATTGTTCGTTGCTGCTGTTATCCGGCTGCAAATACAAGCGCACCAACTGCAAAAACTCCTCAGTGCGGTAAGGTTTGAGAAAATAATCATCCGCCCCAGCTTCCAAACAAGCTACGCGATCGTCAACTGTATCGCGACCGACCAGTAGCAGCACCGGCACCCGATTGCCAATACTTCTGAGGTAAGAACACAGTGATAGCCCCGACTCAGCGCCAAGTATCCGGTCAATTACAATCAAAGCAGGCTGCAATTCATGAGCTAAATTTTGGCCGGTGGCGGTGTTAGAAGCTACTACGGGTTCATAGCCGGAGGATTTTAAGTCTAGACTCAAGTGTCCGGCGAGAACTTCGTCTGTTTCAACTAGCAGGACACAGGGATTGCGATCGAGAGTAATTGCAGCCATTGAATTGACCGATGAAGACCATAACTGTTCTAGCACGTCTTAAGGGACAGTTGACAGTTGACAGTTGACAGTTGTCATGGGAGAGGAGGAGATTGCCAGAGGGAGAGATTGCGAGAGTGCGACAATTACCAATTACCAATTACCACTTACTAGATTCAATTTTAAAATCAGAGGACTGAAGTCCTCACTACCAACCTAATTACCAATTACCCAATTCAACCATCCATGACCATCATTGTATTTGGCAGTATCAACATCGACCTAGCAGCAAAAACTCGCCGGTTGCCGCAGCCAGGCGAAACTATCATCGGTAGCAATTTTTTCACAGCAGGCGGCGGCAAAGGAGCAAATCAAGCCGTCGCCGCCGCCCGTCTCGGCACTTTCACCCACATCATCGGTCGCGTAGGCAACGATAAATTTGCTGAAGAATTATTGACAAATTTACAATCTTATGGTTTAAGTACAGACAATGTATTAATAGACCAAAACACTCATTCAGGAGTGGCAATTATCGCCGTAGACGAGACAGGTCAAAATAATATTATTGTGATTCCGGGGGCGAATAACAATGTCGGTGAAGCAGATATAGAACGTCTCAAAAAACTCTTAACAGCAGCTACATCCTTGCTGTTACAGTTAGAAATTCCCCTGGAAGTTGTCCAAAAAGCTGCGAAAGCTGCTCGTCAAGCGGGGGTGCGAGTTATTCTCGATCCAGCACCAGCTAGGGCGGATTTGCCACTGGAACTTTATCCGCTAATTGACATTATCACGCCGAATGAAGTGGAAGCGGGCCAGTTAGTCGGTTTTCGGGTGAATGACACGGAAACAGCGATTTTAGCTGCCAAACAGTTGCAGGAGCGCGGTGTCAAGAATGTTATTGTCAAATTGGGCGAGCGCGGGGCTGTTGCTGTTACGGCGGATGAAACCTTTTTTGTACCGGCTTTTGCTGTGGAGGCGATCGACACTGTGGCTGCTGGCGATGCTTTTAACGGCGGGTTGGCCTCTGCATTAGATGCCGGTCTGTCCTTGTCAGAGGCGGTGCGGTGGGGCGCAGCAGCGGGCGCTTTGTGCACAACTAAAAGGGGTGCTCAAGTTGCTATGCCCGATCAGGCAACTTTTGATAAATTTTTGCAGAATAGACTTCTTGCATAAATCTTTGATAGAGCCGGTCAACCGCAGATTTCAGGGAGATAAACACAGATAAACGCAGATAATTTTAAGATAGGAAAGCGAATGAGTACAAAAGGTCTCTTGTATGTCAAGGAACAATCAAACAATGAGTGGGGTGGGCACGCGAACCCGCCCCGAATATTAGATTTAAATGCGTAACAGCTTACCCTAATTTGGCCGCTGAATAATTGTTTCAGCTACCCGCCGCTTGACTTTTGGATCGATACCAATCAGCCGCACGTATTCGCCGCCGTGTTCCGCCAAACAAGTTTCTAAAGATGCAACCACATCTTTTTCCTGTGCACTGTTAATCGTCGCGCAACTTTGCCAAGAACCAGTTTTAAATCGGCGATTATCTGCATATTCCATGCCAATTTTGCAGCCTCTTGCTAACAACTGCTTTACTTGTTCCAATACCTCGGAGCTCAGCCGCGCCGCATGACCGTTACCACCTTCAGAACTTGGCTCAACGTAAGCCTTATAATATTTGGATGACGGGTCGTTTAATTCACTTTGCGTGGGCGCAGCAGCAGGAGGATTGGGGGTTCCTTGAACGTTAAACAGCCGCGATTGGTTGTATTCATCTACTAAGCGCATTTCCTTAATCCGCTTTTGTTGGCCCACCATCAAACTGCCCATTTCTAATAAATGAGCGAGGCTGAAATTCGGGTTATGGAAATCTGGCGCTGCTTCCAAAGTGTTTACCAAACGCTTGGAAACTCGCTCAATTCCTATTTTGTGAATAAATTCGCGGATTTGTTCGTCATAAATGCGCGATCGCAAAGCGCTAAAAAAGTCGATCGACTGATCGGCAAAATTATCCACTAACCCCACAATATCGCTTTTGGACAATTTGTCGGACTCAAAAATTCCTCCAACAATGCCAATTTTATCATCCCGACTGGGTTCCCAATAAAACTTTTCCATCCGCCCGTCGCGAATCAGCGGCGCGTACAGCGTAGAAAAATCATTTCCGGTGACAATAATCGGCACTCGGTGCAGCGGCGTACTGTCGTAACTTCCCGGTAACTGCACGTTAGTTGGATTGTCAGCAATATTCATCAGAGTCGCATTGACTAGCTGAGTATTGACGGTATATTGAGTAGTACTATCGAACCTGCCAGCACCGGCATCCAAATCGTTAATAAAGATGGCGCACATCTCGCCGCGCACCCGAATTTGCTCCGCAGCTTCCCGGTAGCGCAAGCGAATTAAACGCGCCGGATCTCCGGCATCCGGGCTTTCTAATTCCCCACCAGATATCATCACCGGTTCAAAGCCCATGCGCCGAAAAACCAGTTCGGTTTGAAAAGTTTTGCCTTCTCCTTTGCGGCCGTGAATTCCCAAAATTAGGGGAACTCTTACCCCTGGCAAATTTAAAAAGTTCTTAGTGACGTGCACCGCAACTTTATCGAGAAAGTTAGGAGAAATGTAATAACTCATCAGTAGATTTGTGAGGGATTAATTGAAGTTACTGTTATGATTTTATGACAAAACTAACAGCCTGCACCGCTAACCTGGATTTTTACCGTACAATCGAGGTCTGAATATTATGTGTTAAGGAGCGATTCGTGAGTCCAGAAACCTTACTAAAAGAACCAAGCGTGCAAGCCGAAGCCAGTCCCTTCAGTTCTGAGAGCTTCGACAGCTATGTAATGACAACTTACGGGCGTTTTGCGATCGCCCTAGAACGGGGCCTGGGCTGCCACGTGTGGGATACCGAGGGCCGCGAATATCTCGATTTTGTGGCTGGTATTGCTACCTGCACTCTGGGACACGCCCACCCGGCAATGATTGCAGCGGTAACTCAGCAAATTCAGACCCTGCACCACGTTTCTAACCTTTATTACATCCCCGTACAGGGCGAGCTGGCAAAGTGGCTTGTAGACCATTCTTGCGCGGACAGAGCCTTCTTTTGCAACTCCGGTGCAGAAGCTAATGAAGCGGCAATTAAACTCGCCCGCAAGTACGCCCACGAAAAATTAAATATCTCGAATCCGACAATCATTACCGCCGTTGCGAGTTTCCACGGACGGACTTTGGCGACAATTACGGCCACGGGACAGCCTAAGTATCAGAAGGGTTTTAGCCCTTTGGTTCCCGGATTTCACTACGTGCCCTACAACGATATTAGTGCGATCGAAAGTGCGATCGAGCAACTCGACAAAGACGAACGCCAAGTAGCAGCAATTATGCTGGAAGCGCTGCAAGGCGAAGGCGGAGTTCGCCCCGGAGATCTCGCCTACTTCCAGCGCATTCGGGAAATTTGCGACGAAAAAGGCATTTTGCTGATTCTCGACGAAGTGCAAGTCGGGATGGGACGCAGCGGCAAATACTGGGGCTACGAAAACCTCGGCATTGAACCGGATATCTTTACCTCTGCCAAAGGGTTGGGCGGCGGTATCCCGATCGGCGCTATGCTGTGCAAATCTTTCTGCGATGTATTTGAACCGGGAAGTCACGCCAGCACTTTCGGCGGCAATCCTTTTGCTTGCGCTGTAGCTTTGTGCGTTTGCCAAACTTTGGAACGGGAAAACCTTCTGGAAAACGTGCAGCAGCGCGGGGAACAGTTGAAAGCAGGCCTCAACAAGTTGGCGGCAGCATATCCGCATTTAATTGCCGAAGTGCGTGGCTGGGGTTTGATTGTCGGGATGGAATTGCAAGCTGACATCGAACTGACATCGGGCGATATCGTCAAATCTGCGATCGCCGCAGGAGTTTTGTTGGTTCCCGCAGGGCCGAAAGTGCTGAGGTTTGTCCCGCCGCTGATTGTCACTGCTGCTGAAGTCGATCGAGCTCTGCAGGCAGTAGAATCAGCGCTGCGCTCTCAAGCGGTACAGTAAAATCTACGGAGTTGATTTTTGTTAGCTGTAGCGCTGAAACTAGCGCAATATCCTAGATAACTCACTTAGTCGAGGACACACTCTTCCTCAGAAACCGGGTTTCTTTCGAGATTCCTCGTTACCAAACCCAATAGTTTCCCAGAAACCCGGTTTCTTAGCCTAAGTCCGATCGGGGTAAAAGTAAACCCGTCCCGCTGCAAGTCTGTCGGGGCGGGTTTGTCAAGTTTAGAACTGTCTGTGAAACCCGCCCCCAGACGGTGACGGCGCTTTTAACCGGGATTTTATTAAAGAGCAACGCGCAAAATTATACTATTAGCGATTGTAGGTGCTAGTTTCGTTATCTGCGTGTCTGTTGGGACTTGTGAATCCTGGTTTAACTGTTTCGCGCCCTTCCAACTCAACTGAGTACCGTTATAGTGGGAAGGCGGGTGACGGCGATTGCATCCTCAAGTAATTTTGGCTATCGCTTTCAAGAGAGAAAATATGTAATCCTCGTCACAAAATTTTTTGGTAATGCTTTGATAATCAACTGTATATTGTGAGAGAATAGAAGAACCAAGGAGGTGATGTTGATTGCTACACAAGGCTATCCAAGTTCGTTTGTATCCTACCCAAAATCAACAAATACAAGTAGCTTCAACTTTTGGGGGTGCGCGTTGGTGGTCTAATTACGATCTAAATAAATCAATTGAAGTTTATAAAAAAACTGGTAAAGGACGTGGCTGCTCCGGCCTCAACACACTTTTGCCTGCTCTCAAAAAATCCGATGGAAGTGTAGGGTTAACTCAGTATTACAGCCAATTAGGGCAAGCTGCTACGCTCAACTTAACGACTGCATACAAAAAGTTTTTTGATGAAATGGCTGGGTTTTATAAGTTACCATATCAAGCTAAAAAACTGTTATTTCAGCATCCTAAAAGCGTCAAATTTGTGTGTACTATAATTTTAAATTATAGGAGAATGACCCCGAAGAAAATAAATAGATATAGATTAAGTGAGGAAAAAATTGAGATTTCACTTATTCGCAAAAAATATTCAGGTAAATATCTTGTATCTATACTGAATGAAATCAAGAATGCTGAGAACCATAAAACAAAAGAAGGTAGAATTCCTGGCGATTTAAAAGTATCTAAATATGACAATGCCAAGAATTTTGCCAAGCAGGAGAAGAACTTGAAGCGCCAGCAGCAAAAGTTAACAGCCCAGCATAAAAGCAGTAATTCTGAATACAAAGATAGAAAAGCTGTGGCAAAGGTAGGCGATCGGTTTAGGAAATTGTGGCAATATTTTCTACATAAACTTAGTTATAAGTTGGTCAGCTATCGCCTCGATGTCATAGTAGAAAACTTTCATTTCTGGAACGGGATTCGCAATCAAAATTTGGCGAAAGCAATATCAGATAAGGTTTTGGGAAGTTTTACCAACTTCTTAGTCTACAAGTGGGAACGCAAAGGCGGGAACTTAGTCGAGATTGATAGAGGGGTTTTCAGTTCTAAACTCTGTTCTAATTGTTTCTATCAAATGACAGAGATGCCATTAGATATGAGGGAATGGACTTGTCCTCACTGTGCTACCGATCGCGATCGGGAGGGGAACGCAGCGATAAAGATGAAAGCAGAAGGTATCAAAATACTAAAGGCGGAAGGTTCAGCCGTTTCGGCTTTAGGAGGCGAGGTAAGACCAAAGGTTGGACGAAAGTCTCAGCTAAGGCACTCGCCTATGAGTACAGAAGCCCCTACTATATTCGGTACTACGATTTAGCGGTGGGTAGTTCACTTGGTTGCACGGAAGCAGCGCTCCTATGGTTAATAGTTTGGCGGAATGCACGATGGACGAACAGCGTCGCAAAACTGATGTTAATATGCTCCAAGCGCTGCTGGAAAATCCTGGCGACTCAGGAATAGATTTGATTTTGAGGACGAACCCAAAGTCGATCGACTTTGGGTTCGTGCAAACGCTTTATTTGGAAGAAGTGGCACTGACGCGAGAAAGCTTGCTGAAAGCTGCAAAATTTTTCCAAAGGGCGATCGCACCCTTAGAATCTGCAAAAGGGAGTTATAAATTGCCCGCAACCGGGGCAGCCTATCTGGCTTTTTTAGCAGAAGTATTGCAGGCAGTCGCGCGCGGCCCTGATTCGCAGCACCTGTACTCGCTGCTGAGAAACAATTTAGACAAACTCGACCAGAATTTCGCACAACTGCTGCGCCACTGGGCCACTTTGGTGATTCCTGCTGCCAAAGAATCGGAGACTAGGCGGATTGCAGCGTTAATCGGCAATTTGAGCAACAAAATTGGGCGGTTTCCCCTCGGCAGCAAAGCTCACAACTTGGAAATCGAAATTGCCGGTTACGAAACAGTTGCCAAGGTGTTTACCCGCAAAGACTTTCCCCAAGAATGGGCGGTGATGCAAAACAATCTGGGCAACGCTTATAGCGATCGTCCCAAAGGTGATAAGGCTCAAAATATCGAACAGGCGATCGCTTGCTTTGAAAATGCCCTACAAGTACGCACGCCCGAACAGTACCCGGAACAGTGGGCGACGCTGCAAAACAATCTAGGCAACGCTTACAGCGAGCGTCTCAGGGGAGATCCGGCAGACAATCTAGAACACGCGATCGCCTGCTATCAAAACGCGCTGCGAGTTCGCACCCGCGAAACTTTCGGGGAAGAGTGGGCGAGCACTCAAAACAATCTCGGCCGTGCTTACAGCCGGCGGCTGCGGGGCAACCGAGCTGAAAATCTGGAACTGGCAGTCGCTTGCTACCACAATGCTTTGCAAGTCTACAACCGCAAGGTGTTTCCCCGGCGTTGGGCTACAACTCAAAATAATTTGGCAAATGCTTACTGCGAGTTGCTGCGGGGCAACCGAGCTGAAAATCTCGAATACGCGGTTACGTGCTATCAGAGAGCTTTGCAGGTGCGGACTCGGGAAGCTTTTCCGCAGCAGTGGGCGACTACTCAAAGGAATTTGGGCCGGGTGTTTGTCGATCGCATCAAAGGCGATCCGGTGGAAAATTTGGAAATGGCGATCGCCTGCTATCAAAATGCTTTACAAGTCTACACCCGCATCAAATTTCCCGAAGCTTGGGCTTCGATCCAAACTTACCTCGGTAGGATCTACAGTCGGCGGGTGAAAGGGGAAAAAGCCGAAAATATGGAAATGGCGATCGCCTGCTATCAAAATGCTTTGCTGTTTTGCAACCGCCAAAAATCTCCCGAACGCTGGGCGATGCTGTGTGCCTACCTCGGCCGCGCTTTCTGCGAACACGTGAAAGGGGAAAAAAACCGTAACCTAAAAAGCGCGATCGCCTGCTATCAAAATGCGGGCGAAGTCTACACCAGGCAGGCATATCCCAACCGCTGGGCAATGCTGCAAATTTATCTCGGCAGGGCTTATTCGCAACTGACAGAGGCGGAAGACTTGTCCCACATGGAAAGCGCGATCGGCTGCTATCACAGCGCCTGTCAAGTCTACACTCGCGAAACCTATCCCCACCGCTGGGCTGAAATTTTATTTTATTTGGGTCAAGCTTACCGAGTTCGAGGCGACTTGCTTCGCGCCTACGGGGTTTTTACTGCTGCTGTCGATACTGTGGAATTCTTGCGTTGCGAAGTAGGGGTTGATACAGTCGATTTTGGCGATCGGGCGAGTACCGAAAAAGTCAAATTAACCCGCACTTGGGCGGGACTCTATAAATGCCTGGTGCAAGTCTGCTTGGAACTCGGCGCTAGCCAACCTGAATATTACGCTAAGGCTCTGGAATACGCCGAACGCCACAAAAATCGGAATTTGGTAGAACTGCTGGTTAAATGCCACTTGACTCCGAAAGCCACAATTCCGGCAGCGGTGCGAAGCGAGTTGGAGTCGCTGCGACTGGAAATAGCGGGGGAACAGCGGCACCAAGAACAGGGAGAACCTGAGCCGAACGCGACCTTGATTTCTGAGGGCGATAGCCAAGGTTTGAACAGCGGTTCTCTGGTGCCGAACTCGGACTTCATGCACTTAAATCAATTGTGGAAGCAGTTTGATAGGTTGATTGCGCGGGAGGTGCAGGCAAACGACCCTTTCTTCAGCCTAGCTCACAAAGTTGAACCGATCGCTTTCGAGCAAATTCGCCAATTGTTGCCTGATGACAATTGCGCTGCTGTGGCGTGGGCGAGTTTGGGGGAGTTGCTGGTTGCTTTTGTGGTGGTAAAGAGTGCACAATATCCCGCCGTTCACCTGTGTTCCCTCCAAAATGCTTTGGCTGCCGAAACTTGGGCCCAGGAGTACCTCAGCGCTTATTCTGAACAAAAAGGTCGCTGGATCAATCATCTCCCGGCTCGCCTCAAACGCTTGGCTGCGATACTGGAAATCGATCGAGTGGTGGCGCTGATTCCGGAGAATTGCGATCGGCTGATTTTTGTGCCGCACCGATTTTTGCACGCTTTGCCACTCCACGCTTTGCCTTTGGCGGGGAGAGACGGGTTTGAGGAGGATGGGGGAATTTTTAGGTCTGGGTGGAGCGATCGCAGCGGTTTTGATGTGGAAACCTACAGCCTTTCGGATTTTTCTCAAAGTTCGTCTTTTGGCGACGTTGCAGCGCCTGCTGCTTATTTGATCGATCGATTTGCCGGAGGAATTCGCTATGCTCCTAGCTGTCAGCTATTGCTGTTGAGACAAAGTGCACGCGGAGCGGCTATTGGTCGGTACAGACCCGGTTTGCAGCAGCTTTTGGCAATTCCAACTTTCACCAGAGATGCGTTCTACAGCAACATTGAAATCGGCAAGATTTCCCAGTATTTTGCCAGTACAGAAGTTGTGCGCCATAAGCCGGCAATTCAAGAGGCTTTTTCCCAAGAAATGTCTGCTAATAATGGGAATTTGCCTCAGAAAATAGGGCAGTTGCAGCAGAAAAAATGCGCTCATTTTGCTTGTTTGAGTTTGCTTAATTTGGCTTGGCCACTGAAATCGGCAGTGTTTTTGAGGAATGATTCTCTGAGTTTAGAGGAAATTTTTAATCTGGATTTGCGGCAATATTTTTTAGTTACTTTATCGGGTTGCGAAATTGCCGCTGGCGGAGTTAGCGGTGCTGGAGGAGATTTTGTGGGTTTGTCAGCGGGTTTGTTGTATGCTGGCACGTCTAGTGTGGTTAGCAGTCTTTGGAAGGTGAACGATGTTTCTACACTGTTGCTGACGAGCAAGTTTTATGAAAATCTGGGACGGTTTTCTCGGTTGCAGGTGGGAGATGTGGCGATCGCGCTGGGGGACGCTCAAAGGTGGCTGCGGGATTTGACTGGCGAGGAATTGGAGGTGTTGCTGGCGGATTTTCAACCTCAAATTTCGCAAATGTTCGATCGGCTTTCTCAAAGTTCTCGCCTGATTGCGGAGGCTTCTTTGCAGCAAATTCGCAACCGCAAACCCTATCCTTTTGCCAATCCTTATTATTGGGCGGCTTTTACTGCGGCTGGGGTTTAGTGATTAGTGATTAGTCATTTAAAAACCCGAAACTGACAACTTATTTAAAGTTGTCAGTTTCGGGTAAAAATTCAACGAATTACAGCAAAAGTTTAGGATTTTTTGCCGAAAATTTGTTCTTTCAAGGCTTGAATTTCTTGACCTAATTGTTGCCGATTGGACGATCGCAGCAAATAGCGGTAGACAAACCACACCGCGTATCCGATACCAATTAGCTCGAATGTGGGTGCTAGCAGGGGGATGTCATTGAGTTCGTCTACTATGCCCAAAAGCACTTTCAAAGAGATAATCGAGGCTAAAATTACACCGATAACAGTCAGGGGACTTTTGTACTGTTCGTAAAAGCTGCCGATGTAAGCGGGAAACTCGGACAAAATTGCGAGAATTTGTTCTTTGATCTGCTGGGTCTGACTTGGTGTTTCGTCGGTAATTATGACTTTTGTGGTATCGCTGGAACTGTCTGCTTCACTTCCGGCAGGAATTTCGGTAATGATAACGGTTGTTTCTGGTTCGTTTGATGAAGTCATTTCTCCACTCGCAATAGTTTTTTGCTGGTTGGCGGCAGGTATTTCAACTGCTGCTGCGACTGTTTCAAGAGCCGGTATTTCGACTGCTGCAACCTCCCCGTCGGTTGGTTCAAGAGCCGACACTTCGCCTGTTTCTGAAGTCGGTATTTCGACTGCTGTAACTTCCACTGCTTGTTCGACAGTCGGCGTTTCGACTGTTTCGATCGCAAGTTTTTCCACTTCTGAAACCTCTGCTGCTGATGGTTCAACAACCGGGGTTTCGACTGTTTCAAGAGTCGGTGTTTCGACTTTTGAAACCTTCACTGCTGACTGTTCTGTAGCAGAACTTTCGGCGACTGTTTCTGCGTGTGGTTGTTCTGGGGTAGGAGTTTCGTCCGCGACACCAACAGCAGGCCCATTCAAGTTGCTAATGGCATCAAGCAAACGGGTTTTAGCCGTTCCTCGCTGGTGAAGGATTACCCAAGATTCTATCAGGTCGGGGCCGTGCATTGCACCTGTCAGAGCGGCTCTGAGCGATCGCATAATTAGCCCTTTGTTAAGATTTTTCTCTTTACTGAGCTTTTTAGTGATTTTCTGAGCTTCCGCTGATGTCAGGGACGAATGACTTTCCATAGCTTCTACAACTGCTTGTAATGCCTGTGCAGCCCCTGTTTGCTGCAATTGTGCGAGTGCTTCTTCTTCGTATTCCACCGTGGTGGAGAAGAATACCTTACACATATCCACAGCATCGGTTAAGCGAACGAGACTCGGGCCGATTAAAGCAGCTATTTGTTCGAGCCAGGGGCGGTCTGCCTCCAAGTCAAACTCATAACCGCCTTTCTGCCACCAATAAGGTATCAGCAAATCTGTCAATTGCGGCACTGGCATTTTGTGCAGGTATTGACTGTTTAGCCAATTGAGTTTATCCCAATCAAATTTTGCACCAGCTTTGTTGACTCGATAGAATGTAAATAATTCTGCTGCTTCCGACAGTGTAAATATTTCCTGCGTTGAATCCGGCGGAGTCCAACCGAGCAAAGTCATGTAATTGACTAAAGCTTCGGGCAGGTAGCCCATATCTTTGAAGTCAGAAATCGAGGTTACGCCGTCGCGTTTAGAAAGCTTTTGCCCTTGCGTGTTTAAAATCAGTGGCGTGTGGCCAAATTCTGGGATTGTCGCGCCCAAAGCTTCGTAGAGCAATATTTGTTTCGGAGTATTGCCGATGTGATCTTCCCCGCGGATGACGTGGGTGATGCCCATGTCGATGTCATCGACAACTACTGCGAGGTTGTAGAGGGGTTGGCCGATGACACCGCCGCTGGATGCACGGGCAATTACCATATCGCCGCCGAGGTCGCTACCTTTCCAGGTTACGGTGTCGCGTACCATGTCGTTCCAAGAGATCGTGCGATCGTCGTCGATGATAAACCGAATCACAGCTTGTCGCCCTTCGCCTTCAAAAGCTGCGCGCTCTTTGCTTGTCAAGTTGCGGTGCCGGTTGTCGTAGCGGGGGGCTTGTTTGTTGGCTTTTTGTGCTTCCCGCATTTCGTCGAGTTCTTCCGACGTGGTGTAGCAGCGGTAGGCGAGTCCATTGTCTAGAAGGGTTTGGACTGCTCGGCGGTATATTTCCAGACGCTGTGACTGAAAACTCGGGCCTTCGTCCCACTCCATACCCAGCCAGGTGAGTCCTTCGAGGATGTTATCGGTGTATTCGCTTTTAGAACGTTCTACGTCTGTGTCTTCTACCCGCAGGATGAATTTTCCGCCTTGGTTGCGGGCAAACAGCCAGTTAAATACGGCGGTTCTGGCGGTACCGATGTGTAGGTTTCCGGTGGGACTGGGCGCTAGACGGACTCTGACATTCATGTAGATTTTTGCTTTTAGATTGGGCGATTTACGGGTTGGGGGAATAGCTGATGTTTAAGACTTCAAATTTTATTATATTTTGTTGCCGAATTAACAGTTGTGCTTGGCAGGTGCTTTGCCTCGATTTGTTTGATATTCGACTATCGGGCGATCGGGCGAAAGTCTCCGGCATGGCAGGAGAGGGCATTTTGATGATAATAGCTTGCGGGTGGTCAAGACAGGATTCACCTTTGGGACTATTTTTCACACCACAAATAACTGCTTTAGGAGTACCCAAGACGCACCTGATAACTATTGATGCTTGTAAAATGTTTGTGTGCGATCGACGACATTAAAAATTATTTCCCTATGTCTGCTGCTAAAACTGAGTTTTCCGAATCTGTTGCACCCTCACCCAAGTCTGTTGCGCCTGCTTGGCAGATTGAGTTGCTGTACGACGGTGAATGTCCTCTGTGCGTGCGGGAGGTGAATTTCTTAAAAAAACGCGACGCGGGGCGAGGTTTAGTGTCGTTTGTGGATATAGCGGATGATGGCTACAACCCGGAAGCCCACGGCGGAATCGACTACGAAACGGCGATGGGTCGGATTCACGCGGTGTTACCCGACGGTACGACGGTTAAAAATGTAGAGGTTTTTCGCCGCACCTACGAGATTTTAGGTATGGGATGGATTTATGTAATTACTAAGTTACCGGTTTTTGGGGCGATCGCCAATTGGCTGTACGAAATTTGGGCAGACTGGCGGCTGAAGCTGACGGGAAGGCCGGATTTAGCAACTATTATGAGCGATCGAACTCAGCGGATCGAGTGCGAAAGTCAGGACCGGTGCCAACCCTACTCGAAATGAGTCATATTTAGGAAGTGCGATCGACCTATCAGAAGATGTCAGCAGAAACAGACTGCAACTAACATTAAAGATGGACGACTATTAAAGGTCAAAAAAATGCAAGATGCAGGCTATACAGTCTTCATGGGTTTTGGTGGTCTCTGGATACTTATGGGAATTGCCGCTGTAATTTTCCTGTTAAAATCCGACGGTCAAAAACTTAGGTTTGGCAAATGGGGACTGCTAGTTGCTATTCCGATTCTCGTGCCCATAGTCCTGGTTTTGACATATCAGATCGCCCGACCCTTTATTTCCTCGCACCTTTGAGCGCTGCTGGGAGTCGAGCGTCCGTGGGATAAAAGAATTAGTTAAATTAAGTTTAGTATTATTGCTCCCGATCGGGCGAGCGCAACTGCTCGTTCGCCCATTGACGCACAGACCGAATTATGGCATTGTCATCTTGAGTTTCTGCCATCTGCAAGAATTGATTGAGCATTGCTACAGAAAGGATGGGAAATGTCGGACTGCGATCGCAGGTAATATATTCCCGATTTTGCAATTGATAAATTTGTACAGTTTGTCCCCGATACCGCCAAACTTCAGGGATTTCTAGCTGTGCGTAAACTACAAATCGATTAGAAGAAGGACTCGTAATATCAACTTCAATTACCAAGTCTGGGGGAGGAGCAGTTGAGATGTCAAGCCTTCTCCCTAGAATGCGATCGACGTTTTGGATATAAAAACAGGAATCCGGTTCTGCACCTTGTTCTAAATCTTCACGGTTGAGAGTCGTCGAACCAAATCCCTTAATCTTGAAGTCCAACTCCTCAGTCAAAGCTGTAACAATCCGTTTGAGTAAACAGTTAATAGTTTCATGCAAGTCGGATGGCATGATAATTTCTAAGACTCCTTGAGAATATGAAAATCGCGAGGATCTCTTGTCTCCCGCTTCTGCTAATAAGCTTTCGTAAGTCTGCCAACTGATATTAGATAATACTACCCGTTGTGTAATTTTTCCCGGTGAGGGGTTAATGGTTGTAACGGTCATATTTTCCCGCTCCTTAATCATGTCTGGCTATATAAATATCATAAGATTCGCAGTCAGGACTTTAGTCCTTTTTTATTCCCAGGAGGACTGAAGTCCTGACTACAAACGGACTCTATTTAAAAATAGATTTATGAAAGGTTTAAACTTTCTATTTACGAGAGAACGGGACAGACGGGGCTCGAACCCGCAACTTCCGCCGTGACAGGGCGGTGCTCTAACCAATTGAACTACTGTCCCTCGTTTTGCCGTTTTTTCAGGCACAATTTCTATTATGCCTATCACTTCACCTTTTGTCAAGAGGTTTTTTGAACTTTTATTTGGAAGCCCAAAATTTGAGTCTCTTGCAGGGGACTGAAGTTGTTGTCGCTCACCAAAATCAGACCTCTGCTACCATCGCCTAACACCGGACCAAATGTCAACCCCTCAATGTTGTCTAGGGGAATTTTCAGCGTTTCCAAATCCAGCAGCAGGCGTTTTTGAGCGGGAGAAACCTCGCCCAGACGGCTTTTGAGGCTTTCGAGTGCTTCAATACGATCGCCCTTTTCCAGAGAAATCTCAAAAATTCTGATAGTGGTGCCGGTTTCCAGGGAGAAAGCACGCTCTAAACTCAGCAAGCGGTTATCGTCGATCGCCAACAAATCCACTAAACCGTTGCTAGTTAATTTTCCCACAGGATTCGCGCCAGCGGGTAGCGGTTCGGTGATGTAGAGAAACGATGCTTCGGGATTGCCGCTCACCGCATCGTAGCGCAAAATCCGGCACGGACTCCCGGTTTCCAGGGAAACTACGGCGCCATCTTGAACCAAGGCGTTTTCGGTAGCTGTAAATAGATATTTGCGATCGGGCGTTAAAGTTAAACTTTCAAATGATAGATTGTTGCGGATGCCTTTAGTGCCTTTGTCATCCGGCAAAAATAGTTCTGGAATTGGCAGCGTTTTCAGGAGTTTACCATCGAGGGAGAACTCTTTAATAAAAGGATTTATTTGGCGATCGACATCTCCCTCAGAAGAAACAAACACGCTATTGCCCGTAAAAGCTATCCCTTCGGTATCTAAACTTAATTCAGGAAAACTTTTACCGTTTTCATCTAATAAAGTAGTGACACCAGTAAAAGTAATTTGCTCTTTTTCCAGTTTACCAGATTGCAAGTTGATTTTGAGAGTATAGAAGCGCGCCGGAGCCTTGCTGCTGCGGTCATCAGAAATGGCATAATAAACTTGTTTCTGGGCATCATAAGTAATTCCCGAAAGTCCACCAATTTCCGTCCCCTGAAACGGAGAACCTGTAGGAAATATTGCTCTGCCGATAAAATCTATTTTCGTAACAGCGAAAGATTTGGCTGACTGGTTTACCCAAATAGCAACACTTGCTGCCATCAAAAAACAGACAATAAATATAGTTGCTTTTCCTAGCTTTCGCATTTTACCAATAAATACATTATTACCTATCTTCCTCTTCCCTTTCTTCTTTCGCGAATGAAAGCGTCTTCGCGGTTCGTTAAATCAGAAAATCACGGCTCATGATTCAGCAAAAAATTAGTCAACCAATCTTTAACCACATAAGTAGCACGACAGTCGTCCTCATTGTACCGGACGATCGCCTCCAAGAGCGATCGATCGCCAGTTTTGAGCCAATCGTCGTACCAGCAGACGCACTGAGCACCATTAGCCTTAGCATCTCGCCAGTCAAAACCCAGCCAGCGGGCAATGGGTTTGAGTGCGTAACTTTCCACGGGCATAATCGCTTTCTGCGTCACTTGTTTGTGAATATCTACAAACCGTTTCAGCACGGGTTTCCACAAATAAGCTGGAGTATTGTAAAGTTTAGCCAGCCGCTTAAAAGTCTTGACTTCGTAGTCGCAAAAGTGGAAAATCGGAGCTATGGGATAAGCCCACATTAATTCTAAGAATTGCTGCCAGATGACACCTTCTTCTGCGGGTGATTCTGCTAAAAAACCGTGAAATTTTTGAGTATTGTTGTACCTGTCCACTACTAAGACTCCGTGGAGGTAATCCAAGTTTAACTCGGGTTCGGCTTCAATGTCAAAGTAGAGTTCGATTGGGGCGATCGGCAAAAAGACAGATTGGGAATAGGCAATTGGTTTCTTGCGGAGAATTGGTGCAGGTATAGAAGATGTCGCAGGTTTATTTTCTGTAGTGTTTCCCAGTACAAGATTAACTGTTGCTAAACTCTTCTCGGCCACTTCTGGTATGGTTATAAATTGATTAACTTCTGCCTCTTCCCTTATTCTTTCTTTCCTCACACCTACATCCGTTAAATTTGTTAAATCCCCTACATTGCTCGTTGCCGAACTTCTATCCGTTACATCCGTTACAAAATCCGTTGCCGAACTTCGTTCTTCCCGCAACAGCGGTTGATTTAGCAAGTGCGATTGAGCTTGCTGCACCACATCAAAAGCAACTCTGTCCGGGAATTCGGGATACTCAGAAAGCAGTTCGGAACTAGCATTAGCGAGAGCTTCTACATCAGTAATTTCGAGAGTTTTTAGTCTAGCATAGCGGCTGGCAGTAACTCCCGGCAATAACGAAAGATGTTTAATAGATTCGGCTTCGGCGTGACAGAGAGTATACCAACCGCAAAGATTGCACTTTTGTCTGGAAATAAACACCTCTGGTTTATCCCGATTTTCTATCATCTGAATGCAGTTGTCTAAAATCTCGAACATCTGAGGAGTTCGCTGGTCGAGATTCACCGCCCACAGCCCTTTTTTTCGCAGCATCAGCCACGCAGTATCGGGCATTGTTTCCTGTACGGAAGCTAAAACGTGGGCGTGAAAAGCTGCGATAATTTGATACTCTTGTTTTGGTCGCTTGCTAAGCCAAATATCCGCAGTAATATAACTCCAATTGCCAAATTTTGATGGTCCCGGCTGTTTGATTAATAAATGGGGGCGGCTGATTAGGGTAATGTTTGAAGAGTGAAGATTGGAGGATGAAATACCAACGGGAGTTTCGGGAATTTCGCCGAATTCGGGGAAATATTGACTGTCAATTCCTACCAGAGAAGTTGTTGCGGCGTTGGTTTTGCCGAATTCCCCCTGGATCAGAACTCCTCGGTAAATGCGATCGACCCCTTGCTGCATTAAACTCAATGTAGCGGCCGCGCCAGCTTCCCAATCCCCTCTAGGATAATATGGTTGTTGGTAAGTCTCGTGTTCCAAAGCTTGCTGCTGGTATGTCGCGCTGTCGCGCATCAGTTTCAGCAAAAAGTCGCTGGGGGGATCTAGTTGTTTCCAGTCTCCGCAGGTGTCTAAAAATGCTCGGAGATGGCATCGCTGATAGGAAAGTAGCAGTTTGTCAGTTATTAACATTTAGTATTCGCAAAGCATAGAGTATCAGGCAAAAGGTATAAAATTCACAGCATTAGTTATTCAATATTAACGCTATCAAGAATTCCCCAAAAAAAATGACAAAGGACAATCACCGGCAACAATTCCCAGCTTTGGCCAATAAAGCTTATTTTAACTACGGCGGACAAGGGCCGCTGCCTGAGCCTGCTTTAGACGCGATTTATCAGGCTTACAAACGGGTACAGCTTGGGGGGCCGTTTTCGGGGGAGGTGGGGGCTTGGGTGGTTCAGGAGGCGATGCTGACGCGACGTGCGATCGCATCTGAGTTGACCGTACCTCCTGAAACCATTGCCCTGACTGAAGATGTCACCGTCGGCTGCAATATTGCGCTGTGGGGCATTGACTGGAAAGCAGGCGACCATTTGCTGCTTTCTGATTGCGAACACCCCGGCATTGTAGCTAGTGTAATGGAACTTCAGCGCCGTTTCAACATTGAGGTTTCTGTTTGTCCGTTGGCGGCTACTTTGAATGAAGGCGATCCGGTGGCGGTAATTGCTGATAGTTTGCAGCCAAATACTCGCTTGTTGGTTATCAGTCACATTTTGTGGAATACTGGTCAAGTTTTGCCTCTGGCTGAGATTGTGAAAGTATGTCATCAAACAGGAGTCAAAGTGTTAGTTGATGCGGCTCAATCTGTGGGGGTTTTGCCTTTAAATTTGATTGAATCCGGGGTTGACTTTTATGCTTTTACTGGTCATAAATGGTGGTGTGGCCCGGAGGGTTTGGGGGGGCTTTATGTGAGTGCTGAAGCTTTGGCAGATTTGCATCCGGTGTTTATCGGTTGGCGGGGGATTGTGACGGATGCTAATGCTAAAGTGCTTGGGTGGAAGCCTGGATCGCAGCGCTATGAAATTGCGACTTCGGCTTATCCTTTGTATGCGGGTTTGCGGAGTGCGATCGCCCTGCAACATGAATGGGGTGCGATCGAGGAAAGGTATGCAGAAATTTGCCGTTTGAGTAAGTATCTCTGGGAGCGTTTGTCTGAACTTCCCGATGTGGAATGTTTGCGGACATCTGCGCCGGAAGCTGGTTTGGTTTCGTTTCGATTAACTAATGGGATGCCGCAGAAAAAGCTAATCGATTTGTTGGAAAAACAGGGAATTATGGTAAGGACTATTCTTAATCCTGATTGTGTGCGGGCTTGTGTTCACTATTTTACAACTGAGGCGGAGATTGATAAGTTGGTTGGGGCGATCGCAACTCAATTAGTATAGCCTGGGCGGGTTTATTTATAGTCGTAGACGCACGGGTAGTCAGAAACCGGGTTTTTGCCCAGAAGACGCGTTACAGCCACAGAAACTGCCAAAAACCCGGTTTCGAGGAGTCGGAGTGCGTAAATCCTGTCCTATTATTTTAAGCTAGGATTTACTACCCGTTGTTTTTTCGTTGGGTTTATCTTATAATATAGTAAGGAGGTTCAACTATGCAGATTACAAATAAAAAACTTAGCTTACAAAACGGTGCAAGCTGGCCATCGTTTGAGAAGTTTCGTTTGAAGG
Organism: Microcoleus harperi Pol14_C6; assembly: GCF_036701295.1. Lineage (NCBI taxonomy): Bacteria > Bacillati > Cyanobacteriota > Cyanophyceae > Oscillatoriales > Microcoleaceae > Microcoleus > Microcoleus harperi. The sequence goes on along the minus strand of NZ_JAUBQN010000026.1, from coordinate 58,930 downwards.
GCGCAGAAGCACTCAGTTCGATCGCGAATGGTGTCATTGCTACCCTGCATACAAAAACAGGACAGTACCGCATTATTGAGGAACGCGACTTTCAAACAATGTATGGATTAGCTCGCGAAGTTGATCGCACCAGAGGAGGATTGCGTGTGGTAATCTTGGCTGTGCGCGCGGCACAAAAACACCCCGATCCAGAGAATCTCAGCCTACTTGCTGAAGCTGTGGCTTTGCTGGGAGATTTGCCTGAACTTCCTACTCGCAATAAGTTCGATCGATTAGTTCCAGAGAATTTCGACTTGGATGAGGATGATGAGGTGATGCTCGATCCTGATGAAATTGAGCGTCCTCTGCAATCGGAGAATGCGATCGACAATAGGATAGATTGATTGTGATGGCTGTAGCAAATAATGAGCCTAACAATCTGGAAACTCTTGAAAATCAGCTACGCGCACTTTCTCACGACGATACAGTTCTCACAATTATTCAGGACTTTGCCGATAGACTTGGTAAGACAAAAGACCGTCAGAAAGTTTTCGGAGCAGAGGGAGCGCTGGTGCGTCAGCCAATTGAATATCAGGATATGTTAGCAAAAGGTCTGATTCGCGACGATGAAGATGCCTTCGCCCTTTTGCAGGGAGATATTGTTAGTAGTGATGCTGGCTACTTCTTGGGAGAGCGCATTACTAACATGAAATTTGCTATCGCAAGCTCAACCTGTGACCTTGTTCAGGGCCGCCGCGATTATGCCTCACTCCTGCGATTGCAACCAATTTTTTCTGACGCTCCTGATGCAAAGCAACTCCTCAGTGAAATGCTAAAGTTCAAATCCACTAAGCGAATGTATCTTCCACCATTACCAGGGGACTCTAGCAATGTAGTGGGCAATGCTGTAGTATTTGATGGGGTTATACAGATACGCCTTGATGATTTGCTGTTAGCGACACGGCACGCCAGCTTAAGTCTTGTCGGGTGGAGGATATTTGGTTCTCTTGTTCGGACAATTATGGTGCGAGCAGGTGCTAGTGAAACAGAAATGAGATCGAAAGCCTAACGGCAAAGTGGAACCATCGCCGATCAATGCTACTGCTCATTCTAGACATTGGCAGCTTCGATAATTCGCTCAGCGGCAATAGAGGGATCTATTTCCTGAGAGTGGGCCGCATAAAAAGCGAAGACATCGTTCACTTGATCTTCACTTAAATCCTACTCAATGGCAATTTGGTTTGGCGAAAAACCCCATTTCTGGGCTGCAACTACTACTGTTTGCACGCGCAACCGAGTGCCGCGCAAAACGGGTACGAGTTCGCCGCTAGCGCCCCGCACATCGGTAATTTCAGGAAAAGCGCGATCGTCTGATTTATGCAGCCCCGTGAACTTCATGCTTTTACAATAACAACGGCTCTATTTTAGCTTGTATTTCTTCAATTACATCTTGAGATACCGACTCAACCAATCGAATACCGCGAGCTTTCCAGTCTAAACACTTAATTTGATCGGCAAGAATTACTCCCTGAACTTTTAATCCAGTGGGTAGGATAACTTCAAAAGGATACCCTTTTTGTTGTTTTGTAATCGGCATAAATAGGGCTAAGGAGCTTTTCTCGTTGTAGGAACGAGGCGACAGCACAAAAGCAGGTCTAAGTCCTTTTTGCTCGTGTCCTTTTGTTGGGTCAAAGTCTAAATAAACGAGATCGCCTCGACTCGGAACGTAGGGATTTGATTGTGTCACCAAACTTCGTTCCCTACAGCAACTCCAGTATCAATTTCAGTATGAACATTGTCTGGCGTCATTGCCTCGATCAGCTCCTCAAGCGAATACCGCCGACGAACGATAGGCTCGATCGTCAGTTTGCCATCTATCAAGACAAGCTTCACTTCGGAACCCTCAGCCAAGTTAATCTCTTTAGCTAAATTCTGTGGAATCCGAATAGCTAGACTGTTTCCCCATTTTGCGATCGTCGCAACCATAGCTTGAACCTCTAGTTAGTAATATCACTCTGAGGAATTTATCCTTTCTAAGAAAATGTATATACAGAGTATCTACAGTGTAGCGACTAAGCGGATGTTTGACAAGCACAGAAAATTTGATAAAAAGGCAAATCGCCCTTTCTCTAAAACAAGCAAAGGGCGATCAACTTTTTAACTCAACTAATTAATGACTGTGCCCATGCCCGTGAGAATGGCCGTGCCCGCCATGAGAATGACCGTGTTCACCATGAGAATGCCCGTGTCCGTGAGAATGCCCGTGATCTCCATGAGAATGGCCGTGTTCCCCATGAGAATGGCTGTGTTCGCGGTGCGCCGAAGCCAAACTCGGATTAACAGCAACCGCAGTTTCACTCAACAACGCTTCAATCTGCGGATTTGCCCACTCAGCCGCCATTTTCAGAAACTCTGGATGGTCGTTAACGCAAGGCAATTTGCGGTAAGTTACTCCTTGACGCTGTTTCTGCAAAGACTCAATAATGTGGTCAACATCTAACAATGTTTCGTGATTTTCTGTCGCAAATCCGATCGGCATAAACACGATCGCAGTTGCACCCAAATCAATCAAATTCTTCGCAGCCAACGTCGCATCCGGCTGTGTCCACTCAATCAGCGGCGTGTCGTGGTTCAGCCAGCCCACCGAAATCAAAGGATAGCGATACATCAAACGTTCCCGCACGCGATCGTACAAAGCTTGACTTTCCACAATTCCCGAAGTAAAGCCCTTCGCCTTGTGCGGACAACCGTGATTCATCAGCACAATCCCAATCTGAGAAGGCAAATGCGCTACAGCTAAATCGTTCTTAATTTCCTCTTCAACCAAATCCGCCATTAGCTGGATGTAAGCAGGTTCATCGTAAAAAGAAGGAATGTAGCGCTGTCCTTTTACCCAATGTTCCTTACCATCAAAGGTTTGTGCTAAAGCTTTATTCACCTGTTCGACTGCAATGCCGCTGGTGAAAACAGAATCAACAACCAACAGCGGATAAATCAGAATTTTGTCAAATCCTTCTGCTTGAATTTGCGGAATTACTTGTTCCGGCAAAAACGGCGCGCAAAAGTTAAAAGCTTTGAACACTTTTACTTTATCGCCCCATTTCTCCTGTAAATTCTTTTCAATCCCAGCGCGCTGCTGTTCAAAAATTGCATTGTGCGGCGAAACGAATTGACCGTGTTGGTGACTCCACTCGTGCAAGTCAAAGATTGCTAAAATCTTCGCCAGCGGCGGATAAATCCAAAGCGGTACTGGCGCAAACTTTGCCGTAAGCAAATTTAAAGCTTGTTCGTTGTAGTTGGCAAAATCGTCGTAGCTTTCGACTTCGCCGTAACCCATCAGCAATACAGCAACGCGATCGTTACTTGCGGGTGCTGCAGATGTTTTGAAATCGATTTTTTCTGGAGAAGCAACCACTTTGTATTCCTCAATTTTATTTATTCTAAGAGATCCAGGCAGGATGAAGGGTGAATCTGAGATTTTTCATTTTTTGCGATCGCACGACTGACGTGCGCGGGGCTGATTCCCGGTTTCTGCGCCCATACTTCCTGGTCAAACCTCTTATTTATCCTAGAAACCGGATTGATGAGCATCAGTCCTAAGTCGGTTTTTTGACCCTGACCCGAAATTCGTACGCCAGCTAAGCTGGCAGGCCTCTAATTTTCACAATCCTGTTTCTTTAAGCTTTTGTGGGGTCGGCTTCGACGCCGCCAGAAAAGTTAAATCTAAATACAGAACTGCTTAAAACTAGAATCAGGCTTTGCTAAGCTTGACAGGGAATGGGGCTGGGGGGGATAAGTTTTATGTTTTCTTAAGACTCCCTGACCTTCCCTCAGATTAATGCGGTTTGGAGCGTTCCCAGCTTTTTACTTGGGGGGATACTCTTCAAACTTGACTCTATTATAAGTTTAACACCCTATCCCCAGGGGTAGTATATGATATAGTAGGCATATGATAAAGTTATGTTGCGAACTATATTAACTTTCTTGACGAACTATGAGACTGGTAATTTGCCCCGGAGTCCACGAACCAAAGCTAACCGACTGTTTCCTGGCGGGACTTTCGGGGCTTTGGGGACTGGCAGCCGATCGCCAAAACCAGCAAATAGTCGATCGTGTCAAGATTTTTCCCGCTCATAAACATCCCCCTTTTTCAGCTCTTGACATATTGGACTTTTTGTGCAGCGAAGAGTTAGCAGGAGAAAGTCTAGTATTTGTCAGCTTTTCGGCAGGAGTAGCCGGGGCGATCGGGGCGGCTTGGATGTGGCAGCAACTCGGCGGCAAAGTCGGGGCTTTTTTTGCCTTAGACGGTTGGGGAGTACCCCTGGGGGGCAATTTTCCCATCCACCGCATCAGCCACGATCGCTTTACGCACTGGAGTTCGGCAATTCTCGGTGGCGGTGGAGAAAGCTTTTATGCAGATCCCGCGATCGAACATTTGGATTTATGGCGAACTCCCCAAACGGCAAAAGGCTGGCACGTCAGCCAAACCGCCGCCGGCATTGAGACTGTCGCACCCACAACCGCAGCAAAATTTTTAGTCCACCTATTGAAACAATACGGAGTCCAATCAGTTGTTTAATCTTAATTTAGTATCATCCGCGATCGCACCTATTGCCACCATCGCCCGCCTCGACAATTCTGTCACTTCAGGCACAACAAACACCATCAAACAGTGGTTAATATTTAGCGCCTCAGCCTTTTTAGTATCAATTCCAGTCTTCGTGCAAGCACCCTTAGTGCGCTTATATCCAACTATCAGTTTGCTGTCAACTATTCCCTGGTTCGTTCTGAGTTTAATTCTAATTTTCCGCCCCAAAACCCAACTTTGGGGAGATTTATTATTAGGATTTGCCGGATGTTGGCTGGCAGGTTCTATCTATTGGGGCTGGTTTAGATGGGAACCAATTTTACATCTACCTATAGAATCAATTGGCTTGCCTTTTGCTATTTGGTGCTTGGGCAAATCTTGGGGAAAAGTGGGCGGCTATTTTTATTTAGGTTCGCTCTTGGGCACTGCCATTACTGATTTATATTTTTATTTAACTGGGTTGATGCCCTACTGGCGGCAAGTGATGCACGCGGAACCGGAATTAGCAATGCCGATTTTTCAAAGTGCGATCGGTCAAATTGAAACTCCTTGGGGCATAGGTTGCGCTCTAGTTTTAATCGCTGTGCTGCTAACAGTCGGTTTGCTGAGTTTGCGCGATCGAGAACTGCACTGGCGCGCTTTCAGCGGCGCTGTGTTAAGCACGCTTTTGGTAGATGGTTTATTTTGGCTGGCTGCTTCTGCGGCTTAATATCTATGATTAGTTTTTATGTGGGTGATTTTTGACCGCAAATGTGGGCAGATTGACGCAGGTTAACGCAGAGTTTTTGGATGGATATAGTCTTGAGATTCCTGACTTTTTTTAAGAAGTCGGGAATTTGGGCATTTACTGAACAATTATGAGTTAAAATCTAAAATCTAAAATCTAAGAATCCCAAATCAATATCATGTCTTTCATTTCAATTCGCGGTGTAGAACATTATTACGAGTGGATAACGGCAGATAACACGGCCCAACCTAGCGGGAAACCAGTGATGGTATTTCTCCACGGCTGGGCGGGATCGGCGCGCTACTGGGAAAGCACGGCCCGGGCTATTGCTGATGATTTTGATTGTTTGCTCTACGATATGAGAGGTTTTGGTCGATCGCCTTTGCCAAAAGAGCCTCCTGAGTCCAGCTACGAACTCGAAACCTACGCCCGCGACTTAGCGGAATTATTAGAATCTCTGAATTTAAGCCGCGTCTTTCTCAATGCTCACTCCACAGGTGCCTCAATTGCTACTTTATTTCTCAACCTTTACCCCGAAAAAGTAGAAAAAGCAATTCTCACTTGCAGCGGGATTTTTGAATACGATGAGAAATCTTTTACAACTTTTCACAAATTCGGTGGCTATGTGGTAAAATTTAGACCCTCTTGGTTGGCATCGATCCCCTTTGCCGATCGGCTATTTATGGCCCGGTTTTTGCGCCGCTCCCTGCCCAGAGAGGTCAGTCTGGCGTTTCTCAAGGATTTTTTAATGGCAGACGAGCAAGCTGCTATGGGTACAATGGTGACGGCCGTCAGCAAAAGAGCCGCCGAGGAAATGCCCCAAGAATTTGCGCGGCTGAGTGTTCCCACACTGCTTGTTGCCGGAGAATTCGACCAAATTATCCCCGCCGTCATGGGAGAGCAAGCAGCCTCCCTCAGCAAAAAAGTAGAATTTGTTATAATTCCCAATACGGCTCACTTTCCGATGCTGGAGGATGCCGCAACATACTTGCAGCGAATTCGAGAATTTTTGCCAGCAGCGGCTTAGCTGAGTTATTGTTCATCTAATGTACGATCGGACAAGCAAGCTTTGAGAACGGCTTTTGCTCCGATCTTAATTTTTAATTTCTAATTTCTTAAAGCGAAAGGTGGTACAATGAACGACCTCGACCAATACTATAGAGTGCTGGGACTGTTGCCGGGAGCTTCCAGAGAAGAAATTAGCCAAGCCTACAAGGATTTAGCGTTCATTTGGCACCCCGATCGCATCCCCAAAGACAATCCCAGACTACTACAAAAAGCTGAAGAAAAGATTAAGGAAATTAATCAAGCTCGCGAACAATTGCGATCGATTCAACCAAGAGGTCAGAATCAGAACGTTCAGCAAAAACATACTCAGCACAGAAACACCCAGCAACAAAACGCTCAGTACAGAAATACTCAGCAACAAAACGCTCAGTACAGAAATACTCAGCAACAAACTACCCAGCAACAAAACGCTCAGTACAGAAACACTCAGCAACAAAACGCTCAGCAACAAAATACTCAGTACAGAAACACTCAGCAACAAAATACCCAGCAACAAACTACCCAGCAACAAAATACTCAGTACAGAAACACTCAGCAACAAAATACCCAGCAACAAACTACCCAGCAACCCAATACTCAGCAACCCAATACTCAGCAACCCAATACTCAGTACAGAAATACTCAGTATCCAAACACCCAGCACCAAAACACCCAGCCACCACCGGTCAACCCTAAAGAACCCCGCTACTCTTCTGAACCCTCTTCAGGAAAATATCCTGGAAATTATCCGGGAAACTATGGGGGAAACCCTGCAGGGCCGTATTCAGAGGCGTCCCGCTACCAATCGCAGCCGCCGCCATCTCAGTCTTACCGCCAAGCTGGGCCGCAAGCTCCCGATTTAAGCGGTTCCAACTTCAAAGGAGCTTCCTTAAAAGAAAAGGATTTTTCAGGAAGAAACTTGAGTAATGCAAACCTGAGTGAAGCCGACTTAAGTGATGCTTTTTTACACAACGTCAATCTCACAGGCGCGAATTTGCACCAAGCAAACTTGTTCAGGGCCAATTTGTTAGGAGCTTGTTTGATCAATGCCAACTTGAGAGAAAGCAACTTAATCGGAGCCGATTTGAGCGGTGCTGACTTGAGCGGTGCTGACTTAACAGGAGCGAAAATCGGTTACGGCGATCGAGTTATGGTCAAACTCACCCGGACTACATTAACAGGTACAATCTTACCCGACGGTACTGTTCATAGCTAAATTATTTAGTTTTTAGTCAGTTGTTGTAGAGGCGGTTTTTACCCGTAATATTTGCTGCAACTCCAAATACAAAAAAATCCGCCCTTTGCGAATTTGGGATAAAAACTTATATTCCGTCCGCTAGAACAACCGCAATAAAATTGGTTCGTAGTGAGGGCATTCGTCGTCATAGTTTTATGAGGACTTGCATTCCTCGCTGCGTACCCATAATGGTTAAATTACTTGACATGATATTACGCGATCGCGATCGCACAAACCGAGTTTTTTACCCGGTTCAATAACTGCAACGAGGTCTTTTCGTTCATCAAACCCCGTTTCTGTCTCCAACACGGCTAATCGAGATTCATATTACAGCAACCGCCAAAATGGTTCCTGTTCTGTTTTTTCCTTCTTCCTTCTTCCGATTTCCATCGGGCTGACATCCGTTACATCCCGTACATTGCTCGTTGCCGAACTTTCTTCTTACTTCTTCCTTTTATCCTTTACATCCGTTATATCCCGTACATTGCTCGTTGGCGAACTTCCTTCCGTTATTAATTACTTCCGCCACGGGAATTGCGTAACTTTCGTCCAGCAGCCAGCATAGCGCCTCCCGCCATCAAACCTCCCACAGTCATCGGTTCGGGAACCGGCTCAGGTTCAACCGTCCCCACAGAACCGCCTTTAATAAATACAGCAGAATCTAAATTGCCATCGCCCACATCTTTAATGCGGATACTGAGAACATTCGTCTGATTTTGCTTGAGCAAACCCTCAAAACCTAAAACTTTAGTAAAACCGTCGAGCTTAACGATGTTAGCAGCAATACCTGTCAAACTTGGGTTGTCAATATAGTCGGGGTGATCTTTAGAGCGATTATATGGATCGGGAACAAGATTATTAATCGTAACTGTTTTTCCGTCGCTCAATTTTGCCAAATTAGTGCCGTTCAGCAGCAGTTCAAAATCGTCATTATATTCTTCATAACCGCCGAACTCAGGAAACTCCTCAGAAGCAAATACATATTGAAAGACTAACTTTTCAACCGTGCTATTAGCAAAAAAGCTGAGGTTTAGCTGAGTCAAATCCCCCTCTTCACCCTTAGCCCCAAAGTCCGTGTTTAAATCGCTATCCTTTGTCGTGAAGTTATCTTTCCGATTCTTACCCCGTATATCGGCGACTTTACCAGTGCTCAGAACAACACCTGATGTCAAACCGAAGGGGTCATTAGTGAAAGTACCAAAAGCAGCCGGATTACCCGTAATTGAAACAGAGAAATTACTCAACCCGGCTGTATTAGCCCCCAATAAATTATTTTTTAAAGTCTCAGTGTTATTAGTTGCCCCTACCGAAAATGCCATTGCTGGCGCTGCCAACAAACTCAGAGTAGTAGTTAATGTAGCTGTTAAGGCAGCAATTTTGTGAGTAATTATCATAAATTTTTCCTGAAAGATACAAACCCGATCCTATCCACAACTTAATTTTTACATTATATAACTATTAATGTCTAGTGCCTTTACCATAACTTTACACGTAAGTGAATATACGCTTTTGGTGATTATTTGTTTTGGTAAATGTTGGCAGTTAGTCACCCAATAAACCTCAGCGCAAAAATAGGGATGCAAAAATAAACGTACATAGACGAATAATTTCAGGACTTACGCACTGGAGACAAAAGAAACCGGGTTTTAATACCGTTTGCGAGATCCCAAATGACTAATGACTAATGACTAATAGCTAATGACTCAGGAAAGATGACCTCGCCCAAAAAACGTATACAAGCCCCTGATTCCTGTCCTAGAGATATCAAAATTTTTGACCCTAGTTCAACATTTCAGATTCATCTTTGGAGTAAATCTCAAATCGTTGAGTCACCGAAGTCTCCCTCCCCTCTAAAATCTAAAATCTCTAATCGACTGACTGTTGACTAAAATCCCCTTGCTTCTCCTTCCCCGCGCCGATCGGCAGCCCCTTCCAACCAACCGTCTGCAGTCAGGACGATCGCATTGGCATTGCCCCAGTCGTCACGTTCGACAATCTGGTGTCCCCGCCGCCGCAACTCCGAAAGCGTCGCAGTCTCAAAACCTCCCCGTTCCACCATCAGGCGATCCGGTTGCCACTGGTGGTGTACGCGAGGTGCAGACACAGCATCGCCGACATTCATGTCGTAAACCAATACGTTCAGTACAATTTGCAGCACCGTGGTAATAATCGTGCTGCCTCCGGGAGCTCCCGCAGCGAGGCGAAATTTGCCATTTTCTGTCACGATGACCGGCGTCATGCTCGATAAAGGAGTTTTGCGCGGGGCGATCGAATTTGCCTCCCCGCCCACCAAACCAGACGACAAATTCGGTACTCCCGGCGCCGCTGCAAAATCATCCATCTCGTTGTTGAGCAAAATTCCCGTACCCGCGGCCACGGCTCCAGCCCCAAAACCCCCATTCACGGTAAACGTTAAGCTTACTACGTTGCGCTCTTTGTCAACTACCGTCAGGTGGGTAGTTTCGGGAGACTCCCACAGCAGACGGTTCAAAGTTTCAGCGTCAACAGCCTTTACCTCGCTAGAGGGTCTGGCTTTTGACATTTGGATTTGCGATCGTCTCAATTTGCCATAATTGCTGCTAGTCAAAGCTTTGACTGGTACACTCACAAAATCCGGGTCGCCCAAATACTGTGCCCTGTCAGCATAAGCAATCCTCATGCTCTCCGCCAGCAAGTGCAAAGTATCTGGACTTTGCCTCCCCAACCTCTTGAGATCCGTATCTCCCAGAATATTTAAGATTTGCAACAAATGAACGCCGCCGGAAGAAGGAGGCGACATCGCGCAAATTTCGTAAGTGCGAAAGTTGCCGCAAACCGGATTTCGCCAGATCGGCGTATAGTTTTTCAAATCTTCCAGAGTGATAAGGCCGCCGTTTTTAGCCATATCGGCGGCGATCGCCCGCGCAATGTCCCCGGTATAAAAACTTTGCGGATTTTCAGCAATCTGTCGCAATGTCCGCGCTAAATCGCGCTGCACCAAAAGCTCACCCGGCTGGTATAAAATGCCACCGCGAGTAAAAACCTCACGCGCCGCCCGGTTTTTTTTGAGCACATCCTGTCGTCGCTCGGTAGCCGTGGTAAACCGCGAACTTACCGGAAAGCCTTTTTCAGCCAGGGCGATCGCCGGGGCCACCACCTGGGCCCAAGGCAACTTACCATACTCGCGGTGCACCGTATAAAGTCCAGCAACAGTACCCGGAATACCCGCCGCCAAATGCCCGTCCCGACTTGCCCTTGGGCGCACCTTACCTTGCTTGTCGAGGTACATATCCCGCGCCGCCCGTTTCGGAGCTCGTTCCCGGAAATCCAGCGCTTGCACAGTCCCCGTTTCCGCCCGCCGCAGGAGCAAAAAACCCCCGCCACCGATACCCGCCGAAAAAGGCTCCACCACCGAAATCGCCAAAGCGGTAGCAGCCGCCGCATCCACTGCATTGCCTCCCTGTTGTAGCAGGGCCAGCCCTGCAGCGCTCGCCAGAGGGTGAGCTGAAACTGCCATGCCCTGTTTGCTGCGCTGCTGCAGCAAGGTTGGGTGTAGCTGTTGCTGGCAGCCGCCCAACACCAAGACTGTTAGGCAACAAGTATAAATTTGCACTTTGCTCAAGAACTTTGGCAACATTTTTTACAGATGAGGCGAGGATTTTTTATAGTATACTTTTAGAAGCATCTTCCCTAAAACCTAGCGGTACTGAGTTCAACCGCAAATAAATTACCTGTGATGGCAGATGGGGAAACCATTTGAGCCTGGGAACCTGTCGCGGTACAAGAGGAAGAGAAAAATCAGGGACAGCTTATTGCAATTTAATAATTAAACAAGTTAGAAAAAGCATCTTTTTTCAGAAAATACTGATTTCAAAAAAGCTGATGAACGCAGAAAAACGGCGTTGCTGATTTACTGTAGGAAAAACTCAAGATGCAAATCATATAAACATTATTCACAAAGGTTCGGAATTTTCAATTGATTTTTTTACCTAGCCTGATGAAGCAATGCCCAGCAAAACAATCAGTATTTTAGGTGATTGCTATGGCAATGGAACAAGTAGCAGACTTAGCATAGCGGTTTTTGGGCAGTTGTTCGACTGGTGAGTCAATCAATAAAACAGGATTTACCCAATCTTGCTCTCAAGTGGGATTTAATAATTATAATTAGGTTTGTAGTGAGAAATATAACGTCCTCACTCGCCCGCCCAGGGCGCACGAAAAACAAATTTATGATTAGCGATTAACCGGAATCGAACTGAGTCAATCGATTTTAGATTTTAGACTTCGGCGTGACCCTTCGACAGGCTCAGGGCCAAGACGCTCAGTCGAACGATTTTAGATTAAAGAATGGAAGCATTGACCCCACGGATAAATGCGGGGGCTTGTATTCTGGACGCTTTCGGTCAGAAACTCGTTTCTTTGTAGCTGTATAGTTATCAAAACAATCCTTCTGCATGAAGCCGGATTTTTCTTGGTAAGCCGTATTAAAGCAAAAAGATGCGATCGAATTTATGACAACTCCCGTCCCCGGAAAAAACCCTCAATCCTTCGCAGCAGTCGCCTTTGTGTCAGACAAATTGCCCGCCCAATAATAGTCTGCACTCCGGCTGCTAAGGGCTGTCCCCTCCTTATGGTAGATAACACTGACCTAGGTAAATCTGTTATACTGACAGTATGTAGGCAAGTTTCGGGAATACTGGTACTTACACGTAAAGGAGTCAGAGTGTCTGCTTCCACACTAGACTTCGGCGAACAACTACCACACCACACCTTAATGCAAGTTATGAACAGCCAAAAAGTCAGTGTAATCATTCCTGCATTCAATGCTGCCGATACTCTGGCCGAGACAGTTGCCTCCGTACTCAAGGGTACATACAAGAATGTAGAAATTTTAATTGTTGATGACTTTTCTACTGACGCTACTGACAAAGTTGCTGCTAAGCTGGTCGAGCAAGATTCGAGAATTCAATACTTCAGGAATCCCCAAAATTACGGGGTTTCTAAGTCTAGAAATTTAATGATATATCGCGCCACAGGGGAGTATGTAGCGTTTATCGACAGCGACGATACCTGGGAACCCAATAAGTTAGAAGTTTGTTTGAAGATGCTGGCAGACAATCCCGAAGTCAAAGCTGTGGCTCATGCTTTGCGATATTTAGACAAGCGCGGCAACAAGTTGAGTTACATTCCCACTTATCCTACAACTAAAGTAGAAATGCAGGCGATTAAGGAGACAGGCGAAAGTCCTTGGGTTTTCCCGTCTTCTGTTGTAGTCGATCGCTCCATTCTTCTCAAAGAAGGCGGGTTTGCAGAAGATTGGCAGGTAGGAGAAGATACAGAGTTATTTACCAAACTTGCTCAAAAGTATGGCTTGTTAGCGGCGACAGAACCTTTGGGAAATTATCGGATTAGAGGGAACTCTCTCACAGATAAGCACTGGCTGAAGAAGCGCATAGCTTCTGATTGTGTCAAGGAAAACCAATTGCGGCGCCTGCGGGGAGAAAAAGAGTTATCACTCCACGAGTACGAAGAGTTATGCTTTAAGAATTTGCCACTTTTGAAAAGGCTCAACAAATTCCGAGAAGTTTTGGCACTGCACTACATGAGAAAGCTGGGACAAAGTTTTTTAAATCGGGAGGTTTTGCCGGCTCTTATTTACGGCCTCGCTACCACAGTGCTCAACCCTCAAGCTACTGTGGACAAGTGGAAATGGATGAAGGCTAAGGAAAAGTTGAGTCATCAAACGGCAGAAGATATCAGTCATTCGCCACCATTAAACCCCCAGCGATCCTCTGAAATCGGGGGGCTGTCCTAAAGGATGTTATAGTTGTATCCGGGTTTAGTGAAGAAAATAGGTACTGCCAATAAAGCCGAAGCCGATCGCCCCGGGGCTGATTAATACGCGATATAGGGATTTTGAGCCGTATTTGACTGTTAATATCCTGTCGTCGGGTCAATTACCCGCAATAGCAGCTATAGCGGCTTGCAGGCGTGCGGTGGTAGACCATATAAAAATTTTTGAAAGTCGCTGATGTCAGTCTTGATTTATTCTGCCACTAGCTTCAAGCCTATAAAAGGCGCTAATAGCAGCTTTCCCGCGCCGTGCTATTTGCCCCCACAAGAGTTAGAATAAATAATGTATAAGTAAAAAGGAAAGTTTGTGGAATTAAAAAATGGGGAGCCAACCCCTTTTTGATACAGAAAATAAAAGCAAAAATTTATAAAACATTCTGCCTTTTACCTTCAGAGGAAGATAGCATTTTTATTTGGAATTAGATTGAATTTATGGACTGGCAAGAAATTTCGGGCAACTGGGTATTAATTCCTTCAAGACCGATCGCGATCGTACATTTTCTCGGCGGTGCATTTGTGGCGACAGCACCGCAACTCACCTATCGCTGGCTGTTAGAAGCTTTGGGGAAGCAAGGATATGTTGTAGTAGCAACGCCGTTTGTCAATACTTTGGATCATATTGCGATCGCCCGCGATGTCCTAAACAAATTTGAAAATGCCCTCGATCGCCTGCGCGGCACTAAATTGCTCAAATCTTCCTATCTCCCCATTTACGGCATGGGACACAGCATGGGATGCAAACTGCACTTGCTGATCGGTTCTGTATTTGACGTAGAAAGGGCAGGCAATATTCTGATTTCTTTCAACAATTATGCGGCATCCGAAGCAATCCCGATCGTCGAGCAAATTTCCCCCGTCTTTAACGTCGAGTTTACCCCTTCCCCGCAAGAGACTAATCGCCTCGTCCAAGATAGCTATCAAATCCGGCGCAATCTTTTAGTCAAATTTAACGGCGACAACATCGACCAAACCCTGCTGTTGACCAAACTGCTAAAAGCACGATTTCCCGACATGATTACAGTTCAGACTCTAGCGGGCAACCATCAAACGCCCTTGGGGCAGGATGTTAGCTGGCCTGTGGGTCAAATTTTTACACCTTTCGACGCGATCGGGCAATGGGTCAAACAAGAAGTGTATCGCGAATTAAATCAATTAAAACGAACAATTCTGCTGTGGCTGAATCCGATGTCCCGCGTTTAAAACCCGATGAATCCATTAATCAGAAATTTCCTCTACCACTTCCAAAATATCATCTTCATTGTTGGGCCTTGAGACAGGAGTATAATTTTTGACGATCGACAAACAATTTCGTCCATCAGCCTTTCTCTCGTAACTAATACTGTCTGCGATGTCTTTAATCAATTTTAGGCCCCGCCCGCCCGGAGAATGAATATCGACTTTTTCCGAAATATCTTTGATTTTTTTCTCTAAATCAAATGGATCGCCCGAGTCCCAAATTTTAATCTCTAAAGATTCAGCGAACACTGCCACCTGAATGTCAACAGGCAAATCCGCTGGTTTGCCCTTATGGGCGTGACGCACCGCATTCGTAAAGCCCTCAGCCAAAGCCAACTGACACCGTATCCACACACTTGTAGGAATTCGCGAGTCGTACAATTGTGCAAACCACGACAAAACCCAGCTTAATCCATTCAGACCTGTATTGACTTGAAGATCCGCTTTTTTTAGCATCGGCAACTTTTCGGAACCCTTTAATTCAATCACGCTCACCACACAAGTTCTTCATCGGCCGGTGGGCAAAATACAACGAGACAAAATACAACCAGATAAAATACCACGAGACAAAGTATAACGGCGGCAAAATTGAATGGTAGTTTGAGGATACTAGCTCTGGTGGGCCGTGGATCAATGTCTAATCGAATAATCGGTGAGTCACTTTACCATAAATAGCACTTCCATGTCAACCAGCGCCTGTAGCAAATAAAAGTCTATAAAAATTTATATTCTGAGTATAAACTGAGTGAAGTTCGATCGCGCCAAATTTCTATCCAATTTTAACGTAAATTGAACTCAACGACCCGCCGTCAAAAGCAATTACCTCAAAGCGATGTCAATAAACTATACTCAATCTCAGACAAGGGCGCTGACAGGATATATTTTAAATGACCCCCAGACCTTGAAAAACTTGTAGTACCTAAGTGCCCATGTTTCAAATTCTGGTTATTGACGATGATACGGCTGTTCAAGAACTGCTGAGAAGAACCCTGAAAAAACAGGGTTACGAAGTAACAGTAGCAAGCAATGGCGAAGACGGTGTAGCCCAGGCGCAAAAATTGCGTCCGGCCCTGATAATTTGCGATTGGATCATGCCCCGCTTGACCGGCATCGATGTCTGCCGTCGAGTTAAGGCAGATCCGGATCTGTCAACTACACAATTCTTTTTGTTGACTTCTTTGGGTTCGATCGCCGATCGAGTCAAAGGCCTCGACGCCGGTGCCGACGATTTTATCTCGAAGCCGATCGAACTGAACGAATTACAGGCGAGAGTACGCGCGGGATTGAGGCTGCACCAACTCAGCCGAGATTTGAAAATTGCCAAGCAAAGTCTGGAAGCAGAGTTAGCAGAGGCGGCCGAGTACGTGCAATCGCTGCTGCCAGATCCGATGACGGAACCTTTTAGCATCGAGGCAAAATTCATTCCCTCCCGGCAGTTGGGGGGAGATTGCTTTGACTACAACTGGCTAGATGCCGATTATTTGGCGATTTACTTGCTCGACGTAGCCGGTCACGGTTTGCGGGCGGCGCTGCCTTCTGTGGCCGTGCTGAATTTGCTGCGATCGCGCACGCTCCCCAACATAGACTACTACAAACCCAGCGACGTTTTGCGCGCTCTGAACACCACCTTCCAGATGAGCTACCAAAATGACAAGTATTTCACCATCTGGTATGGGGTTTACAACCGCATTTCTCGCCAGCTAGTTTATGCCAGCGCTGGTCATCCCCCGGCCGTCTTGATTTCCCAGTCGCCTGCGAGCACCGCTAAAATCCAGCGATTAAAAACCCCCGGAATGCCGGTTGGGATGTTTCCCGACGCCCCCTATGTCGATAATTGCTGCGATGTCGAGGATTTGAGCACTCTCTACATCTTTAGCGACGGGGTATACGAGATCCACCAACCTGACGGCAATATCTGGGGGCTTGACCCTTTCGTAGATTTGTTAGCAGCTTACAACGGTGCAAGTGCCGACCAGTTAGAGCTGGTTTTGAACTACATTCAAAAGTTGAACGCTAAAGCAGTTTTTGATGATGATTGGTCTTTACTCAAGGTAAACTTTGGCTAGCTGACTTCTTGCACTGCATCTGCGACCAAATAGCAAGAAGGCAGCAGTCCAAAGATTTAGTTAGTTGAGAGAATTTTGCTATTAAAAGCATCGCGGGTCTGAAATATCTCGAAAACTCGATCCATGCTGGTGAGTTCAAATAAGATGCGGATTTGCTCGTTGATAGAACAGACAACTAATTGACTCCCAGCGGCCCGGACTGTTTTGAGCGCTAAGACTAAAGCGCCCAAACCAGAACTATCCATAAATGTCACATCAGTGAAGTCTATCAATACCACATCGGCTCCCGCTTCCACTAGGTCGCTAATCTCTTGGCGGAATTGACTTGCCTTGGTGCCGTCTAAAATGCCAGAGGGCTGAATAATTTTAACTACAGGACTCATATTTTGCGGTGGGAATGTCAGAATTTCTAGCCAGACTAGGCTAGTATAGCTGCGAGATGGACTCCGATCCAAATAAGAGAGGAGGAAAGCCTCAAAGCCTAAGAGCAGGAGAATAGTTTTGAGTGCAAGAGATGGTACTCGTCGCGGATCGTAACGCCGATCAGAGTCGCAGCGCTTCGGGAGTTAATTTTGAGATAGGGAGAATCTTTGTTCTGCCGAATGCCTTCTGATATTAATCAAACTGGGCTAACTTTGGCGCGGTAGAGGAGTTTGTCGCCTTGTCTGTACCCTGTGTAGCGGACTTTGACGGGTTCTCCTGGTTCGGCTGTTCCTTCCATGAGCTGGTGCTGTTGGGGGTTGTAGGGAATCTGGGCTCCGACTGGGGCGATCGACTCCACCCCCCAATGCTCCAATAACTGCTCGACGGGCCGCAGCAAGGGCAGTAGTTTCTGAGCCCGCAAGTTGTGATTTTCCTGAGCTTTGCTTGCAGCAGTCGGCCACTGCAACATCCAAGATTCTAAAATTTGCACGCTAGATAGCTGGAATTCCTGCATCAAAGATTCTCGCTGCTGTTCGATCGAAGCTTGCAAGCGCTGATATTCTTGTTCTACGGCTGTCGGTGGTGCCTTTTCTAACTCTACATAGTTTGGCGCCAAGGTTGCGAGCAGTTCCGTTAAGGAAATTTGCAAAGCTTGACTGATTTTGAGCAGGATGTCGGCTCGGGTTTGCAAAGCTAAGCCGCGACGCAGGCGACTTAGCTGGATCTCGGAAACTCCTGCTTTTTGGCTGAGTTCTCGATCGCTCGAAAGCCCCGCCTGTTCTATCAGGCGTTGCAGTTGAGGAGCATAATCTGGAATATTGGCAGTCACGAAAAACTCATCCAAATTAATAAATGGACATATTCTCGATCGTAAACTGTCACGAGCCTTAAGGAAATACATCTGTGGGGCGGGCTCCCGCGCCCACCCCACAACTTTTTTTTGGCTATTTGACGGCAACTTTTTCGGCGGCGGCTGTTGCAGTTGTCGCAGAACCTTGCAAATGCGCTTCGAGGAACCACAAACGCTTGTCAATTGTCCGCGAAATTTCGGTGTACAGATCCGCTGTATCGGCATCGCCGAGTTCGCCAGTTTTGTCGATGGCGACTCGCAGGTGTTTGGCGTAGGGTGCGTAGCGATCGGCCAAAGCCGTCACATATTCTTTCCCGTCTAAAATGTCGAAAGGAAATTCTGGCAAAATCGAATCGGCGGCGGCTGTGCGGGCTGTTCCTACTGCCAAACCGCCCAAAGCTGTGACCCGTTCGGCAACCAAATCGATGTATTCTTCGAGTTCTGTTGCCATTTCGTCAAACAGCAGGTGCAACTGGTAGAAGTCCATGCCTTTAACGTTCCAGTGAGCTTGCTTGACTTGAGTTTTTAAGTCCAGAGTCGTTGCTAGTGTGGCGTTGAGCAGCCCGACTACTTGAGAGCGGGTGGCTGCTGACATATCGATGCGGGTGGGGTAAAGATGTTGTTTGTGGTTGTTGGTAGTCATAGGTTTTTAGCTTGTTATTAGTGATTGTCGATCGAACTTCTTAGAAAGGTTTGGGCGATCGCCTCTTTGACTGTTGTGAATTTCTGTTGAGAGGCTCAGGCTAGGTGCATCTGCAACACGGTACGAGGAGCTCGGCGTACATTACAGCGGATAGTTTCTAAACCGAGGCGCTGACAAGCTTCGTAGCGGTGGCAGCCCGAAAATCCGTAATACTGACCATCTACTTCTAGCACATCGATGGGTTCGTTTAAACCTACCTCGCGGATTGATTCCATGAGGGCGGCTACTTTGGTTTGGTCGTTGACTCGCGGCAGGGGGCGGCGAATCTGGTTGAGGGGTATTTCTTCGATCCTCATGGCGACTCTCTTTTTTGCTTCTCATTAAATCATACTCGTAATGACTTCGACTTGGCAAGAGAAATGAGGACTTACGCAAAAACCTGCTTTCGAGATGATTACTCAGTAAGATGGAGACGAACAAAGCAACTTACAGGCAACCCCTGATGAACTCAACGACTGGCTTGTTAACTCGCATTACCCAAACCCCCGGTCAGTGTGGTGGTCGTCCCTGCATTCGAGGAATGCGAATTCGAGTTACCGACATCTTAGAAATGCTGGCTGAGAACGTCAGCGTTACTGAGATTTTAGAAGATTTCCCTGACTTGGAGCTTGCAGATATTCAAGCTTGCTTACTGTTTGCTGCACGACGTACCGATTTCCCAAGACTGACGGCATGAAGATATGGATCGATGCTCAACGGCCACCAACTCTGGCAAATTGGCTTACAGATAACTTTAATTTAGAAGCGGTTGCGTTGCGAGATATTCAACTGCGAGATGCCCAAGATACCGAAATTTTTGAATCAGCACAAGCCGAAAAAGCTGTGATTATGACTAAAGACAGCGACTTCATCGATTTGGTATGTCGATGAGGAGCACCCCCTCAAATTTTGTGGTTGACCTGTGGCAATGTAACAAACCGTAACCTGCGACAATTGTTAACTGCCACTTTACCTGATGCAATAGAACGATTGCGTCAAGGAGAGGCGATGGTGGAAATCAGCAACAACCCTTGAAGCCAATATTGCTGATAACGGAATAATGATTGCGTTCAGCGACTACTAAACTCTGCATCCACACCGAAATCGCTCAACCGTTCGTTGCGACGGGATTCTTCGCTTGCGGTCTACACTTTTCAATTTTCGAGCTTTCAAACTATATTTTCCCTTGTCAATTGTCCATTTACTAAAAAGCATTCTCATCTTCACTGAGATGACAGGCAACTACACTGTATGGATAATCATTTTGCTCAACATCTACCCCAATAACCACCACTCGGCTGACAGGAGAAAGGCTCATAGCTTCACCCAGAGCATTTTTCATTGTTTGATTTCTTTTTTCTCTATCAATACGCTTATAGGCGAAGCCAGCGACTGCTCCGCGCTCTGGAACTGTTTCATTAATTAAAATACAAGTATTCTTGTGATTGGGTAGTTCCCAAAACTTATGGACAATTTTTTTAATTCGTTTGAACTGTTCTTCAAAGTTTGTTTGCTGATCATGAGTAAAATTGAGAAGTACACAACCAACTTCACTCCAACGCTCAGACTGCCGTGATTCAATATGCTGGATAATGCTTCTCCACCAACGTGTTAATTTACGCTTCGGTTTAGGAGTTTCACTTTTAGGTAATTCCTTCATAAAAAATGGATCAAAAATGTTGGACATACCAACTAAGCGAAGACGCTGTTGAGTAAACTCAGCATTCCCAATGTTAAACCCTGTATCAAGATAGAACGCAAGCAAATCAATCTCATCGCCATTATAATCAGCATTTTTCTCAAATTCTGCTCGCCGCACTAAATAGTGTAGTTTCTCACAACTTCCTTCCAAAATTTCAAATATAATTTCGAGATCGGCAAGAGACATAGTTGGAGACATTTCAATATCAGATGCAATTAAACCCGCTTGTTTCAGATCGGTTGAGCGACAAAAAAGAGTACCCAATGACTCTAAAGTAATACTCAAGCGAACCACCTCACGTACTTTTGAACAGTCAACTTCATTTAATTCGCCTTTGCGATTCTTAAACTGATGCAAACCTAAATTGTTTTTTAGGTAATCTGAAAATCTCTTGGATTGAATTGATGGTTCCACCAGTAATTTTTTGACAATCTTCTTTAGGCTCTCAAATGCCCCACGCTTTGTCGCTTCAGTCACTCTACCTGATTTAGCCTCCACAACTAGCAAATAGGAGTCGAGTAAAACCAGAAGGTCATTTTCAAAAGTCTTCTTGGTTGTAGGATCGAACCATTCGCTACCTTGATAGAGCTTGGCAGATGGAAAAGCTTTCTGGAAAAGCTGATAAATCTCTTGCTCCAAAAATTTTCCCCTACGCTCTTCATATTTTTTATAAATTTCAGCATGAGGTTTAATAATAGCTTCCATAATATCTATGAAATAATTTAAGAATAGTGTTATGACTGGGCAGAAATAAGTTCCAACCTCAAGCTTGATGAGAGGTTTCTGCCAAACAGGATTGCCAAGAAATAAATGTTCTGGATTCCAGTCTGATAAATCTCCGAAAGATAGCGACCAGGCATCCAGCACATTTTTTAATGCTTCTGGATTAACAGCTTTTGGGTAAGCATCTACAAACGTATCGAGTGTTAATGTGTAAATATGTTTTAGTCGTAAATCACTGTGACTGAAAATAATAGCTCTTAAGCCGTCAAGAGTTAAACCTTCCTCCTGAACATAGGCTGAGAGGTCTTCTAGAGATGAAGTAAGAGCGGGAAAAGCTTGATAATATTCTTTGATAGCTGTTTCGATGTTTTTGGCTCGCAGCGCAGGCATAACCAAATTCCAATGCTGATTGATTCTGCTTTCAACAACATCAAGTATTTTGAACCACATTTCAACTAAACAAACAACTCGAACTCCAATTCTTTGCTCAATCGTATCATCCAGACTAGAAAATAAATCCGAAACAATCCGCTTAACTTGTTGTGGATATCCCCAGTTACGTACAGCTTGAGTATCTATCCTGATCGTTTCTACTGTGATAAACTTCTGACGCTGCTCTATAGTTGTAGATGGATCGGCTATGGATAAAGGCTTCATTTGAAATCCACGTGTGACATCCTGAACCAGTTGGCGAAACTCAACAAAGTCTTGTGGTAGAGCTGGTCGGCAATCAAATGAATTTTGTGAATGCTGAAGAAGAAGACCTTGTATAAATTCTACATGATGTTGAAGGAGTGGATTTTTTTCAGTCCACTCACGATTTATGCCGGGTGAAGTAGTTAAACCGTAGTAGGCAAAAAGCGATAGTAAAGAACAAGGCTCAACCTGAAAAATTTGTTGGTCCAATGTTTCAAAAGAGGTATCAAATTGTTGACCGAATTTTTCACCTAATTTCTTAATCATTTCAAATACTTCGTCTTCACTCATTCCCTCAAACGGTGATGACATCTTGTGATAAGTGAATCCAGTAAATTCTTTTTCGACGCGACGAGTACCAAAACCTCTCGACTGGTTTTTATTATTTGCTTGGGCAGATGTTTTCTCTTTCTTCCGTTTCTTCTTGGTCACTGTAAAACTCACCTAAACGATGATACTTCGTTCTCGATCCCAATGATAGCAGGACTTTATTAAAATACTCAACTCGGATAGATAACTTTGATATACCGCCCGATATAACCTAAGCAGTCGAACTATTATTAGGCTGAAACTTTCCACTGGGACAGAATAATGTCAACTCAATCCCGCAATAATATTGACACTCATAGCCAGAATAGCGGTGTTAAAAAAGAACGACAGCACGCTGTGAAAAAGCACGAGATACCTCATGGAACGAGAAGTGATCTGCACGTCTGCAACTTGGCAAGTCATGCCAATACCAAAGGAGAAATATAAAAAATCTTTGTAGTCAGGTTCCTCGTCGCCCGGAAAATCCAAACCCCCCGCCTGCGAGTAGCTGCCGTGCTGTTTGCTGTGGTTTCCGTAGTAGCTGCGGGCATAGTGCATCGTGAAGATAGTGTGTACCTGCATCCAAGAGCCAACAATTGTCAGGACAGAAAGCCCCAAGTGCAGAAATAGCAAATCGGGGGGCAGGCCTTTGGTATCGCGCAGCAGGAAGAAGATGGCTAAAAAGCTAGCAAAAGCCGCTGCCGTAATCGTACTTAAGATTGTTAAGCGACCAGCGTCCAACTGCTGAGCGTGGTGGCGCATTATTTCGGGAGTGCCTTGCAGCATCAGCATCCAAGTCAAAAGCAGGAAACTCACAGCGCCCGCGTTCCAAATGCACAGCGTCCGAGTCAGCAGGAAATAGTGAGGCGGCAGGAAAACAGCGACTGCTATAGCAAACAGAACAGACACAAGCAGGCGGTGCCGGACGCTCCAGACCCAGTGCATTTGAGATTTGGAAACATTTCTCACAGTAATTTAGCCTAAGTTAGGCACAGTAAGGGTTAGAAAATCTTAACTCCTATCTTTTCAGGAAATGCCCAAAGATAATGAATTGGTAACGCGCAGCACAGGCAGAATTTTTCATGCCTTTCGATAGATCGATCGACCTCAACCTTCTAGGTACAGTGGGAGAAAAGATAAATTGTGGCTTGAAATTATGGCATCCTCCCAACCCCTCAAAGGCATTGAATTGATCGACTGCGCCAAAGCTAACGCCCAACAAGGAATCGCCACAGCCGCGAAGCTTTGCGGCTACGGAGGCGACCTCAACACCTTCGAGCGGGAACTGAAACAGGCTTGCCAAGACATCGGCGTCGAAGTCAAGGAGTTAAACGACTTGATTACGAATCAGCAGATGATGAAACAAGGAATGGGCATTGAAATCGCTCCAGATACTCCCTCAGAACTTTAGGCTCAATCTCCACCGCACCAGTTTTAGAGCTAAGATTGCCCTGACACCAGTATTTTGAGTCTGCTAGCTGAGGCAGGCTAGAATGTTTTGCATGGGAGCTTCCGACTCTGGGCAGGAGTCGCGTTTTATCCCGCGAACAGGGTGCTTTCTGGAGGGTGCTGAGATTGTTAGGAGGACTGTCGTGTCAGATCAGCAAGACCGAATTATGCGTTTGTTTATAGAGGAGGCTAAGGAGCACCTCGATACTCTAGAAAATGGTTTAGTGGATTTAAAGTCCACGATGAAAGACCCCGAAAGCGTCCAAGAGATGTTTCGAGCCGCCCATTCCGTGAAAGGAGGGGCGGCTATGCTGGGCTTAGATAGTATTAAAACAACCGCTCACCGCTTGGAAGATTGTTTTAAGGTGCTCAAGGACGGGCCCGTCAAGCAGGTTGACCAAACGGCAGAATCCCTATTTTTAAAGGGAGTTGATACGCTTAAGGACTTGCTGGGGCGACTGGAGGGGCCTTTCGGCTTGAGGAATGAGGAGGGAGAAAAACTTGTGCAGCAGGTGATGCCTGTTTTTGCTCAACTGGAAACTCACCTCGATAAATTGGCGTCGGGCAAAGTGCAGGCTGCTGGGTCTGGTACGCCCGCCGCTCCAACAGCGGGCGCTGTGCCGGCGAATTTTGCTGTTGAAGTGATGACTTTACTCAAAGAAATGTTGCAGGTGTTCAAGCAGAAAGAATCGGCTGCTAGTCGCTCTGAGTTGACGGCTGTGTGCGTTCGCCTCTATAAGTTGGGAGGTAAAATAGAGACTTGGCAAAATTTAGTAAAAACCGCTAGAGCAGCGATCGTTAATCCCAAAAACTCTTATAAAGTCTTAGCTCCGCTGATTATCAAAGAACTCAAGGAAGCTGGCGATTTAGTACAAGTGGGGAAAGTCAAGACGATCGTTCCGAGTAAAAATTTGCTACTTTTGGCAGCAAGCCCAAAACCAGCAGAGGCAAGCGCCCCAGCAGCCCCAGCCGCAGCGTCGAAGCAAGTAGCACTTCCAGCCGAACCGAAGGCGGTAGTCAAGCTTTTGCTCAAAACTTTCAACAAAAAGCAACTCTCGGAAATTGCCAAGTTCCTGGTTAACGCCATCAAATCCTCGAACTAGGAGGTGTTGCAGTAGAAGATAGAGTCAAAGCAATATTTGTGAGGCGGATAATTTTCTGGTGGGTGCTGACAGCCGCTCGTTGAGCAGCAACTCGAAAAAATTCACTCATTCGAGATTTTTGCGCTCTACCTTCTACTGTTGGGCAACCCTGCGTTAGAATTAGTGGATATGTAGGCGTGCAATACTGTACCAGAATTAAAAATCGAGCAGGCTTTATAAGGCGGTAGCTGTGAAACCAATTCGTTCATTAGAAGATGCTTTAAACCGCTGTCAGGCGATGGGAATGCGCTTGAGCCGCCAGCGTCGATTTATTCTAGAACTTTTGTGGGAGGCAAAAGAACACCTCTCCGCTCGCGAAATTTACGATCGCCTCAACCAAAAAGCGCATTCGATCGGTCATACTTCGGTTTATCAAAATCTAGAAGCTTTGTCGAGAGAAGGGATTATTGAGTGCATAGAACGCTCGGAGGGACGCTTGTACGGCAATGTGAGCGACTCTCACTCTCACGTCAATTGTATTGATACGGCTCAGATTCTGGACGTTCATGTGGAATTGCCGCTCGACTTGATCGAGCAAATCCAACAGCAAACTGGTGTCAGAATTGTAGACTACCGGATAGATTTCTACGGGTATCGATCGGCAGAGTCCGCCACGCAGGCATCGAGTGTCAGCGATACGCCAAAGGCTTCGTAACGGATAAAGCCGCAGCTGTTGGAAGCAAAACCGATCTTTGTGCTGGGGCGGTCGGTCGTATAAAATGATTTAAGTATTTTGCTGGGTGCGATCGTTTTTTTGGCCGTCGCCAGCCGGAATTCGGCACAATAGAAAAAAAAGGAAAACAAAAAAATGAAACTCGATCGGCAAGTTTGGCGATCGGGAATTAAATTTACGATTAAACCGAAAAATTTAGTTCTAGCCGCTACACCTCAAAGTGTAGAGCAAATCCGGCTTTACTGCCCCCTTTATTTTTAAATCCGCTTGGAGTGGAGGAGAGTTTGTGTGGGATTGGTTTCAACCGCTGAGTCTGATAAAGGGATTTCTGATCCGGATTTAATATTAGACCTTAGTTTAATCCCTCCCCTACTTCATCTGCAGAGTGAAATCTAAAATCTAAAATCTAAAATCTAAAATCTAAAATTGAGGGACTGACGGGGCTTTACACTGTTTTTTCTGCTAAACGGCCCCGGGATCTGTCAATAACTGTGTGATAACTGGTATGATTTACGTGCTTCGAGAGCCTAAAATACTCGGAAGCAACCAGTGGGGCTGGACACGAACCTCACTATAAAACGCCGTAGAGGGAAAGATGGCCAGTACCTTGAAGGAAGTTCTCGATCTCCTTAACAGGAGTCAGAAGCCGACATCATAATCTATAGATTTGATGTGGGAGTGTCGCATTCTAGTGCGCATTACAGGACAGGCTGAAGTAATGGCGAGACGACAATCTGACCAATTCCACACACCACCCCAATACAACCCATCACCTAAACCGACAGCACATTTCAGTGCAGAGGCGACAGGCGATGCGAGTTCCTCAGTAACGGCGCTGCCGACGGAGGGAAAAAGAACTTTTTGGCAGTGGCAGCTTATCTGGCTTAGTCTCCTGGTGGGATTTGGAGTAACGGGTGCTGCTGCATTTCTGTGGTTGCTGACGATGCCGCCACCGCCGAATTGCCAGCAACTGTCGCCGCTGGCGGCGGACGGAGAGCGACTTTACTGCGCTCAACAAGCTGCTAAGTCGGGCAAGCTAGAACAGCTAGAATCGGCAATGGCATTGGTGCAGGCTTGGCCGAAAGAACATCCGCTATACTCGCAGGGTCAACATTTGATAGGGGAATGGTCGAAAGCTATTCTGGGATTTGCCAGGGCAAAAATTGAGAGGGGCGATTTGAAGGGTGCTCTGGAGATTGTGGCGAAAATTCCGAAAACCAGTCCGTCTTACCCAGAGGTACAGGAGGCGGTTGCTGCTTGGGAAAAAAATTGGCAGGAGGGCCAAAAACTCTACGATACAGCCCTAGCAGCTTTGAAAAGTGAAGATTTAAGGAAAGCCTGGGATTATGCTCAAGCTCTATTTAAGCTGGAAAATATTTTCTGGAGTCAGAAGCGTTACAACGAGCTGATCCAGCAGATTTCTTTGGAAAGAAACGGCTGGCAGCGCTTGCAAGAGGCTAGAGATTTGGCGAAGGACGGAACTCCGCAAAAGTTCGCTGAGGCGATCGTCCTAGCTCGAAAAATAGACTCGCAGCTTTTTGCCCGCGCTAAAGCTGAGAAGGAAATTGAGGGCTGGAGCCGGACTTTGCTGGCAATGGCTACTAAGCGGTTGGGGGCGAAAGACCTGCCGGGGGCGATCGAGGCTGCTTCTGTGGTGCCGCAGGATTCGCCACTGTTTGCGGAAGCTCAAGATTTGATGCAGTTGGGTAGGGCTCAGGCAGTGACCTGGAACCAGTCGATATCAACTCCGCTGCCGCAACACATTTTTAGCTTGCTGGAAGGGCAGGGGGCTGCTAGCCAAATTGCTCCGGGTCGCCCTCTTTACAAGCAAGCTCAAGTTCAAATTGAAAATTTGCAGGTGCAGTTTCAAGATTTGCTGCGTCTGCAAGTGGCGAGCACGATCGCTAGTTTTGGTCAGATAGGGACGTTTGGACTCGCGATCGAGCAAGCGCAAACGATCGGAATTAAGCAGCCACGGCGGGTTCACGCTCAAACTTTGGTGGCTGCTTGGCGTCGGGAAATTCAGCGGATCGAAGACCAATCTTTTCTGACTCTGGCGAAGCAGTTGGCAGAACCGCAAACGGTTGAAGGACTCAAGGGCGGCATGGCTCAGCTACTCCTGATCGCTCAAAACCGCCCTCGCAGGATAGAGGCGCAAACTCTCTTGGCTCAGTGGACGAAACGCATAGAAGTTATTCAAGATCAGCCTTTTTTGGATGAAGCAATCGCCCTGGCGAAGCAAGGAAAACTTAGCGCTGCTATTGAAAAAGCTTCGGCAATTAAGAGCGGTAGGACTTTGTATGCGAAAGCTCAGGATAATGTCTATCAGTGGGTGAGCGAACTGCAAGTTGCTCAAGACAGACCGATTCTGGATCGAGCTGCGGAATTGGCATCTCAAGGCAGTCTAGGAGCGGCGATCGATACGGCTTCCCAAATTGGTTACGGTAGGGCGCTGTATTCAGAGGCTGCAGGTGCGATCGGGCGCTGGAGTGCTGAACTCAGAGCCAACAGTGCACCGCCGCCGGAACCCGCTCGCGATTACGCCCCGGCTCCGCAACAGGAGTACGCGCCGGCTCCGCAACAGGAGGAGTACGCGCCTCCTCCCCGACAAGAGGAATACGCGCCTCCTCCCGAGCAGGCTCCGGCTCCCGAACCTTACTATCCCCCCGCGAGCCAAGAGGCCCCGGCTCCCGAACCGGAACCTTACAATCCCCCCGCAAGGGAACCGGAACCTTACTATCCGCCTGCAAGGGAACCGGAACCGGAACCTTACAATCCGCCCGCGAGAGAGCCGGAACCTTACAATCCGCCCGCGAGAGAAGAGGCTCCGGCTCCGGCTCCGGAACCTGCTCCTCCGGCTCCGGCTCCGGAACCCGCGCCGCCCTCGATTCCTGAATCGGCTGGGCCTCCTGATGCTAATTTGATCCCCGAATAATTGGGTTTTCGCGCGATCGAGCTCTAAAATCTCCAATCTAAAATCAAGTGAGTAATTTCCAAGTGCTGACGATCGATGGCGACCCCATTTTCCGGCTGGGGCTGCGAGTCGCTTGCGAGCAGTATTCAGACTTGCAAGTTGTCGCAGAGGTTTCAACGGAAACCGAGGCTTTGCGGGTTCTAGAAGCTCGCTCCATCAGCTCTGGAGCAGCCAAGAAGCCCGCAGATTTGGTAATTTTGGCTGTTGAGATCCTAAGTTCGCGATCGGGTCAAATAGAGGCGCTGGCATTTTGTCGCGAACTCAAAAGTTTGTATCCCAATCTGCCCCTGTTGCTGCTAGGCTGGCCGCTGACAGCCGAGCTGTTGGCGGAGTTACAGACGACGGGCGCGAATGGCTATTGTCCTAAAGGTAGAGATATTTCTCTGACCATCGAAGCTATTCGCGCTGTGGCATCTGGTCGCACTTATTGGGCGATGGATGCGGCCGCTAACTCGGAAATAGAACTAAATGCAGGGGTGGTTCAAACAGTAGAAAACTCCGCAGCAATTGCCGATAAAAATGCAGATAATTCGACAATTAATACGCCAGTACACAAAAAAATGCTGGCTTATTTTTGTCATTCTGGACTACGGGAAATAGATGCAACTTTGGCGGTTGTCCAAGCTGATTTGCAAGATATCAGAGCTGCCGATCCGACAGATTTGCCCTCTATTTTAGATGGGGTTATACTCAGCGGACGCCGCCGAGAATTGCTCGCAGCTCGTTGGATTGTCAGTCAGTTATTATTTGAAGGAAAAGGGGAGAGGGAAGAAGGCAGAAGGCAGATGGGGGAAGGCAGAGGGGAGAAAGAAAAAATTAGAGTCGAGAATTTGTTAAATAATTCTCAAGCGCAATTAGCGAATTCCCAAGTTTCGGCTGCATCTTTGGTGGTTGCAACTAATTGGCAAGGTAGCTTGTTTGACTCGGTGGCAGCTAAATTGCAGTTTGATTTAGTGAATTTGACTGGTTTGCCTTTGGAAATAGATATTTTGCGATCGCCAAAAAAACATGAATTGATGAGTTCTATCCTGCGGAAGTTAAAGGATTTGCTGGAAGAATTGCGCTTTTCGCAAGTGCAGCAAACTCAATTGTTGCCAAAAATGCCTGCTATTTTACGGAATTTGTGGGAGGCGACAATCATAGATTTTTTTGGCAGATACTATACACTACAAACGAAAGAAAATCTGGTTTTTGATGGCAGTCAAGCAAGCTTCAAACTCGAAGAAAGCCAAGAGGGAAGTGCTGCTTATCTCTTGGCAAGCAGCGGCATAGAAGTTGTGCCGATGCTGCTGGCAGATGCTGATGTAGTTGCAGCAGAAATCCTTGACAAAATACCGATGACAGTTGATTTTTTTGCACATTTGCTATTTGAAGTTCCTCTAAAAGTTGACAATATTTCTTGTGTTGCTGGCAGCCCGCCAGCGATGCAGCGAGCTGAAGCTTTGTTAGAAAATTTGGCAATACAAGTTGCTAGCGGTGTGGTACAGCCTCTACTAAATAATTTGGCAAATCTTGAAGAAATTAAGCAAATTTTTTACGATGGTAAGTTGATTTCGACGCGAGAAATTGAGAGATTTCGGAATGATTTGTCGTGGAGATATAGCTGGGATAGATATTTTGTGGAACCGAAAGCTATTTTTGAAAGCAGGTTTTGGCTGTTTGTTTTGGGCGATTCTGGAATTAAGAGAATTTCTATTTATGCTCCTCGAAATCTAGAGTTAGCACAGCTTTCTGGGTGGCAGTTAGCCTTGACTTTGCTGCTGGAAACCCGGGATGCGATCGCACCTAGAGTTCGCGCGGTTATTTCGCTTTTGGGTGCTGGCGTTGTTTATGTTTTGACTCAGGTTATAGGGCGGGGAATTGGTTTGATAGGGCGGGGAATTATCCAGGGGATTGGTAATTCTTTGCAAGATAGCAAGTTTGGGAAAAATGGGTGATGCTTGGGCAACGAGTAGTAGAAAATCTTGCATAAATCTTTGAGGCAAGGCGGAAACCGCAGATTAACCGGGATTGACGCCGAAGCTTTTCAAAATATTTTGCGAATGCGTGCAATAGTTCTGGTGTAGGGAAGTTAACGGATTTGATATAATTGGTGATTGGTGATTGGTGGTATTATAGAGAAAACTTAATGCTATAAGGTTGAAATTTTATGAGTATTATGATACCGATAGATGCCGATCGCATAAACAGTTTAGATTTGTCTCCGGTACGGACTGTGATTGAAAAGTGGCTGACCGAAGGAGCGATCGCCCAAAACGAACAACAGCTACAATTTGAAATTGAGTATCCGCGCGAAGAGTTAGATCCGCGAGAAATTTCAGAAATTCCCGAAGTGCGACTGTGGTTTATTCGCTTGGATGCTTGTTACCCTTGGCTGCCATTTTTGCTGGATTGGAAAGCGGGAGAATTGGCACGCTATGCCGCGATGTTGGTGCCGCACCAGTTCCACCGCACCCAAGGTATTCAGTACAATCCTGAAGCTTTGGAAATGTTTTTGATGAACAAAATTTTTGTGTTGACTGATTGGTTGAATCAGCAGAGAATTCCCAGTAAATCAAAGTTGATGGCGATGTCGCAGATGTTTGGTTATGATTTGGATGATGCTTTTTTTGATGTGATCGTGCCGCATCAATAAGCGATCGCACTCTAGTTAACATACTCCTTATTAGGTAGGCTACTCTATACCTTAAGAGTTACCAAGGAAGGTATAAACCCGTTTACTTCCCTTGTGGGGCGGGCTTTTGGGTCCGCCTCCGAAGCTATAAGTTCCATCCGCAACAGCTTAATTAAGCTTAACAGCAACCGCAATCAGACTTTAATACAGTCATTAAACCAGCACGCATCAAAAAGTTTTTGCTGGACTTCAGAATTTTCTCAGAATTGATAGTTAGTTTAAATAGACAACGATCGCCCCATTCAATCGATCGAGGAAATTTACCATGACAACAGATTACCTCATCGTCGGCAGTGGTTTATCAGCACTGGTTTTCGGAGCTTTGATGGCAAACTCCGGCAAAACCGTACACATCCTCGAAGCTCACGAGCATCCCGGAGGTTTTGGTCACACCTTTACGATGGCCAACAAATACACCTTTAATGCCCAATTCCACTACGTTTGGGACTGCGGCGAAGGACATACAGTCAATCGAGTTCTCAAAAAACTCGGTCTCGATCGAGATGTCACCTTTGAACGTTACGATCCGAATGGCTACGACCACATGAGAATGCCTGGGTATGCGCTGGATATTCCCTCGGAACCAGAGGAACTGATCCGCAGATTGTCCGCGCTGTTTCCCGAAGCGGGCGAGAGAATTCGCCAATTCGTCAACGAAGTCGAGAAAACCGGCAACGGACTCAGAAAACTCGCTCCTCCCGTCAAACCAATTGAATTGCTCAAAAATTTCGGTGAGGTATTCTGTGCCGTCCAACACCTCAACAGTACACTTCAGGACGTTTTCGACAAGTTCCAACTCCCGCAAGCCGCCCAAACCCTATTAGCCCTGCAATGGCCGGATTTTTTGCTGCCTCCAAATCAGCTTTCTTTCTATGCTTGGATTGCCTTGTTTAGAGGCTATCAAGAAGGTGCATTTTACCCGACGCAGCATTTTGAAGATGTCATCAATTCTTTAGTTAAAGTCATTGAATCCAATGGGGGGAAGGTTCTACTCAACCATGAAGTCACGAATTTTAGGGTGACAAACAGAACAGTAACGGGAGTGGAAGCGATGGATTTGACCACCCATCAAACCCATGAATTCACGGGCGACACGGTGATTTGCAACCTCGATCCCAAAAGAGCGGCCAAGATGATTGGAGAGGAACAGTTCTCTAAAACAGTGCGGCGGAAACTTAACTATGAGTATTCTGCATCTAACTACATGGTGTACTGCGTTGTCAAAGATATCGATCTCCGAGACTATGGATTTGGCAAGTGGAATACGTTTCATTCGGAACACTTGGATCTAAATGAAGCTTTTGCTCAAATGTACGAGCAAAATGATTTTTCTCGTCCGAGCTTTGCAATTACAACGCCCACTTTACTGACGGAAGCGCGGCGGGATTGTCCAGAAGATTGTCAAATTGTCGAATTTCTGACTGTTGCTAATTACAGCTATTTTAAACAGCTTTGGGAAACCGATCGCAAAGCTTACAGACAGAAGAAACAAGAGATTCTGGACTCGATTTTAGATGTAGTAGAAAAACACTATGTTCCCAATTTCCGCAAACACATGGTCTTTCATATTACCGGAAGTCCGACGACTAACGAGCGCTTCTGTTGGTGTCCTAACGGTAATTCCTACGGTTCCAGCCTGACGCCGCGCAACATGGGAGTCGATCGACTAAATCATGAAACATCCCTCAACAATTTCTATTTCTGCAACGCCTCTTCGGGCTATCCAGGCTTTGCACCGACATTTTGGACGGGGGCGCTGCTTTATCAACGTTTATCCGGCGATGCGATTTTAGGCTAAGGAAAATTAGCAATTGGTTATTTTCCTGTTTCTCTCGTTCCTTGGCTTTGCCAAGGAATAAATTTCACTCTTGCTCTGTCTGCTCTTAAAAATCTCTCGTTTCTGCTCTCATTATCTCGTTCATTGGCTCTGCCAATGAATGAATTTCTGGAGGCTCTGCCTCCTCTTAAAAATGACGAGGCACAGCAACACTGAAATGGGTTTCCCGGTTCTACCTGGAAGCTAAAATTTTTTCCATCTTCCATCTTCCATCTTCCATCTTCCATCTTCCATCTTCCTTCTATCAATCTAGGAGTGAACTATGAGAATTGCAATTGTTGGGGGCGGAGCGAGCGGTATGGCAGCAGCATACTGGCTCGATAAACAGGGACATCACGTCACTTTATTGGAAAAGCAGCCGATTTTAGGCGGACACATTCGGACGCTGAACAAAAATGTTGCACCTAATAAATCGGAGTGCAATGAAATATTAGAAAATGGGGTACTGGAATTTCCGACTGTATTTTACAATTTCGTAGCTTTTATGCAGGAGCTAGGCGTTGAATTAGAACCTGTGCAGATTGGTTCAGCGCTGTTTTTTAAAGATGGCACCCACTTTTTATCGGCGGTCTCTATCCGAAAGAATTTCACCGGAATCCAACGCCTGATCGAGTATTTGCGACTTGATAGTCTCTACGCTCGTTCCGCTGGATTTATTTTAAAAATGCGGTTTGCTAAACAGCACGATTTCTACGATGTGCCGCTTGCGGAATCTTTGAAAAGGTCGTGCGTCCGCAATTATTGGCTGAAGTTGCTGACAATGTACAGCTACTCGATACCGTTTGAATTGCTCGACAATTTTCCGGCGGAATTAGCGATGCCTGTTCTACGCGAATATGCCTCGGTCAACTGGGTGAGGATTAAAGGCGGTGTGTATTCTTACATTGAAAAGATTTTGGAGCGATTTAAGGGCGATATACTGCTAAATGTGGAGATTGCCAATATTTTTAGAAGTGCTGATGGTGTAAAAATTGTGCTTTCTGATGGGGAAATCCAGGAATTTGATAAGGTGGTTTTTGCGATGCCACCAGATCGAGTTATGAGGCTGTTGTCTGATCCGACGGAGGCGGAAACGAAGCGGTTTTCGGCGTGGAAAGCCAATTATGCAACCACTGTACTGCATTCTGATACATCAATGTACGATCGCTACGGTATCCGCAAGTTATCAGAATTTGATTTTTTCGAGACGGACAAAGGGTGGGGCTATAATGCGAGCTTGAATCAGCTTTGCGGCATCTCCTCGCCACGAGAGTACAGTTTAGCTTTTCAAATGCAGGAGTCGATCGCCCAAAAGCACATTATTCACATTCAGAAACATCACACGCCGCTGTACACTGTCGAGTCTTTTCGATATCGAGATGAAGTTATCGAGACTAATGGCGAGAACAACACTTATCATGCGGGAGCTTATTTGGGCGATGGTTTGCACGAAGGAGCCATTACCTCTGCTTTGCGAGTCGCGAAATTAATCGGGTGAGCTCAATTGTGAAGCTACCAACTCTCGCAAATATCAGTAAATTTCTTGCCGGTGCAACACTCTCACAAAAGTAATAATGTCTGCATCAAAAGTTAAACTAATGCGAGAGTCGTCCACTCGGATGAGAAATTAATTTTTGGCGTTGCCTAAGCTGCGACACCACGTGCTGCAGTTAAGTAGACATCATTGCTCAAAGATGGGGGCATTGTTGATCCGGCTAACTGAGTACCCTCAAAGTTGGTTCCCGTGAACGTTGCTCCGCTCAAGTCTGCTTCGCTCAAGTCTGCATAGCACAGCCTAGCCCAATCGAGGTTTGCCTGCACCAAAGAAACTCCCACCAGATTTGCCCTAGTTAAATCTGCTCCCATCAACTGGACGCCCCGCAACTGAGCCCCGCTGAGATTGGCTGCTAACAAGTTCGAGCCTTCCAAGTTTACCCCGTTGAGTTTGGCTTCGCTCAGGTTGACGCCATTGAGATCCGTCCTGCTCAGGTCGATGCCATTAATGTAAGCTTTGCTGAGATAAATGCCTGTTAGTTGAGCGCCAAAAAGCTTTGCACCGCTGAGTTTTGCCCCTCCGCAGTTAGCCCAGTTGAGGTTGGCTCCCGTGAGGTTGGCTCCCCGCAGATTGATGAATTGCAGGTCGGCTGTACACAAATTGGCGTTCCAGAGGATGGCGCTCCGCAGGTTGCTACCGATGAGTTGGGCGCCACTCAACTTTGCCCTGGGCAGTTTTGCTTTGACGAGGAAAGCTCCGCTGAGATTGGCTTTGGTAAGCTCTGCGTCCGCTAGTCTGGCTTGGCCCATTTTGGCAAAACTCAGATTTGCCCTGTAAAGGTTTGCCTCGTTGAGTTCTGCTTTGGTCAGATGCGCCCGACTCAGGTTAGCTCCCGACAGGTTAGCCCTCGAAAGGTTTACCCCTACCAACATAGCTCCGCTGAGGTTTGCTCCGCTTAGGTTTACGTCAGCAAAGTCTCTGTTTCCATTTTCGTACTCTTTGAGCAGCTCGGTTACTTCCATACGGGTCACATTCCTAATAGCGGAAATTTATCTAGAAATAAACACTCTTTATAAGTATTTTATCTCAAAGAGAGCGGACGCGATCGCACTTTCAAGAAAGCTGACAATTAACTTTATATTTATACATATACTTTGTACTTTTTCCAGAGTCCCGACCGTTTTGAGGTCATAGTCTGAAACCCTTGATTTATCGTGGGTCTCTAGTGTGCTTTGGCAAGCGTTGCGATCGTACTGAGATCCGTGAAACCGTTATTCTCAGTAGGTAAGGCATCAAACACTGTCCGAAGTGTTAATCAACAGTAAAATAATATTCTTTTTGTCCACTGTGACTAACAGCTTTTTTAAACGGAGACTGCAAATTTGTTAGTTGTGTTTGCTTCAGGTGTCGCGAAGGCTGGCATGGTCATATCTCCATATTTTGATCTACTGTCATTTTTCAGGAAAATTAGATGTAAAACAACAGCTTTATCAGCGAGAATTTTTTTCGGTTGTCTCGCAGCAGTTATACGATCGTGCTTTTCAATATTTCCTTTAGTCATCGGGGTGAAAAGTAATTTCAGACATTGTACTTATGAGGAATTTATCGATATGCCTAACGGTAGAGGGGATTCGTTCAAAATCTAGCAGATAATATACTGCAGATGGTACCAAACTAACAGGGAGTAAGATATTTATAAAATCACCCCCTCTACTGGCAGTTAGGCAAATATGTCAATCTATGTTATGCTGAGTCAAAATTGAGGAAATATCATGTCAAAAGAAAGAAAAAGCAACAAAGAAGTCAAAAAGCCAAAGAAACAACCTGATGGTGTTGCTAAGCCGAAGGATGACAAAAAAAATTATGGTAGCACCGAGGGTCGCAAGTAGAGATAGCTGCCACTCTTGGAATTGCGATTAATTTTGTTCAATTGTCATTACTATCGATTTTTAACAAATTCAAATATCCTATTTTGGGATTATCCGAAAACAGGTTTATTATATCTAGGGAATATGCAGTGCTAAACCCAAAGAATAATGAAATCTGTTTTTAGCGATGAATATGAAACCTTCCGTTGCTGGATGATTGCTGCTCGTAAAGAAGCGCAGCTAACTCAGGAGTCTGTTGCTAAATCTCTTAAAAAGCCCCAGTCTTTCGTAGCCAAATATGAAAACGGTGAACGACGGTTAGATGTAATTGAGTTTCTGTTAGTTGCTCATGTAATTGGTGTAGATCCTTGCGATATTATTAGGAAAATTTCACAAAAAATATCTGAAGCATCTTGTGAGAGCGAGCTCTGAATACCCAAGATGTAATCAGACTTGCCTCCCAATATCTATATCGCTTATAGGGTAACACTTTCGACGTTTTAGATGTTATATCTAAACGTGTTACCGTAGATGCAGCGGTGAACCTGTCTAAATTTATCTCAAAGCTTTCGCCCTTAGTCGGAAATTTAATCGAATGTAACACCGTTGAATTCTTGAATCAACAAAATGAGTTCGCTGAATTTGGAAAGTGGCATAGGCAAGATCCGGGCTTTCCAGATACTATTTTCCTCGGCATAGTTCAACCAACGCCAGGATTAGAAATTAAAGCGTGGTTCCCACTAGGAACAGAGATAACAGCACGTTTCAAAAATAGTCATAATCACTTTAGGTTCGATCAGACCTACGTTGCTATCCTGGCATGGCTACCCGATAAAATCATCTATGGCAAGCCTCGGATTCTTGATGTGTGCGTGGTCTCTGGTTTATCGGTAGCTGTAGCGAGAGATACCCACTATCACAATCCGCCGGATTATCTTGTTTTAGAGCCGGAAGATACAACTCAAAAAACAGCAAATTTGCAACAAACAAACACCAGTGGATATAAATTCTAAGGCTCTGCTGAGGAGTTTTTAGAAGCTAAGAAAATAGTTGATTCATGGGTTACTCAAGGAAAAGTCTACAAACCCACTAGAGAGTATCAGCACCTTCTGCGGGAGCTACGGATACGCTATGAATATAGACTAGATACAAATTTTGCAAAAATGGACAGAATTGTACATCCAGGCATTGAGGAATTTAAGCGACGTGTCTACAATACTGAAGTTTCCGCTATGACCGTTGGTCGGTGGAATAAGCTTTTATCAAGTCGCCTAGAAGACAGCATCAAGAAATCCCTACAAGATTATCTACAGATTAGAGAAGAGAGTATTGATGAAATTATTGATTAAATCTCTGTAAACCATAGTAGAAATAGTCGGGGTCTATCTCGCAAGAAAAGGCTTTTCTTTTGAGTGTACGTGCTGACAAAGCTGCACTGAAGAGTCCACCAAAAGGTTCCCATATAACATCGTTTTCATCGCTCGATGCCTCAACAATAAGGTTCATCAGATCCAGAGGTTTTTGGTTGAGATGTAATGCTTTTCCAGAGATAGTCTTAACTCTCTCATCGCCCCGTAAAGCTTGACGCTCCCAAACGTTTGTAAAACCGTGAGGGCATCTAAATTTAGATCGCATCTTGCTCCATTCTTGTCCCGTTAAAGACTGATTACCATCCAGAGAAAAATAGGGTTTTCCTTGAGGATTACCATACTCATTTGCATAGTTGACTAACTTTTCAAACATCTCGGTCGGAGGAAAATACCACAAATGCCCTTGATCGAAGTATTTCCTGGTTGCTGCATCCACTACCCCGCAAGCATCGTTTGCCCGTCGTAACGGCAATCCTGAGCGTTTCCATTCTCGTAATAACCATGCTTTTAAGGTAAGTTCATTAACTGTTACTTCTCTGACGTATTGAACGCAGACTTCTGTAACGACGGGGAACCTGCAAATTTTTTGTATGTTAACATTCCCTGCGATCTGACCTTTTCCCTTGTTCAAAATATTGGAATTAACATAGCGCCAACCATACTTTTCGAGAAGTGGATGCACAACAGCCCAACCAATCTCTGAATTCCCAAACCAGAGTCTTGTGCATGGCATGGCTGCTTTTGACCATGCTTCGATATGATGTTGATACCAATTAGGTAAATCAATGCGATCGCACGTGTCTCCTTCAAACCCAAGAATACCGTAAGCTCCATCTGAAACGATGACAGTAGGTCGCTCCGAATTGTCGTAGTGATGGAGACTATCGCCCAGATATAAAGCAACGTATTCGTCACTCCATGCAGAAAAATTCAAGTTGGTATTGAGATTAGCTTTTTTTCCACGACCAACAGTGCTAGTCGCCTTGCTTTTTAAGATGGTGGGAAAATTCGCTTCAGGGTTACATCGACTCATTTGTTGATTTACGTGGTTCTAAAAATTCAGTAACTAATACCTTATCCTATTTTGGGATATCTGGTTGGCAAGACCCGTACAGTGTCGAACCCTGAGAGACGACAGCCTCAGTGTTTCAATCCCTAATAGGGATTTATTTTGATTGTGGTAAAAAAGAGGTAAGAGCTCGCTCAACCCAACAAATCTTCAAAGGTAACTCTGGCCACTCTACCCAGCCTACAAAAATTTTATATTTAAGTGCAAATACTTAACTTTACTAAATATGTAGGTAAAAGCACAAAATGATGACTAACTATCTATCGCACAGAAAATTGTGATATGATACACGAAATTTCGATCGGTGTAAATTCTACAGTCAAGAAACTGACTCGATATCAATTTTTTTATGATTGATAAAAGTAAATTACCAGTATAACTGGAGGCCGTTGAAATGTATGGTTTAGTTAATCGTGGGATTCAAGACATGGTATGCGATCGTTTTGATGAAGCTACTTGGGAAAAAATTAAGCAGAAAGCGCAAGTCCTAGAGGAGCAATTTCTCATTTTAGAAGCTTATCCTGATGATTTGACTCATCGTCTAGTTAAATCGGCCAGTGAAGTGCTTGGCTTGTCGGGTGCAGAAATTATGCAGGCATTTGGCGAATACTGGGTTAAATTTACTGGGACTGCGGGTTATCAAGAAATACTAGATATGGCTGGAGATACATTACCCGAATTTCTAGAAAATCTCGATGATTTACATATTCGGATAGGGGTACAATTCCCTAAGTTGCGACCACCATCTTTTGAATGTACAGAAGTTGCCAGAGATGCGATCGAGCTGCATTATCGCTCTACACGGGAAGGTTTCGCACCAATGGTAGTCGGGTTAGTTAAAGGTTTGGGCGATCGCTTCGAGACAGCAGTTGAGATCGCACACACTCAATCCCGTGAAGCAGGATTCGATCATGACATATTTCGGATTGAGTACAGATCGGAAGAGATTGTAAATGATTCATGACTAAGCCGCTATATACACTGAATCCCCAGATGTTTTGCGATATATTTCCATTTCATATAGGATTTAATCAAAATCTGGAGATTGTCCAAGTTGGCGAAGTATTGCAACGGACTCATCAAATACCATTATTAGGTGAACAGATAGATCGACATTTTCAAATTCATCAGCCAGCGATCGCATTTAACTTTTTGACTATTCAGCAAAAACTCAAATCATTATTTATTCTGGAATCCCGACATAACTCTCTACGATTAAAGGGGCAAATGGTCGCTCTGAAAGAGGATGGGGTGATCCTCTTTATCTGCTCTGTGTGGACTCCCGACTCAAGCCTACTCTCGAAATTAGCGGTTAAGTTGAAAGACTTTGCAATCCACGATCTGACTCCAGATTTTTTGTTTTTGCAACAAACTAGCCAAACAGCAATTCGGGAAGTTCAAAGCCTTACAGAAGAATTAACTAAGCAGAAAAATCAGCTTCAAGCATCACTAGAGGTTCAGAAAGAACTGACTTCTTTATCCCAAATTCAAGCACAACATTTAAAGCAGGCATTGAGTGAACTTCAACAAACGCAATCACACCTAATTCAAGCAGAGAAAATGTCTAGTTTAGGCCAGTTAGTTGCAGGAATTGCTCATGAAATTAATAATCCGGTCAACTTTATTCATGGTAACTTGAAATATCTGCAAGAGGATGTCCAAAACCTAATAAGTTTATTACACCTTTATCAGAAATACTATCCGCAGCCACCATCTGAAATTGAAGAAGAAGCTGCCATAATCGATCTCATTTTTTTAGAACACGATCTTCCTAAAATTCTTAATTCTATCAAAATTGGCAGTGAACGCATTCGCAAAATAGTTAATTCTCTCAGAAACTTCTCCCGCCACGATGAAGCGGCAATCAAACCTGTAGATATTCATTCTGGAATTGAGAGCACTTTGTTGATTTTGCAGCATCGGCTAAAATCTAATGGGGAAGCTCTAGAGATTCAAGTGATTAAACAATATGGTGAATTGCCTTTAGTCCAGTGCTACGCATCAGCAATTAATCAGGTATTTATGAATATTATCAGTAATGGCATAGATGCTTTGCGAGATGCACAGAAAAATTGTGCTGACTGGAACAAAGAACCCACCATTATTATTCGGACTTTAGTTAATGATTCTCAGAATTTGGTAGTCAGCATTGCTGACAATGGTCTGGGTATGGAACAGTCGGTAATCAATAAGATATTCGATCCATTTTTTACGACGAAGCCGGTGGGAAGTGGTACGGGTTTGGGATTGTCAATTAGTTATTCGATTGTGGTGGAAAAGCACGGGGGTAAGTTAAGCTGTATTTCTGCACCGGGAGAAGGAGCAGAATTTGCGATCGAGATTCCGCTCTAAATTCAAACCTGTAAGTTGAAACTAAAGCCGGCTGAAGCCGCTGAGATTCTTAAGAAATTGCTTCCTATCCTAAGTTTTGATGAGCCGATCCCTTGACGCTTTTTTGGGCAAACAATGCAAAAAATATAGTTTGATCCCATCGCCCAAATCTATCACAACGATATCTCAGTAACTGCAATATTACCCTCAAAACACACGTCAACATCAGTCCCCGCCGCCCGATCGCGCGAGCCATACTCTCCGGCATAATAAAAGTATTCTCCCTCCATCCGGTAAACCACCGGCAGTGGCTGCGTCGAAGGCTGGCAAAACACAATTTCCGGTTCCCCACTTCCCGGCGCTAAATGCGGCAAATTCACATTCCAGAAACACCCAGACTTTAGTTCCCGGTTCAGCAAATCCGCCAACACCCGCGATGTCCAGCGAGTAGCGACATCCCAGTCTATTTCGAGCGGCCTTTTAATCCGGTGGGAAATTGCGATTCCCGGAATACCGTGCATGGCTGCTTCCCGCACAGCCGCAACCGTACCCGAAATATACACGTCCACTCCCAAATTGCCACCCGCGTTAATACCCGAAAGCACCAAATC
The DNA here is from genome assembly GCF_036701295.1 of Microcoleus harperi Pol14_C6. NCBI lineage: Bacteria > Bacillati > Cyanobacteriota > Cyanophyceae > Oscillatoriales > Microcoleaceae > Microcoleus > Microcoleus harperi. Next base: position 17,361 of record NZ_JAUBQN010000026.1, on the reverse strand, counting down.
CGGCTTCGCACAAACGTGATGAAGAGCAATACGCACGCAATCGGCCGGTGTTCCCCCTACAGCATACTCAAATTCCGATCGCCGATCGACATGAATCGGACTGTGAGTCGTCACTTGATGCCCGCAGCCCGACAATTGCCCTTGCGGAGCCACCATAATTGTTTTGCCTTCTACAGCCTGCAAAAGTGCCTGAATCCCTGGAGCGTCGATGCCGTCGTCGTTGGTTAAAATTATCGTCATTAAAAATGTGTCGGTTTTATAGAACCGATTTGAGAGCGCAGAGGCTGGCAACCTTCTGATAGTTCTAGCCCAAATTGGTTGTTGGTTGGTGGCGATCGTCAGTATGAGCATTGCCACACATTTATATCATGACATTAATTGAACAGTTGCCGTAGAAATGTGGCGCGCCACATTTTAGCCCAGTAGTACCTTGATATGACAGCTAAAGCGACTTGTTACGCTTGCCCCAGTGCAGCATTCATGACATTAGTGTCGATGCAAACATCTAATCACATAATTTTTTCCTCGGCTCTCCCCGATGCTTGGTGTAAAGGTAGCCGATGATACTAAGTATCTGACGACTGAACGTTCAAACCCTCGATCGTGCTAAATTATTAGCTTGCATTATCACCATAAGTACGAGAGAGCCGATAATAAGTTAATGTCGATTCCAATTGGGCTTTGAGGCAGGGGATGGGAGAATAGATATCAAATCTTTATCAAAGATAGTATCTAAGTTACACTCCTCATTTCCCATTCATAAATCAAATACTTATCTACACTGTTACCATTATTACATTTTAACTCAGGAGAGCTACATGAATGAACCCACTAAAAGCAATACCAAAGCAGGCTGTCCCCCAGTTCCCGAATCGCTTGTCAAAGCTAAACGGGATGAACTCACCGACATCAAACTAAATATTACCAAGATGGGTGAGAAAGACTTACCAGATGACTTACAGGGTCATGTCTTTATCATTGCACCAGTCGGAACCATTGAATCAGGAGGTCTTCCCTTTACAAATGGAGACTCATTCTTAAGCGGCGACGGTATGATTTACCGATTCGACTTCCAGCAAAAAGGTGAAGTTTTATTAACTACACGGATTATCAGGCCACCAGATTACTATGCCGATGAAGCAAGCCAACCTGGTGAAAAATATGCCAAGTATCAATTCCGCAATCATGGCATCATCAGGTTTTCTTGGTGTCTTGGTTCTCGCAACGATTTAAGTATTGCCTTCCTGCCAATGAAATTTGCTGGGGACTCCCAAGAACGCCTGCTAGTTGCCTATGATGCGGGTCGTCATTACGAAATTGATACAGAAACTCTTAAAGTGGCAACTCCTGTAGGCTGGAACAAAGAGTGGCGAGGAGAAATTGAGCTGAATTTTCCCTTGCAGTGCCTGAATTTTCCCTTTTCACCCGTGCTTAGCACTGCTCACCCCGTATTTGACGTTCGCAAAAGCGAAATGTTCACGGTCAATTATGGTATGTCATTAAAAACTTTTCTCGGCATCGTAACTAATACGGCAAATAAACTAGCGAAACAAGTAAAGAAAGTTTTTCCAGCAGCTAAAAATTATGTAGAAAAATTCAAGCTTCCAGAAGATTTCATCTATCTAATTAGCTGGGATGGTAAAGGAGAACTAGAGCGATGGCAGCTAGTCTTTCCTGATGGTTCGCCAGTAAAAATTAAGCAAAGCATTCACCAAATAGGATTTTCTAAAGATTACGTGGTAGTTGTAGATACCTCTTTCAGGACAGGGATAGAGCAGATCGTTAACAACCCTTTTCCGAAAAACAAATGGTTAGAAAAATGCTTGCGAAAAAAACTGGATGTCATGGAGTTAGCAACAACTCCTGTCTATCTCGTACCTCGCGTTCGCTTGACAAAAGGCCAAAAATCTGGAGTTAGCGATCGCAAGGAGGACGTACCGACGGTGACTGTCCAAAAAGTAGAAATTCCTCTAGAGATTACCCACTTTCTCGTAGATTACGACAATCCCGAACAACTAATTACCCTTCATGCAGCACATACTTGTGCCTGGGATGTGTCTGAATGGATACGTGCCTATGATGATTCTCCTTATTGCGATTCTAAGTTACCTAGCCCATACGGGATGGAACAGAGCGAGATGGACATCAGTCGCGTCGGACGCTACGTTATTAACGGAGAAACTGGAGAAATCGTTGAACAGAAGGTTATTCCAGAGAAATTTATCCCTGAAGCAGAAGAGTGCAAGTGTACTTGGGGAGTAGCACTTTATGCTTATCTTGACCGACTTCCTTCGGCTCTCTATCCCACCATGCCACCAGGGAAGCTTGATAATATCTACTGGATCTCCTTGGGACTCTGGAAGGATCTAGTCAGTAAGTTCATGGTTGATTTCTTCAAAGACTATCCATCCAGAAAAGTGCCACTAGAGGAATTGCTCACAATTGCCAAAACAGAAGGCAGACCCAGTAGCTTGTTCCGGATGGATACGTCTTCAACTGAATCGATGAAGATTGCCGACTCCTATGAATTTCCTCCTGGTTATATCGGTCTTTCGCCCCAGTTTGTACCGCGCGGTGATGGTAACAGTTCAACGGATGGTTACATTACCTGCACTGTTTGGTTGAACAATACCTACGAGATCTGGATTTTCGAGGCTTGGGATCTCAAGCAGGGGCCGCAGTGGAAACTGAGTCATCCCTCTCTCAACTTTGGGTTAACTTTGCACACGACGTGGTTGCCAACTATAGGACGCCGCCAAGCTAGCTACAACGTGCCAGTGAGAGAGGATTATCAGGAATTAGTCGCTCAGAAGCGGTCTCAGGAGATTCAGGATCTGTTCGATGAAAAGGTGTACCCTCACTTTGAGAAAGAATTAAAATCGATCTGATAGTCAGAGTGATATCTTTAGTAAGCTTAGAGGTCAAAGCTAGTTGTAACTAGATCGCTCTGACCTCTAGTCGCTTTATAGTTAAACAAGAAAGGTAAAAAAATGATAATTCTATCTGGTTATACAATTACAGAAACAATTTATGAAGGAAACCAAACAGTTGTTTATCGAGGAATCAGAGAGCGCGATCGCCAGCCCGTTATTCTCAAGATAATTAAAAATGAATATCCGCACATTGATGAGATTACTCGCCTAAGACAAGAATACACCATTCCCCAAAAATTAGACGTTCCAGGAATTGTTAAGCCCTACAATCTGGTCACCTATGAGAATAGCTTTGCTTTAATCTTAGAAGACTTTGGTGGTCAATCTGTTAGCAAATTATTGAAAATAAAAAAGATCCAATTACCAGAGTTTTTAACCCTGGCGATTTATTTAGTAGAAACGCTCAGTCAAGTCCATAAAGTAGGGATTATACATAAAGATATTAAACCTAGCAATATCATCATCAACCCCGAAACGAGGGAAGTCAAAATAACTGACTTTAGCATCGCGATCGCCTTACCCAAAGAACAGCAAAGTATTGTCAATCCCAATTTGCTCGAAGGGACGCTCGCCTATATGTCACCCGAACAAACGGGAAGGATGAATCGAGCAATTGACTATCGCACCGACTTCTATTCTTTAGGAGTGACTTTCTATGAAATGCTGACCAACCAGTTGCCATTTAATACCACCGATCCAATGGAGTTGGTTTACTGTCATATTGCCAAACAACCCGTCCCACCTAAAGAGGTAGCAGAAATTCCCCAAGCTGTTTCAGATATTGTGATGAAACTGTTAGCAAAAAATGCTGAAGACCGATATCAAAGTGCTGCCGGATTAAAATTTGACCTGGAAACTTGTTTGCAGCAATTGCAGACAAATGGCCAGATTGAAAACTTTCCCATCGGTCAACGCGATCGCCGCAACCAATTACTCATTCCCCAGAAGCTTTATGGCAGAGAAAACGAAGTCCAAATTCTTCTAGATGCCTTTGGGCGAGTCAGCCTCGGTGCCACCGAGATGATGTTGGTTTCCGGTTATTCCGGGATTGGTAAAACTTCAATCGTCAATGAAGTTCATAAACCAATTCTAGCAGCGAGGGGGTATTTTATTGCGGGTAAATTTGACCAATTTAAGCGCAATATTCCCTATGCAGCTTTAATCCAAGCATTTCAAGAATTAGTTCGTCAGCTCTTAACCGAAAGTTCCGAACTGATTGCGGTTTGGAAAGAAAATTTATTAAAAGCGCTAGATAATAACGGTCAAGTTATTATTGATGTTATCCCCGAAGTCGAACTAATTATCGGTAAACAGCCGGAAGTTCCTCAACTGGGATCTTCGGAATCGCAAAACAGATTTAATCGGGTATTTCAACAATTTATTCGCGTTTTTTGTCAACCCGAACACCCGCTAGTCATATTCTTAGACGATTTACAGTGGGCAGATTCGGCATCTCTAAAGTTAATCCAACTCTTAGTCACTGACCCAGATAGCAAATATTTATTAACGATTGGAGCTTATCGAGATAACGAAGTCAGTCCCGTTCATCCTTTAATTCAGACAATAGAAAAAATTCAAGAAAATGAAACGGTGGTGAATAATATCACCATTCAAGCGCTGGCTTTGGATAGCGTCAACCAATTAATCGCCGACACTCTCGATGCCAGCGTAAACTCAGACAAAATTAAAGTTTTTTCTGAATTACTTTTTAATAAAACCCAAGGCAATCCCTTTTTCTTAACGCAGCTACTCAAAACCCTGTACTCGGAAAATCTGCTGGTTTATCAGGTGAATGCAGACCGCTGGGAATGGGAAATTCAACAAATTCAGGCGATTGGTATCGCAGATTTTAACATTGTTGAACTGGTCGCCAGAAATCTTCGCAAACTCCCAGAAACAACCCAGAAAGCATTAAAACTAGCGGCTTGTATCGGCAACCAATTTAACTTAGAAGTTTTATCAATTGTCAACGAAGAATCAAACTTAGCGACGGCTTCTCATTTGTGGGAGGCAATGCAAGCTGGTTTGATTCTGCCGCTATCTGAAAATTACAAAATTCCTCTAGTCTTTGCCCAAGAAGAGTTGGCATCTGTACGGGATATCAAAGTTGAATACAAATTTTTGCACGATAGAGTGCAGCAAGCAGCTTATTCTTTGATTCCAGAGTCAGAGAAAAAAGCCACTCACCTGAAAATTGGTCAACTGTTGCTGAATAATACAACAGAGCAAGAGCGAAAAGATAATATTTTTGCTCTGGTTAACCAACTGAATTTTGGCACAGATTTGCTAACTAATCAGTCAGAAAAAGATGAGTTGGCTGAATTAAACCTGATCGCCGGACAGAAAGCAAAAGCAGCGACGGCGTATGAAGCTGCTGTTAATTATTTGAATATAGGTCTAGAACTGTTGAGTCAAGATAGCTGGGAAAGTAGATACCATCTGACATTTAATTTTTATCTAGAAGCGGCGGAAGCCGAATATCTCAATGCCAATTTAGAACGAGCGGGGATATTGTGCGATCACACTCTCCAACAAGCCAAAACAATCCTCGAACAAGTCAACTTATATGTGCTGAAAATTAGGCTTAACCTCGCTAAAAACCAGATTCAATCTGCGTTAGATAATGGGCTGAAAGTTCTAGAAATGCTGGGAGTGACCCTATCCCAATCACCCCCCCAAGTGTTAAATATCGAGGAGTTAGCGAACTTGCCAGAAATGAGCGATCGCTACAAGCTGGCAGCTATGCAGATTTTGCTTCTCATATTCTCACCTGCTTGTTTTGGAGATGCCAAGCTATCTCTACCAATTCTGTATACTATGATCGAGCTTTCCAGTCAGTACGGAAATTCTAGCCCATCTATTTATGCCTACTGTAACTATGGTGGAATCGTAACTTGGCAAATTCCAGACATAGATTTTGCCTATCAACTCGGTCAACTAGCTTTGAATGTATTAGATAAGCTGAATGCCAAAGAGTATCGTTGTAAAGCAGTGCTTACATTTTGCATTACTATCCAACATTGGAAGCAACATACTAGGAATACTATAGAACCCTTGCGTCAGGCAATTCAAGACGGTTTAGAAGTTGGCGATATAGAATTTGCTTGTCATACGGCTGACTTTTACTGTGCTCACTTGTTTTTTGTTGGCGAACATCTTGAATTTGTGGCTGAGAGGTTGGAGCAATATATTGATTTTGTCAACAAATTTAAGCACGTGTACCAGTTGAATTTGTTGAAAATATTTGGTCAAGCTGTATCGAATATTAGAGGAGATTCTGAAAATAAATGCAAATTAATTGGTAAAAATTTTAATGAAGTAGAAAAAATTCCGCAATTTATTGAAGAACAAAATGTAATTTGTTTGTTCTACTTGTATTTTTTTAAGTCCCGTTTGTGTTATTTATTCAAAGATTACTATGGGTGTTTAGAAAATGCTGAATTAGCTGCCCAATATTCGCATTTTGTTCGCAATATAGTTCTTTTTGTTGAATATATTTTTTACTATTCACTTGCTTTAATTGCTCAGTATGCAAATAGTAGTTTTTCTGATGAAAACGAGAATAGCGAACAACAATATCTGACACAAGTAGAAGAAAATCAGCAAAAGATGAAATATTGGGCGCAACATTGCCCAATGAATTACCAGCATAAGTATGACTTAGTAGAAGCAGAAAAAGCCCGCGTATTGGGTGAATCTTTCTCAGCAATGGAATATTACGACCGGGCGATTGATGGAGCCAAGGAAAATGGATATGTGCAGGATGAAGCCCTCGCCAATGAACTAACAGCAGAATTTTATTTAACTTTAGGTCGTCAGAAAGTAGCGCGTACCTACATGATAGACGCTTACTATGCTTATATTCGCTGGGGCGCGCAGGCAAAAGTTAAAGATTTAGAAGAGCGCCATGCTAAATTACTCGCACCTATCGTCGGTAGGAAAAACAGCCTTGCGAGTGGAGGAGAGGAAACGATTGTTCAGAGCAGAACTACTATCACTTCTACCAGTTCAGGTGCTGGACAAGCTCTGGATTTATCAACAATTATCAAAGCCTCCCAAGCGCTCTCAGGGAAAGTTAATCTCGATGAATTGCTCTCGAATTTGATGCAAGTCTTGCTGGAAAACGCGGGAGCGGAAAAATTTTATTTCCTCATACCTGACCCAGCAGGTAAGTGGAAGATTGAAGCTCAATGTACGGGTGAACGATGTCAATTAATCTCCAAGTCAGCGACTGAAAGTCAAGAGATTCCTATCTCGCTGGTTAATTATGTAGAACGCACGCAAGAAACTCTTGCGATCGATGATGCAACCACTGAAACCAGGTTTGCATCTGACCCGTATATTATTCAGCAGCGACCTAAATCTATCTTGTGTAGCCCCCTGATCAATCAAGGTAAATTGGTAGGCATCCTATACCTAGAAAATAATTTAACAGCGGGGGCTTTTACGCGCGATCGCCTAGAAGTCCTCAACATCATTTCCGCCCAAGCTGCGATCTCCATCGAAAATGCCCGCCTCTATCAAACTTTAGAAGAAAAGGTGCAACAGCGCACCGCCCAACTCGCCGAAGCCAACCAGGAAATTAGCGCCCTCAACAACAAACTTAAAGCCGAAAACATCCGCCTCAGTGCTGAGTTAGAAGTCACGAAACGACTGCAACAAATGATCTTGCCCAAACAATCAGAACTCGATCAAATTAAAGGATTAGAAATAGCTGGATATATGCAACCTGCCGATGAAGTTGGTGGCGACTACTACGACGTGCTAACCCAAAATGATAAGGTAAAAATTAGCATCGGCGATGTTACGGGACATGGTTTAGAAAGTGGTGTATTAATGATTATGGCGCAAACCGCCGTCCGCACTCTCCAACAAATGAAAGAAACCGATCCGGTGAAGTTTCTTGATGTGTTAAACCGCACGCTTTATGCCAATATCGAGCGCATCGACTCGTCTAAAAACATGACCTTGGCTTTGTTAGACTATCAAGATAGTAACTTCAGCCTCAGCGGTCAACATGAAGAAGTTATCGTAGTCCGTACTGATGGTAACATCGAACTGATCGATACACTGGAACTCGGTTTTCCCCTGGGATTAGAGGAAGATATTTCGGGTTTTGTTTCCCAAATTCAAGTGCATCTTAATCCAGGGGATGTAGTAGTGCTTTACACAGATGGAATTACCGAAGCTGTAAATATAAATCGAGTGTATTACGGCATAGAAAGATTGTGCCAAGTGGCGAAAGAAAATCGCCACAAAACGGCTGAAGAAATTCGACAAGCAGTAATCGATAATCTGTGGCAACATATTGACAAATATAAAGTTTTTGACGACATTACGTTGGTAGTCCTAAAACAGAAATAACGCAAGTTGGGAATTGGGAATTGGGAATTGGGAATTGGTAATTGGTAATTGGTCATATCAAGTCCGGTTGCACCGGACTTGTATAGTGGGGGTGTAGTCGATCGAGACGAAGAGGCTCGCTCCATTGCCTTCCTTGGACGCGACTTCTCCAAAGTCCTAAATTGGGCGCCCAATTTACCGCAAACATTCACCTAAAATCCAAAAACCCCCAAAAACATCAACCAACTTGTGATAAAGTTTTGTGTCGATTGCTTTGCGTCAAGGCAATCTTTTGCAAGTTCAGTTAAACGCGCTCTCAGCAATGTTTTTGCCAATTTTCCCCCTAGCTCAAACAATCCCCGCACTTCCCGCCCAACAACAACTGATCATCGACCCAGAAGTCCCCATACCCGAAAACGAACTGGATTTGCCGCCACAGCGAAGCAGCAGCCTGCTGAAAACCCTGACGGTACCTCAGCAAGTGCGCGTTTTGCCGGGACAACTCGACAGCATCCCGGTTTTCAACAGCAACAGCCCGGAAGTTGTGCAAACCGAAGGCATTTTGCTCTCCACATTTCCCCCGGAAGGAAAACAAGTACCTTCTGCACACTTAAACTTTCCTTTCAAAGGTCGATTTGACATCTTCGCCCACCACATCGCCAAAGCTAAAAATCGCGCCGAAACTCGCACCTTATTTCAAGGCATAATTGTCCACAATCCCAACTCGGAACCTGTTACTTTAAAAGTATTGCAAGGAGCGACTTATTTAACTCGACCGGATGCCTTGTTTGTCGATTTGCCGTCGTATTTAGAGAATCGATTCGGCACTGTGTTTGCGGGGCCTGGAAGCCGCATCACGAGCGATGTGCTGCGGGGATACAGACAAGCCATTTTGCCGGCTGCGATCGAGATTCCCGCGAATGAGAGCCGAATGCTGATGAATTTGCCGATACCTGTGGGGAATGTCACCCCTTCTTCCAACGGTCGATCGACCTTGATGCGAATGTCGAGCAGCAATTCGGTTTATGTAGCATCATTAGCAATGTTTGCTCCTAAAAGTCAAGGAGGAGTCGAGCAATATCCCACATTAGAACAGTGGGAAAATATTTTAAATACCCAAGGTTTAGCGGGGCCGAGAGATTTAGCACCAACTCCGAGAGGCGAAAATCCGGTGCAAAAAATTTACGGCCGCGTGGCAGGAGTAGCTGAAGGTTCCCAGTGGCAAGCTAAAATTACGGACAATTCGAGAACGGATTATTTAACTATTCCCAAGCGCGGCGAGTCATTTTCCTATGCTTTGAGCACTACTGATACGGGTACTTTTGGAACTGGTCAAGTTCAAAGCGCTAAAATGTTAGCTCGCTATCCCGATACTGCTTATTTTGCTCACGGTAATTACGGGATTCAATACAACTTAACTTTTCCCCTTTACAACAAATCTCGTGAATCCCAATCTGTTAGCATTAAAATGCAAACACCAATTAAAGCAAATACAGAATTGGGGGGATTGATGTTTTACGATCCTCCCGAAAATCGGATATTTTTCCGAGGTACGGTGCGGGTAATGTTTAATGATGATACGGGCAAGACTTTGACGCGCTACATTCACATTGTGCAGCGCAGGGGACAGCAGGGGGAACCTTTGGTGAATGTGAATATGAAGCCGGGGGAACGCCGTTTGGTGCAGGTGGATTTCTTGTATCCGCCGGATGCGACGCCGCCGCAAGTTTTGACAGTGCGATCGAGTAATTAGTTATTGGTTGACGGTTGACGGTTGGCTGTTAAGGGTTGACTGTTAACCTTTGGATTTTTTTGTTAATGAGTTAAGATAGGCATTAAGTTTTGGTGAAAGTTCATTTAATAACGGATGCAGTCGATCGCTCTGTTCTTGAGTCAAAAGATTGCGAGTTCCGTTAAGTCTCAACCAATGTCTTGGTTCGTTTAATGAACCCAAGAGCAAATTTCCCAAAACGCTGATTATCTTGATAGCTATAGCGTCCATGTCATTCTGCAATATTAGCACCAACAATATCAGCCGATCGCACTATTTGTTTTGTTTGCCCATCGTATCCTTGGCAAAGTCGTCCCACTTTTTAACAATCAACCATATTTGGTTTGATATTTTTTCAGCTAAGCGATCGACTCTTAGCTGTTGGAAGCTTTCTCGATGAGATCCTTTGAATAGTTGATTGCCAAACATTGACAGTCAACTGTCAACTGTCAACTGTCAACAGTCAACAGTCAACAGTTAACTAATTAAAGCGTTAAAGACTGAGGATTTGTCTCAATCAATTTCGCTAAATCTTGCAAGAAAGACGCCGCATCAGCACCGTAAATAATCCGGTGATCGCAAGTAATATTCACCTGCATTTGGCGCTTAACTCCCATCAAACCTTCCTCGTTTGCTACTACTTGCGGCCGCGAAGAGCCGATCGCCAAAATCGAGCCTTGATTCGGCGGCAAAATCGCGTCAAACTTGTCTACTCCAAACATTCCCAAATTGGAAAGAGTAAAAGTTCCCGTGCTGTATTCATCCGGCTTCAACTGCTTGGTGCGGGCGCGATCGACTAAATCCTTCCAAGTGCGCGAGAGCGAATAAATATCGAGGCGATCGGCATTTTGCAGCACCGGCGTAATCAAACCGCCGCCGTCCATCGCCACCGCTACCGCCACATTAATATCAGCGCGGTATTGAATTCCCGACTCCACATAAGAAGCATTCAGCAGAGGATGTTTTTGTAAAGTTACTGCTACAGCCTTCGCCAGCATAGCCGTCATCGTGACGCCCTTCGACTTAATTTGTTTGTAGAGTTTGTCGAGATTATCAGTAGTAATTGTGTAACCGACGCGGAAAGACGGCACGCTCAAACTTGCTTCCATATTCCGCACCACCGCATTTTGCAGCGCGTTCATCGGTACTGTTTGACCAGAAAGTGCCACCGCCGGGACTGGTGCGGGGGCGGGTTTGGCTGGTGCGGGGGCGGGTTTGGCTGCTGCGGGTGCGGGTGCTGCGGGGACTGTTACCTGTTGCTGAACCGGAGCGGGTTCGGCTTTGCCGGCTGCTGCTTCCACATCCTCTGCGACAATGCGACCGTTGGGCCCGCTGCCTTTGATAGAATTCAAATCTACTTTAAACTCTTTGGCTAATTTGCGAGCGCGGGGAGAAACGACGCTGCGGCCGTTTTGGCGGCTGACATTTTGCTGCAAACCTGCTGACGATGTAGCTGCGCTCACAGGAGCGGGGCTGGGAGCCGGGGCTGCTGCTGCGCTTGGGGCGACGGCTCCTTGCTGCTGAGCTACGGCGATTTCGGCTTCCGTTTCTGCTACCAGGGCGATTGCCGCTCCCACCGGAGCAACTTCGCCCGCAGGTACGATAATTATTGCTAAATAGCCTTCGTAGAAAGACTCCACGTCCATGTCGGCTTTGTCGGATTCCACGACTACCACCGTTTCGCCTTTTTCTACTTTGTCTCCAGCGGATTTGACCCAGGAAACAATTTTGCCCTCTGTCATTGTCGAACTCAGGGCTGGCATGAAAACTTCGCGAATCATCTGTAAAAAGTCCTTTTGTGTTGGTAATAGGTAATCGGTATTTGGCAATTGATCGTTGGCGATCGGCCACCGGCAATACTTATTATTATGCCAGTGTCTCGCATTCTTGATGTGTGACTGTTGACTCAAAATCAATTGCCAATTACCGATCGCCAATTACCACTTACCAATTTCTAAATATCACCTCGAATTTCTTCGACTATGCCGTCGCGGAGGAGAATTTCTACTTGCATTTTTTGAATCAAGTTTTCTCCGAGCCCGACAGTGAAAGTGCCGTCAATTTGACCTTGACTCACTTCTTGTTCCAGGTCTAGCACCTGCACTTGCTGAAGCTGTTGCAGGTTTTGGTTTTTCTGTTCAAGCAGTTCGCTTTTTCTTTGATTCACCTGCACTTGAATGTTTTCTATTTGCTGCATTACTTGCGGGCCTGGTGGCTGCAGATTTTGCTTTTGGATTTCTGAAATCATCCGCTGCCCTTGCATTTCTAACTGTTGTAGCTGAGAATCTATTTGGTTGATTTGGGCTTGGAGTTGCTGTTGAGCTTCTTCTTTCCAGCGGGGAGTAACGACGACTTTAACGTTAATCGATCGTTTCAAGAGTAATTGTGGTTCCATAAAGTTGTTGCTTGTCAATTAGGAATTAGGCATTAGTCATGAGTCATTAGTTGGTAAACATGAACTAATGGCCCAGGACTGAGGACTCGGACTCGGGACTGGGGTGTTGGGATAATTTTTTCTTTTCCATTCCCCAAGTCCTGCGAAGATTTCAAAACATCCCGTCAATCATATCGCGGTAGTGTTCCGTCACAACCGGGCGCTTAATTTTAAGGGTCTGGGTCAACATTCCATTTTCGATCGAAAATGGCTCCTGAATCAACCGGAACGGGCCGATGCGATCGTCCGCGCGGTATCCGGGGCGATTTTGCACCTCTCGGTTCAATTCTTTGCGGAATAAATCTTGAATTGTCTTGCTATTCCAGTCAATTTCATGTATAGGGGGATTCTGAGTTTCTGCCCATTTCTGTACGGCTTCTGCATTGGGGACAATTAAGGCACCGATGGATTTCTGGTCTTGACCTACTAGCATAATTTGGTCGATGTAGGGGCTGCGGACGCAGGCGTCTTCTATGGGCTGGGGTTCGATGTTTTCACCGTTGCTGAGGACGATCGTATCTTTAGCCCGCCCGGTTAAGATTAAGTCGTTTCCCGGTGTCAGCCAGCCCAAATCACCGGTGTCGAACCAGCCTTCGGGGTCTATGGCTTTGGCAGTCGCTTGCGGATTGAGATAATAACCTGCCATGATTTGCGGTCCCCGCGCCAATACTAAACCGCGCTGGCCTGTTGGCAGTTGCTGTCTGGTTTCTGGGTCTACTATTTTAATTTCCGTATGGGCTAGAGGCTGCCCCGCGGAACCTTTAAGATTGTGCCAAGGGCGGCGGACGGTTAAAACCGGGGACGTTTCGGTTAAACCATATCCCACTAACAAACCGATATTCGTTATTTCAAAGAAATTGTCTATATGCGCGGCCAAAGAACCGCCGCCGCTAATCGCCCATTTTAAGCGTCCCCCTGTAGCTTGCCTGACTTTTTGGTAAACCAGTTTTTCGGCGAGGGCGTGTACGGGCGACAACACAATGCTTTTGGTGCGGGCGATTAGTTTTTCAGTAGCAGAAGCAGGTTTTAAATTGAGAGTTAATCCTTGAAAAATGCGGCGGGCCTCGATGTATTGCTGGCTGGCAGATAACAGGAAATCCACCAATTTTTGTTTGTTAGGTGGCTGTTCCCGAAATTGCTTTTGTACGGCCTCGTAAATCGATTCCCAGATGCGCGGAACGCTGACCATGTACTGGGGTTTGTAAGTTTTAAAGTCTTGTTTGAAATAGCGAATATTGGTGTAAATTTGCGTGCATCCTTGGGAAAGCAGGAAGTATTCGACGCTGCGTTCGTAGGCGTGCCAACTGGGCAGAATGCTGAGGGCAGATTCGCCGGCTTCGGGCTGGAGAACTGTGCCCAAGGTGTTGAGTTGGTGCAGCAGGTTCCCGTGAGTCAGCATGACGCCTTTGGGTTTGCCGGTGGTGCCGCTGGTGTAGAGGAGGGTGGCGAGGGTTTGAGGCTTGTGGTTGGTGGGTTTGAGGGGGCGGTTTGCCCCTGTAGTCATGACTTGGGAAAATTTGACTGTGCTTAGGGTTGGGCTGGTTTCCGGTTCTTCGTCGGAGAGGAGGACGACGAGTTGGATGGGCAAATCCGGGAGACGGTGTTGCAGTTTTTTGAGTAATGCCCGGTTTTCGACTACCAAGGCGGTGCTGCCGCTGTCTTGGATGATGTACAAAAGTTCTTCGGGGTCGGCGGTGGCGCCTCGAACGGCGTTGGCTGCCCCAGCCATCATGATACCTTGGTCGGCTATCAGCCAGCGGGGGCTGTTGTCGGCGAAGAGGGCGACGCGCGGAGGGACGGCTTCTTCTGGATTGGCTTCGATGCCGAGGGCTTGGAGGCCGGCGGCGAATTGCTGGATTTGTTGGTAGAGGTCGGTGTAGGTGAGTTTGATTTCGGGCTGGCTGTGGGGGTCGTGGAGGGCGACGGTTTGACCGAATTGTTGTTTGACGATCGGCCAAAATTCGGGTATCGATTGAATGGAAGTGTAATCGATTAGCTTGCTGAGGTTAGCGCGATCGCGATCGGTCATTTGAGATGATGTGTAAGATGCTGGGCCGTTCATAGGGTATTTTCCGGGGTTTTGGGAGATAAAGTTATTGGTACAAGTTTAATATCAGAGCTATTTTAGAACTTTATGGCAGTCTCGTGACAGTTTGACAACCTGCCATTGCCTATTCAGAAAATTAGAGATGCAAGATGATGAAAATTATAGTTGCACAGAAACAGATGAATTTATCAAGGTTGATAGTAGTTGCTTTTAGTGCGATCGTAGCATTATCTGGAAATGCGCTTTACTCCGAAATTGCGAGGGCGCAACCGGGAAACAACAGGCGAACATTTGCCGATTGGTGCCGCCAAAAAGATGATTTGAGTCCTGAAACCAAACATACTGTTGAGGTGCTATTGGAGAAAGCTGAAACTACTGAGTGCGATGCGGCCGATCGGAAACTTTCGAGTCTCACGGAACTAAACCTCTACAAAAATCAAATCAGCGACATCAAGCCGCTAGCATCCTTGACTAACCTGACTTCGCTCAGCCTCATCAACAATCAAATCAGCGACATCAAACCGCTAGCATCCTTGACTAACCTGACTTTGCTCTGGCTCGAAGGAAATCAAATCAGCGACATCAAACCACTAGCATCCTTGACTCACCTGACTTTGCTCTGGCTCCAAGGAAATCAAATCAGCGACATCAAACTGCTAGCATCCTTGACTCACCTGACTTCGCTCAGCCTCATTAACAATCAAATTAGCGACATCAAACCGCTAACATCCTTGACTCACCTGACTTCGCTCTGGCTCATCAACAATCAAATCAGCGACATCAAACCACTAGCATCCTTGACTAACCTGACTTCGCTCTGGCTCGAAGGAAATCAAATCAGCGACATCAAACTGCTAGCATCCTTGAGTAACCTGACTCAGCTCATCCTCGTCAACAATCAAATCAGCGACATCAAACCGCTAGCATCCTTGACTAACCTGACTTCGCTCTGGCTCATCAACAATCAAATCAGCGACATCAAACCACTAGCATCCTTGACTAACCTGACTTCGCTCTGGCTCATCAACAATCAAATCAGCGACATCAAACCGCTAGAATCCTTGACTAAACTGACTTCGCTCTACCTCAGTGGAAATCCGATCGCACCCAAGACTTGTCCTCTCAAGCCAGAGTCTATCTGTAAGTGGGAACCACAAGCTAAACCATAAAACTTGAAAATGACGCCGGATCGCACTTCAATATTTCAGTCACGAGCGACGTGTTGCTGATAAAGTACGATCGCCAATTCTATCCTCACATCGGCTTCAGTCAGGGGGAGATTGTCGGGAAGGTCGATCGTAATTTGCATGATTTATCTATAATTTAACTCTTGTGGAACAGGCATCTTGCCTGTTCATGAAACTCGTGCAATATCTCAGATTTAAGCGACCTTGCGCGGTGCATCAACCATCGGCGCTGTGCCAAACAAATGTCTGAGATAACTGCGACTGAGCTCGCGGTTCCAGCGCCGCAGCCGCACCATCACTCGCGTGAATGTAAAAGTCAATTCCAACACCAAAGAAATCTGTTTGAGACTGAGTGAAGTATTAAACACATCATTGCCGTGCGTGCGTTCAATCTGATGGTGTTTCAGCAAAGCAATCAGGTTTTTGGTAGAGCCTTTCAGTTGATTGAAGTAACTCTGGGAGAATGCCCAGCGGCTGAAACCCCAAAACTTAGCCAAATGATTGATTTCATCCTGTAAAGGCTGCGAAATTGCCTGTTGCAACGCTCCAGTTGAGTGTACCATCAACCATAAATAAACAGAAGTAGCTCCCCACTCGGTACTCAGGCGACTAATCACGTGTTTGTAGGTATCTTGCCAAGCGTCACCTGTGGATTGACAGCCATTGACAGAGTTCGGTTTAACTTGCAGTTTTTCTGCTGTAAGTTGCTGGTAAATTTTCCTAAATGTCGGGCAATGTTGGCGTTCTTCTTTTTCCCAGACACCTATCTCTAGAATGTTGTCATTGGCATCAAAATTTCCTCCCATAAACCGCGCCATTTGCGGGTAAATATGCTGTAAGTAGCACCAGCTTTCTCTACCGTAGCTGCGGATGGGAGCTTCAATTTCTGCAGCAATTGCCAAAATTTGTAAAAATATTTCTGGCTTGACACCAATAATTTGGTCGCGATTGATTCCTTGCCAATCGATGGGTTCCCAAGGGCGGGGATGCGGGGCGGAAAATTGCTGGGGTAGATCGGAAAGTCGATCGCTCAAAACTTCCAATGACATATAATGGTCGATGAGGGAGTTAATCCTGGCCCGACTTTGCAAGTAGCGAGGGCTTTGATACTGATTTCCAGCCAAATCAATTGTATATACCTTACCAGTAGCTTTCATTGTTTCTGCATGTTTGTAACTTTTACAGCTATTGTGCAAAAGGCATTGGGGAAGTCGCAATGAGTAACGTGCAGGCTGTTCAATTACTACGAGTTGGTTGGAGTTAGCCGAACTCAGGTGAAATGGCATGAAGTAGGGTGAACTAAACAACAGATGATACGGCTAAGATGTGCCGCAGAGTAGCCTTTCTTCCATCAATCGTCTATACTTCAGTCTTGACCAATTCCATAAGTAGAAAGTTTGTGGTACTGGGATTGCCAAAATTTTTTATTTTGGCTCTTTCGTACCTACTGTGCTAAAATTTTATTTTAGGAAAATGCCCGCTAATCACAGATATAATTTCAAAATAGTTAAACTTTCTAAATCCAAATCCACAACCCTTTAACAATTTTAATTTGTTATTAATTTCTTCTATAGCAATCCTAAATGATTCGTAAAAACTTATAATTTATAATAGTTAAACCGTGTGTTAATATTTAGATTGGGAAT
>NZ_JAUBQN010000093.1:0-4902 GCF_036701295.1 Microcoleus harperi Pol14_C6 | reverse complement strand
AAAAATATGGACGTATTTGCTGCTCACAAAGCCAGTTTGGGCTTTATTTGGGCTTAAATTTTGTTTAAGTCCCACTAACAAGCCCATGCCAAAGTTAGAGTATTCGTAGCTTTGACCGGGTTCGCTCAGCAGCGTGATTTCTGCTAGATCTGCATACATTTCCTGCGCCGTTTAGTCAAGGTAAGGATTGCTGGGATATTGAATTTCTTCCAGGAAAATGTCTGGCAAACGGGGTAGTCCAGAGGTATGGGTTGCTAACTGTTGCAGGGTGATAGATTGGACGGCAGGATTTAACTGGTTGATGACTTCTAGGGGCAAATAGAGACGAATCGGAACGTGTAGATCGACAGTGCCATCATTCACTAATTTCGCCAGAACTGTTCCTGTAAATAGTTTAGTTACAGAAGCGATTTCGTAAATTTTACCAGCATTAGGAATAGCAGAAACGGTGTCCCTGAGCTTGCCAAATCCTTTGATGTAATGATGCCCTTGCTCAACTACTCCGATCGTTAAAGCCAGTTTTTCTCTCTTGGTTAGATAATCCTGCGTAATTCGATCGATTTTAGACTCCGAAATTTTATAAGCCAGGGTTATCAATTAAAAATAATTCATAAGTAATTCCGCCGAAAAAACAGAATACCCAGAACCCCGACTTTTTTAAGAAGTTGGTATCTAAAGCGCGTTCGTATTTTACGTTTACAAAACTTACGCAAAGATAAGCCCAGAGACATCTAAGTTTTACCGTCACTTTCTATAGAATTTTTTTGGGGTGTCCCGCCCGCCCGAAAAATAAAATTTAGATGCCCAACAGCTTACTAGCTTACTATCCATAGGGCGAATTACACGGCACTTTAGCCTCGGTCTACTATCTCGCGATCCATCCTCCCTCCCCGACGATCAATCCCAAATAGCCGTTGCTAATATTCACCACTCATGTATGACTTGACTGCTGTCACGATCTACGCGAAACTTTACATACAACTGATGTATTGCTTCTACATATTAATAAGTTCTGTTAAGTTGTGACTCAAAACCTATCAATTCGTCAAAATTGATATAGCGCTTTGTCAGTCAGCCAACTCTCAAGAAGCTACTTCAGGAGGCATCGTCCCTGGCTTGCTGGTGTCGGTGTCTGTTCTCAATATTCCTATTCAGTCAGCCCGAATTATGGAAACACTAGAGTTTGTGATCTATCCAGATGGCCGCGTACAGGAAACAGTCACCGGCATTGTCGGTGCTTCCTGTGCTGAGGTAACGGCTGCAATTGAAGCTCAGCTCGGCGTGGTGCTTCACCAAGAGTCAACATCTGAATATTTCACGCAAGCGCTGCATCAGTCAGCCGAAGCGACGGCCCAAGTGGCTTTTAGCGATTGGTAATTTTTTTTGTTGAGTTCACTTAAGTTTTTTTGGAACCACCATGTCACATTTTAGCCAAATTAAGACCCAGATCCGCAATTTGAATTCTTTGGAAGCTGCTTTAACTGACTTGGGTATCGACTGGAAGTCGGGCCCGACTGAGGTGCGCGGCTATCGCGGCCTAACCAGCACCGCTGAGGTCGTGATTGAGCAAAAAAACGGCTACGACGTAGGTTTTAGCTGGAACGGGACTGAGTATGAATTAGTGGCTGACTTGCAGTTTTGGCAGCAAGCTTGGTCTGTAGACCGTTTTCTGAATAAGGTGACTCAGCGCTACGCTTACCATACTGTGGTGAATGAAAGCGCTAAGCAGGGTTTCCAAATTTCTGAGCAAAAGCAAAATCAAGATGGTTCACTCCGCTTGGTGGTGCAGCGCTGGTGCGCTTAATAATTTTTCGACATTTTTGCAATCTTGTTTCATCAAAGTCCGCTTTCGCGGACTTATTTACTATTGTGGGGGTCTAAATGTCTGAGCTTTCTGGACTCGGAATAGATACAGCAAGCGATCGCTCTGGTTTAGAGCCGGAGTTGGGAGGTTTTTTGCGGGATGCGCCCGATCGCTCTGGTTTGGAACCGGAATTGGGCGGCGTGTTGCGCCAAAAAGGTGTCTATGTTGATGAGATTACCTGCATTGGCTGCAAGCACTGCGCTCACGTTGCTCGCAATACTTTTTATATTGAACCGGATTACGGTCGATCGCGCGTAGTGCGACAAGACGGGGATTCTGAAGAGTTGATTGCTGAGGCGATCGACACTTGTCCGGTGAATTGCATTCACTGGGTTGATTACACCGAGCTCAAGAATCTGGAAGAAGAACGCAAGGATCAGGTGATTCCTGTCGTTGGTTTTCCGGTGGATTTGGCGATGGTTCAGGCCGGTGTTCGCCAGCGACAAAAGAATAAGTTGCGCGATCGTAAGTTCAAAGGTAGCCATTGAAATCCCCAATTCCCATCCGCAGCTTGAAACCTGTGGCTCAAAGAACAAAAACAGCCCGCGCGGGCTGTTTTTTGTATACATTGTATAGTCAAATTTATTTGAGAGGATGGTGTTCAGCGAGAATTTTCTCAACTCTAGCTTCGTCGATTCTGGCAGTTAATGTTGTTGCCTCGTTGTTATCGCGAATGGTTTTTGCTAAAGTAAAAGACGAGCCGACTGAAAAAGTTAAACCCATACCCATAAAAGCTTTTTGCCAGGGATCTACCTGTAAATAAATGATACCTACTGTAGTGGCGGAAATGGCAAGAATAAAAGAAAGCCAGCACTGAAGTATCCAAGCATTAGTATCTTTTTGGCGTATGATTTGTTTCTGCATAGTGCCTCTAAGTCAAATATATCTTTTGGTTCATTAACTTAAAGAATAGATAGCGTGAGTGAAGCGGTCAGGAGAGGAAGGGACAGTTTCGATAAGTGAACAGTGCGATCGGGCTTTTTACTAAATATTTCAACGGTGTAGATAGGGTTTGAGTCTCAAGGAAGACTCGCAGCGAGTGGACAGTTTGAAAACTCCACTAACGAAAGCTTGTTTTTTCTCAAAATAGCGTAAAGTGCGCCGAAGAGCACCTTACTTGTTCCAATCGGCCTCCGCAGACTGCGTTTGGCTCTATACAGTGCTTTCAACCGCCGAATCTTATCTACTTCGTTGGTGTAGCCCCAGTTTCAAGAGACTGTTGGCGAATTAAAAAAGGGTGAAACTAAACATCCTATAATCATGGAAAAAAACGATGATGAGGCAGAGGGAAAAAGAGCGAAAAAACGAGAGAGAGGGGGCAAGCCAATCGGAATGTGGTGCCAAAATGCCCACATTCTTGACAGATTCATCGCAGCAGCAGTCACAATATGTTGCAGACGAGTTGTGGCAAGACCCATATAACGAGCCTCACGCAAACCAAAAACACGAATTCCTGGAGATAGCGAACTTTCAACACCAGCCCGTAGGGCATAACGCTGCTTAAACTCCTGGGTATGTTGTCTAGCCCTACCTTTGGCTAGAGCTTCGCTTCCGCTTCATAAAGAGGTTGAGGTTTGAGAGTCAGAACACGAGCCATAGCCGGTGAATGAGTACATTGAAAACGAACAGAGCAAGCCACGCAATCGGGCCGACGTTCACGGACTTGAATCACGGGATAGCCATAGTTATCCCAGCGTTGATGCCAGGATTTGCTGATGTGGCCTTGCGGACAAGTAGCATGGCGATGCTCCCAATCAACGGTAAAACAAGAAAGCTCAAAGCTCAGCTTGGCTTTTTCTTGCCAACTTGAGTTGGAGGGTACAGGGCCAAGGAGTTCAAGGCCTAATTGAGTCTCACTGGTGAGCAAGTGTTGAGCATCAACATAAGCAGTATCGACAATATGTTCTTGTGGTAACAGGTGTTTATCAGCTAAAGCTTGATGAATCACCTGAGTCATTTCGACATCTCCAGTAGTTGCGGGTATCGTTTCCATATTGGTAATTAAATGAGGCAAATCTCGATCGCAAGTTTCTGTAAGATGTACTGTATAACCTGTCCAATTAGTATCTCTTTTTGTCCGATTGCGAGCCTCGATATCGTAAGGGGAAGTAATTAACTGCTTGTGGGGCGGTAAATTATCAGCTTCTCGCCAATAAACTTTGCCTTTGCACCACCCATATTGCTGTATCCAGACACAGCGTAAAATTTCTACCGTTTTGAGCTGGCGCAACCATTCAGGATTCAAGGGGTCATACAAAGCTGACAACAAGTGATGGCCATCATCGCCAATAGTCAATGCCAAGCTGTGTTTTTCAGTTTCAGATTTCGGCAAGCGATATTGCTCAAATCTCGTGCCATAACGCTCAGACCAATCCTGATTGACTACTGTTAATAACCATTTATCGGCAACAGTTGCTAACTGATTTAAGGCATGACGTAAAGTTTATCCAACGCATTCTAGGCGATTCATTTTGCGAAGGCTTCCGATGACATGAGTCAAATCACTTCTGGCTTTCCCTCTTGCTTTGAACCCTCCTCTATGTTGAAAATATGCTAGCATTCGAGCTAGTAATTGAATTTCAATTCCTGCTGAAATTAACCGACTTCTCCATTCACTTAAAACTGAATTATCAAAACCACTATCAGTAATTTTTAATCGAATAAGCATATTTCCCATCTCTACGGCTTCTGACCGCCGCTTATCGGTGAGTCAATCCCTCTGCAAATTGGATAACACTGATTAATGCTAATTATCTAGGTGATAAAGCAATTTAACCGCAGTCAGCTCCAAACAAGGTAATAAAGTCAGCATCCAAATACAATACTCCTAATTCGTCGCGCATTTTCATATAGGGATTGCCTTTGAGAAAAGAAGTTTGTGCTACGGAGGCGGTCATTTCTGGAATCAATGACCTGTCGCGAGGGTGAAGAGTAATAATAAATGATTTAATATGGTGCGTGAGTGCGATTCGTTTAGCCGAAACCCGAAAGGGGGGATGGCTAGCATCGATGGGGTAAACCCTCTAGGGTTAGAGTTC
>NZ_JAUBQN010000025.1:0-101817 GCF_036701295.1 Microcoleus harperi Pol14_C6 | reverse complement strand
AGAAAAGTGGGTTAATTATCTAGAACAATGTTCTTCGGAGGTGGAACAGTTAATGAAGTTAACTCCTTCTAAACGCCGCTTTTATCAACAAGGTATGCGGGCTGCAACCCTTATACAGTCTATTTCGTAGACCTCTTTGTCACCCCCCCAGCAACGAAACAATTGAGGTGCTTAGGCAAATCGAAGCACAGGAGACAGAACCATGAAATATACAATTGTTATCCAATGGTCAGAAGAAGATCGGTGCTTTGTCGTGTTTTTGCCCGAATTTGAGGAGGTAATGCAGCCGGTAACTCACGGAGATTCTTATGAAGAAGCTATCTACAATGCGCGAGAGGTACTGGAGTTACTAATCGAGAGTTGTCAAGCTGAAGGTAAACCATTACCAGCAATTAAGAAGCTAGAACGATTATTTCAGGCTGCTTAAATTTGTTCACAGCAATATCAGTCAAATATGGAATAAGTGCAAAACCGATACACTCTGCTAAACGGGGCGGCACGGCATTTCCAATTTGCCACATTGCCTTTTTCATTGAACCTTCAAAAATAAATGAATCCGGGAAAGTTTGCAATCTAGCCATTTCGCGAGCGGAAATAACGCGATTGAGATAAGGATGAATATGAGTGCCACCGTGATTTTCTTTAACAGTCATACTCGGTTTTCCCGGATACTGTCGCTTGAAAGCATCGGCATAGCTTTCGTACAAAGAACCGCCTGGTGGAACTTTAGCAAGTCTTTCCATGTACTCAACAGAATGACGAGTCCATTCGTGGTTAATTTCCGGTATGGGAGTATACTCTGGTAAATCATCAATTGCTGACTCAATCGCTTTGTATTGTTCGGGCAACAATTGCGGCTTCGGATAGGGGTTTGGCATCCCAAATCTATTGGCAATAAAAATGGCTCGCGGCCGGATTTGCGGGACTCCATAGGTTGCGGATTCCAGAACAGCAACGGACATATGGGGATACCCAATTTCCTCAAAAGCCTCGCAAATTGCTTGCTTAACAGTTCCTTTTTGGATAGTCAATATTCCGGGTACGTTTTCCATGACAACATACCAAGGACGTATTTCAGAGACAACGCGGACAAACTCTCTAAATAAGCGATTTCGAGGGTCGTTGGGGTCGCGTTTTCCTGCCACAGAGAAGCCTTGACACGGCGGCCCACCTACAACAACATGAACTTCTGGCGAACCAATTTCCGCTAGAAAATTTTGGGGATTTAAGTTTTTTATATCGTCGCACAAGTGATGGCAATCGGGAAAGTTTTTTGTGTGAGTTGCAGAGGCAATGGGATTAATTTCAAGGCTTGCTACTGGTCGAAAACCTGCTTGCAATAAACCTTGGGTCATGCCGCCCGCACCGCAAAAAAGATCGACAAATGTATAGTCTGATTTTGGCAGTGACTGAGATTCAACATCAATGAATATCTTGTAGGGGTCGCAGTCATTTGCTTCTAGTTCGCGTTGGATGCGTTCGTAACGCCCTAATTTTGCTTTCTTCTGCTTTTTGGCAGGAAT
This sequence comes from Microcoleus harperi Pol14_C6, assembly GCF_036701295.1. Taxonomy (NCBI): domain Bacteria; kingdom Bacillati; phylum Cyanobacteriota; class Cyanophyceae; order Oscillatoriales; family Microcoleaceae; genus Microcoleus; species Microcoleus harperi. Next base: position 100,294 of record NZ_JAUBQN010000025.1, on the reverse strand, counting down.
TGGTTCTGACTCTTTTGAGAATAAAGACAGTTGTATTGCTTCCATTTTATATTTGTTTACGGCGTTCTATCTGATGTTGCCGACTTGGGGCAGGGTGTAGGGCTCGATCGCACTTCGACTCCAAGTGCGATCGCCCTATTGTACATCTGCGCGGGGATGCAAGACTCAGAAACCCTGTTTCTGAAAGCAACCAGGTTGTTGTAGTTTGGGCGCTCCGCTACAATATGCTAAACCTCGTTAGCTGGCATTCTTCTCTATTCGCCAATAAAGGGTTCCAAATGAATAGCCATTAATATTTTGGCTTGACTTCGCCCTTGAGTGCATTTACTCAAAAAGTATTGCGGTTTTCAGGGTTATTCGCTAGAATAGCCAACCTGTCAAGTAAAAAAATCCCACCAACGAGACAGACATTTCCGACATTCGCTTATGACCAATGCCTATACTCCACCTTGGCTGCTGAACAACGGCCTATTAATGACGTTGTACACCGCATTAAGGGCTAGTCGCGGTTGGGAAAAGACGATCCCTTACCCAGAACCCCCTTACCGAGAACACATCTTTACTGGCGCCTGTGGAGTCCCGATTTTCGGCTGGGTTGCCATCCCCGAAAATCCCCGATATACCATTGTCGGCACTTACGGCATTACTGGCGATCTGGATAATCAATGGTATCTGAAGCTACTAGGCCGTAAAGCCTATGCCCAAGGCTGTGCAGTGGTATTATTTGACTGGCGAGCTCACGGCAAAACTGCCCAACTCTCTCCCACCCTGACTTCTGATGGCCTATACGAAGGCGAAGATTTCGTTCGGATTGCTGCCGCTGCTAAAGAAATGGGATGTCCCGCCCCTTTTTGGTTCACGGCTTATTCCCTGGGCGGACAATTAGCCTTGTGGGCCGTAAAATCTGCTCAGACGATCGCAGATTGGGGGCCTGACTTAGGGATTGAAGAGTCAGAACTAGCAGGCGCGGCGGTGATTTGCCCCAGCTTGGACTCGAACCGTTCTCTGTCTTATCTCGTTAAAGATGAGTGGGGGAAATTTTTAGAAAAAGCGATCGCGCGACAGTTAAAAAAACTAGCAAAACAGATCGCCGCATTGCATCCAGGGGCGATCGATCCTGCCGCTATTGAACGCGCCAACAGCATTTGGGGCTTTGACCACGAACTGGTAATTGGCCCGTTAGGTTTCTCATCTGTGGAAGAATACTATGACGCTAGCAGCGCTCTACACATATTGCCTTACCTCAAAAAACCCACTTTCATCCTCTATGCAGCCGACGATCCGATGTTTGACCCGATTCTTGTCCCTGAGTTGCAAGCCATTAGCGCGAACAATCCGGCCTTAGAATTAGTGGTGACAGCCTACGGCGGTCATGTTGGGCATATCAGTAGTAAACGTTGTCAGCGTCAATTTGCTGATAGCGATCGGTGGTGGGCCTGGAATCGGATTTTACAGTGGTTCGATGCTTTGAGTGTTGATTAAGATTATAAAATAAAACCTGAACACTCCTCGGCAATAGTTGCGAGGATGAAAGGATTAGGGGGTTTAATCGATCTAGTCCAGAACGTTAAAACTATTTCGCAAAAACACTAGACATCTGGGCACAAGCTGAATGGCTTACTGGGACACAATTGTGCATAATTTGCAAAGCCAGTTGACTTAACCTAGATTTGAGGACAGCATAAGGATTAGAAGCAATTCTAGTTGAAAAGAGTGAATAAATATCGATGAATTTATTCGTTTTTTTTAGAATTTTGTCAGCTATTAACTAGGTAAAACTCAAGCTCCAACTCTCAATCTAATCAAACCGCAAATTGCGAGAATTACTCTCTCGTAATGGCTTTTTGTTAACCCAAATTTTTATTTAGCCACTCGAAACCAGCATTCCCCCACCACAAGCCGGGTCTAAAATTCGCCTGTAATTCGGCTCTATTACATCGACAACCAGCTTTACAAGTGAAATTGGAATGAAAAACTCTCCGCCTTTGTGTCCTTCTTTATGAGCAAAATTCCCCAGGAAATACTGATAAATTTTCCCAAAGGCATCCTCAGTAATATTCTTTGGGCGAATCGGATTTAAGATTTTCAACAACTCCCGCAAAATCGGTTTTTCCAAGCTGTTATAATTTCTAGGTAAAGCGCCGCCGAGTTCCTCATTTTCATCTGCGATCGCCTTCATGGCAGCATTAATCGCCCCGCCAATATCCTCAGCTTCCGGGCGATCGATCAAATAATTTCGAGTTCGGTGTAGTTGGCTGGCATTGTTAGTGTTATCTTCCCAACTCCTTGATAGATTCCCTCGTCTTCGGCAACAACAAACAGCACCGGCTCGTACAAACCCTTATTTGAGTTTAGATACGGGGCGATCGCATCAAAACCAAAGAAACCGGATTTGTGGCTGTGGCTGTCGATTTTAACGAAGTATTCTCCTAAAAAACCTGGTTTCTGACCACCCGGCCTCGATTTTCAGCTTTTAGAGAGAGGTAAAAAGTCCCCCGATCGCTACACTATTAACTAAGAACTCAGCAATTTTGGAGAAGAGGTGAATTGAAATTCGTTTCCGACCCGCAAATAAAAGTTAAAATCCGCAAAATGAACGAGCGGGTGCGGTGGCAAGAAAAATCGATCGTCGATCGGGGAATCGACCAAACTCGGATGGTTTTGGAATCTCCAACCACCGACTCTCCAGAGTTTTCGTTTTTAGTCGTAGGCGACAGCGGCACGGGCAATCACCGCGGCTACAATCCCCAGCGGCAGATTGCCGAACTGATGGTCTCGGAGCGCGAAACTTGCCGTTTCGTGCTGCACACGGGCGATGTAGTTTATCTCGTCGGTTCCAGCGAATATTACTTGCAAAACTTTATTCGCCCCTACCGAGAATTTATAGTCGGCGGCGAGCATCCCTCTCGCATTGCCTACGATCGTATGGTGTTTAACTTTCCGTTTTTGCCCGTACCGGGAAACCACGACTATTACGACTTGCCGATAGTCTACGGCATTCTGTCGGCGACAGCTTTGCCGCTGCGCCGGCTGTTGGGTTCCAAGTTGGATCTCGATGTCGGCTGGCGCGGTTCCGATCGCGGAAATACCTACGCCAAAGCGTTTCTCGACTACCTGCAAGCTCACAAAATGCCGGGAGAGCTCGATCGCCACCTAGACGCCCACTACACTGCCAGCACCAGCACAGGCCGCTGCCTCCGCTACCAACCCGGACGCTTTACCCGCTTACCCAACCGCTATTACACCTTCCGCAGCGGCGGCATAGACTTCTTCGCCCTCGACTCCAACACCTTCAACGAGCCCTTACCGATCCCGAAAACCAAACAGGGCGACATTCGCCGCCAGAATTTGGAACTCGATCGCCAGAAATTGGAACAAGAAAAATTGGTAATGCTCGAAATGTGCGATCGGCTCAACCCCCAAATTCCCGAGGAAGCCGAACAGCTAGACGACTTAGGCGCCAAGTTAGAGCAAGTTGACGAAATGTTGATGGATATTGACAAACAACTGTCCCCCGACAAAACAGCCGCCACCGACGTTGAACAGCTCGAATGGCTGAAAAAAAGGCTGATTGACTCTTGGCGCGATTCCGAGGTGCGGGGGCGGGTAATTTACCTGCACCACCCCCCCTACGTGACAGAGGCAACAAAGTGGAATCAAGCTCAAACTTTGGCGGTTCGGTTGCGATTGCGCGAGGTGCTCGACTGGGTGGCTGATGCAGTTGGGGAAGTGGCGCGGGGGCGTCCGCTAGTAGATTTGGTGCTGACTGGCCACGCTCACTGTTTGGAATACCTGCGGACTGGGGATACCGGACATGGCGACTCTGGCATTAATTGGATTGTCTGCGGCGGAAGCGGCCACAGTCTCCGCCGCCAGCGCCCGGAAGGACCGGTGTTGCAGGAAGCATCGAGTCCAGAAGATCGGTTGGCGCGGCAGTCTGGTTCCGAAACAGCAAGCCGGCGGGTAGCGGAATCTTTGCTATTTGTCGGTCGCAGCGGTCAAGGTTCCCACAAACGCCGTCCTTATTCGTGTTTGCGGATTGATGTTCTCGATGGGTGTCCCCCGAAGTTCCGCATCCGACCTTTGGTTGTTGAACGATTTGAGGGGAAATGGCAGGATATCTCGATCGAACCTTTTGTGATTTAACTTTCGTTTTTCTGTAAGTCTCGATCGCCCTTAAAAATCTGGACTTTGACCGATTCCGGTTCCCCCCTTTTTAAGGCGCCGGGGCGATGGATAGCGGAATGCTGGCACAAAATACTCGTATTAACTTAATTGAGGAGAAAAATTCAATGATTGCTAACTTAACCGCAACGGGCTGGGAAATTATTTACCACCGGGCCCACGCTTTGCTCGCGGCCCAACTTGGCGGACAGTGGAAGCGCTCGAAATCTCCGGTTCGCCTCTACGAAACCATAGCGGCTATTTCGCATCACGACGATTTGGAGAAAGAATGGGAAGAAAATATTTTGACTGAAGCGGGCGCGCCCTTTGATTTTACCTTGCAGACGGAAACTTCTGTGCCGAAAATTAAAGCCATGACGGAGAATTCCCTATATCGCGGTAGGTGGGTAGCAATGCTGATTTCTATGCACATGAGCTATCTCAATGAAGGAAAGCGGGGAGAGTCGAAGGAACTCGACGAGTTTTTGGACGAACAACTGGAAAATCAAAAAAAATGGCAAAAAGAGTTGAATATTTCTCAGGAAGATGCTAAGGCAGCTTATGCTTTTTTCCAGTGGTGCGATCGGCTATCATTAATTCTTTGCAGCCGCGAGTTACCCGCCGGAGAACGAGCTTTAGAAATTAGTGTCGGCCCGGACGGCAAGCGCTACGATATTGTACAGCACAGCAACGAACTCGTGACTGTAACTCCTTGGCCTTTTGAAGAAGATAAGTTTACTGTTAACGTCGAAGCGTGCCTTTTGGATAAAGTCAAGTTCGACAGCAACAAGGAAATCAAGGAAGCGTTGCACAAAGCTCGGCGCGAAGTCTTAGAGTGGACTTTTGTCAAGTCTTAATTAAACCTTTGAAAAATAGGTGAAGGTTGTTGTCGGAGTTTAGCGGGCATGGCAGTTGTGTTAACTTAATGTTAAAACCATGTCTAAATCAGGGTTATAGTTGAGTCTTGCTCCCCCTTAACTCCCCTTAATAACGGGGGATAAGAACAGTCAAAATGGGTTTTATTAAGGGGGATGCGATGGCGCTCGAAACTTGGATACAAACCAAAACAATCTAGGGTTTCCGTTCAGCCATTACCCATTACCTATTACCAACTATGAAACGTTCAGCTTGCCTAATTTTCAATCCCGCCGCCGGCAACAGCGACCCCGACCAAGACTTAGCTAGGATTCAGGAACTTTTAGAGCCTTTTATTGACTTAGACATTCGGCTGACAGCCCCCGAATTAGACGCAGATCAAATCGCCCGCGAAGCAGTTGCTAGGGGGGTTGAGGCAATTATTGCTTCCGGGGGCGACGGCACCTTGTCCGCAGTTGCTGGGGCGATTGTCGGCACAAATATTCCTTTAGGAATTATTTCGCGGGGAACTGCTAATGCTTTTGCTAATGCTTTAGACATTCCCAATACTATTGACACCGCCTGCGAAACTATTTTGGGAGGGTTGACGCGGGTGGTGGATGCGGCGATTTGCAACGGTGAAAAGCCGATGGTTTTGTTAGCTGGAGTGGGTTTTGAGGCGGAAACTGTCGAACTAGCCGATCGCGAAATGAAGAATCGCTGGGGAATGCTGGCTTACATCCTGTCAGGAATTAAACAGTTAAACAATTTAGAAAGATTTGAAGCAGAAATCGAAACCGAAGATAGAATTATCAGCCTTACTGCTGTGGCCGTGACAGTGGCGAATGCAGCGCCGCCTACTTCCATTTTAGCTCAAGGCCCGGCGGGGATTGTTTTTGATGACGGCTTGCTGGACGTGACGCTGGTGGCGCCTCAGAATAAAGCTGGGGCGATCGCAGCTTCTTATCACCTATTGCAAACAGCTTTGACCGGCAATCCTACAGATCGCGACGACATCGGTTATTTGCGGGCAAAAAAAGTAACGATTAGTACGGAGCCGCCTCAAAAAGTGGTTTTAGATGGGGAAATCATTGGCATGACTCCAGTTTCTATTGAGTGCGTTCCAGGAGGTTTAACTATTTTTGTACCGCGAGTTGAAGAAGAGCCAGTAGTGGAAAAACTCACCGGTTTAGCGGACATCGAAATTACATTGAAACCCTTAACTTAAACTTTTTAGCGACACAAATAATCAGAAAGACCGCCCGGGCGGTCTTTTGTTTTTAGGCTTCTAGAATTTGACGAATCCGACGCTCTAAACGTTCGAGGTCGAGTCCGCCTTCATCGCGGCTGATGCGGCGCACGGTGACGTTAACATTGCTCAAATCTGCCAGCAAATCTTGGAGAATTTCTTGTTGCTGCCGAGCTTGAGTTATTTCGCGCGGTTCCTGCACCAAATCGCGGATGATCGTGTCTTCCGCGCGCGAAGCAACGATTGGATCTGCTTCGCCGTCTATATGCACGAAAGTGCGCCGACCGGGCCCGCGTTCTTCTTCAATTGGTATTACTGCTGTTACTCGATCGGAGCGTACATATTTGCCAAATCCCAGGTGGACTAAGACAGAAGATTGTATTTTCATAGATAGCAAGATTTATTTGTTAGTTATCTATATTTTAGCTTTTCCCTTCAAGATATAACAACTCATATAAAAGTTTATTTTACTACAAAATAGGTCGGTATTTGCTCTGTTTATTACTGTCATTTTTTGGAAAATATGCTAAGCTAATTAACTGAATATAACCTACGCACGGGTAGTCAGAAACCTGGTTTTTTCCGAAAAATTTTTGTTCCAGCCCGCAGAGTCTGTAAAAACCAGGTTTCTTTTGCCGGAGTGCGTAACTCCTGTTAACATAAAATTAGAGCAGTTTGCGATCGCCCGCAACGCATTTCAGGGACGCAGCCACCGGATTTGAGATTTGAGCATTACTCCCACGGACAAACAGGAAGACCTCCATGATCCCAATTAGTCTCGACTTAGTTATCAGTCTCCTGACGGCAATTCCCTTCGGCACCGTCAAAGACAAGTTTCAGCGAAACGAAACTGTCATCAAATTATTAAAAAGATTTAACCTCGACCCCGATGCTCCGCCCGCCGATTTCGCGGGAGTCTATGTTTATACTTTAGTAGAGTACGGCGCTGGCAAACCCAAGCAAATTTTAGAACTGTTTCGCCAAAAAGAGATTGAATCAGCATTTCGCAAAGCTTTCGAGTCCGATAGCCCAGCCATTTTAATTCAAGCAGGCGATGAATATCTGAATGATAGTGCTTTAGGCAAAGAAATTCGAGATTTAGGCATTGACCCCCGACGGGAATTCATGGCATTTGCCGCCGTGTTTATGGAAGTAGCAAAGCGGACGCGGACGCTGGGAGATGTGATGGTGGGAAATGCGCTCGCCTCTTTGCAAAAACGCCTCTCTATGGTAATGGATCGCATCGAACGCCTCCCCACTATCGAAGGAATTCGCACCGAATTTGCACGACTGGAAGCTGAAGATTATCCCGCACTTCCAGCAGCCGAATCAAGCAATATTCAAAAGTCTAAAGTTTTTATTTTATCGCAACAAGTTCGAGGTTGGTTTGAAACATTAAGTTATCGGTTTGAGAAATATGAAATTTGGGAAGATAACTATTTTGAATGGATTATCAATGTTCCCGTCAGACGCAATCGGTACGATCGCATTTTAGTGCGCGGCATTGCCGGAGAAGCCGGACTCAGGGATATCTCAGCTTTGCGCGAGTCTGTGGAAAAACAGCGCACCGATGAAGGCTGGTTAGTCACCGCCCGCCGCATCAGTCGCGCCGCGCGGGATGAAGTAGAAAAAGATGAAAATCGCGATTTAGCTTGTTATACCTTCGATGAATTACTCGACCAAGATGCCGATTTCACCGCTTACCTGGATTGGCTAGAAACAGAAATTACTAGCCGAGAAATTGATACCAAATATGTGCCGCTAGCCTGTACGAAAGAAGAAATTGACCCCGATACTCACCGCAAGATAGGCGTGAGTCATTATGACGGGCGAGATGGCTGGATCGAAGGTTATATTGACCTGTGGTTGAATGACCCAGTAAAAGAACATATTTCAGTTTTAGGAGAATTTGGAACCGGGAAAACTTGGTTTGCGATGCACTATGCTTGGATGGCGCTGCAACGCTACCGAGATGCTCAAAAGCGCGGCTTAGAACGTCCGCGTTTGCCGTTAGTAATTCCTTTGCGAGATTACGCCAAAGCAGTTAGCGTTGAGTCGCTATTTTCCGAGTTTTTCTTTCGCAAGCACGAGATACCTTTGGCGGGTTATTCTGCTTTTGAACAACTGAATCGCATGGGCAAATTTCTGTTAATTTTCGATGGTTTTGACGAAATGGCAGCTAAGTGCGATCGGCAAGAAACCATCAACAACTTCTGGGAACTAGCAAAAACCGTCGTTCCCGGCGCAAAAGTCATCCTCACTTGCCGTACCGAACACTTTCCTGAAGGCAAGGAAGGACGGGCATTGTTCAATGCAGAACTGCAAGCATCAACAACCATTTTAACAGGCGAAACTCCCCAATTTGAAGTCTTAGAATTAGAGAAATTTAACGACGAGCAAATTGGGCAAGCGCTGTCATTTCAAACAGAAGCAGCGACAGTCGAAAAAGTCATGGGAAACCCGCAACTATTGGATTTAGCGCGTCGCCCGGTGATGACCGAGTTAATTTTGGAAGCATTGCCCGATATTGAAGCAGGAAAACCAGTCGATATGTCGCGGATATATCTGTATGCGGTGCGGCGGAAGATAGAGAGAGATATCAAAGCAGAACGTACTTTTACTTCTGTAGCAGATAAGCTTTACTTTTTGTGCGAACTGTCTTGGGAAATGCTGTCTACCGACCAAATGAGCCTGAATTATCGCGGTTTTCCCGATCGCATTCGCAACCTGTTTGGTTCCGTCGTCCAAGAGGAAAAAGACTTAGACCACTGGCACTACGATATGATGGGTCAGACAATGCTGATCCGCAATGCAGATGGGGATTATACTCCAGCCCACCGTTCGTTATTAGAGTTTTTTGTCGCTTATAAATTTGCGGCGGAATTGGGAGTTTTGGCGGCAGATTTTACCGAATTAGTTGCGCCTGAACATTCTTGTTTAGATCCTAATGCAGCGCCTCAAAAATATACTTGGTCTAATTATTGTCGATTGCAAGCCCTGAAGAGAAATAAGGGTGAACTTATCGCAGCTTTGCAGGGATTTGTTGCTGAAGATTTAGGGCAACTCCGTCAGAGTTTCGGACACGCGCCGCTGACAAAAGCAGTGATGGATTTGTTGTTACCAATGGTAGGGGCGGTGTCCTCGTGCCGGCCCTGCCTCGATGTAGGGGCAGCTACGGAGGAATTATTGGAAATTGTGGAAGCAACGCGGGGAAAAACAGAAAGTGAGGTAGGTTATGTGGGAGGGAATGCGGCGACGCTGTTGGTGAAAATCGATCGCACTGCCTTAGAAACAAAAGACCTTGCTCGTGCGGTTATTTTAGGTGCTGATTTTACAAATGCGACGCTGCGTGGCGTCAACTTTGCTGAAGCTAATTTGGCTAATTCTGATTTTACTAAAATCTTCAGCAGCGTGCGATCGGTCATATTTAGCCCTGATGGGAAACTGTTAGCTACAGGTGATACTGATGGCATAGTTCGCTTGTGGGAAGCTAGCAGTGGCAGAGAAATATTGACCTGTAAAGGACATACCAACGTGGTGGAGTCAGTCGCCTTCAGTCCTGATGGTGAGATCCTTGCTAGCGGGAGTTATGACAAAACGATCGAGTTATGGAATGTCAAGACTGGTGAATGTTTAAAAGTTTTGCAGGGACATACCGAATCAGTAATGTCAGTCACCTTCAATCCCGATGGAAATATACTCGCTAGCGGGAGTTACGATCGCACGATAAGGTTATGGGATATCCGCACGGGTGAATGCCTCAAAATTTTGCAAGACCATACTAAAGTTGTATGTTCAGTTGCTTTCCATCCTGCTGGTGAGATGCTTGCCAGTGGAAGCGGTGACGAAACAGTGAGGCTGTGGAATATCGGTACTGGTGAATGTGTCAAAACTTTGCAAGGTCATACTAAAAACGTGTTTTCAGTTGCTTTCAATTCTGCTGGTGAAATACTTGCTAGTGGCAGCGGCGACAAAACAGTGAAGCTGTGGAATATTGGTAGCGGTGAATGTCTCAAAACTTTGGAGGGACATTTCGATCAAATAAAGTCGATCGCCTTTAGCCCAAATGGCGAAATACTTGCAAGTGGCAGTCACGATCGCACAGCAAAACTGTGGGATATCAACAGCGGTGAATGCTTGAATACTTTGCAAGGGCATAACGATCGAGTAGGGTCAATCGCCTTCCATCCTGGGGGTGAAATACTTGTTAGCGGCAGTTACGATAAAACGCTGAAGCTGTGGGATATCAACAGCGGTGAATGCTTGAATACACTGCAAGGGCATAGCAATCAAGTAAGGTCGATCGCCTTCAGTCCTAACGGTGAAATGCTGGCCAGCGGCGATGACGCGCAAACAGTCAAGCTGTGGGATATCAGCAGTGGTGAATGCCCCCAAATCTTGCGCGGACACCTCGATCGGGTAAACTTAGTTGCCTTCAATCCTTCGGGTGAAATACTTGCCAGCGCTAGTTACGACCAAACACTGAAACTGTGGGATATTCGCAGTGGTGAATGCCTCCTTACTTTGCCAGAATTTGGCAATGAAACACGATCGATCGCCTTCAGTTCAAATGGTGAAATACTTGCGAGTGCAGGTTATGACCAAACGGTGAGGCTGTGGGATATCGTTACTGGCGAATGCCTCAAAACGTTGGACGGGCATAACAATTCTGTACACTCGGCTGCTTTTAGTCCTTTGGGCGAGATATTTGCCAGTGCAGGTTTTGACGGAACGGTGAAGCTGTGGGATATCCATACTGGTGAATGCCTCCAAATCTTGCAGGCGCATACGAATTGGGCACCCGGGATCGCCTTTAGCCATAACGGTGAAATACTTGCCACTGGAAGTGTCGATCGAACTATAAGACTATGGGATGTCCGCAGTGGTGAATGTCTCCAAATCTTGCAGGGGCATACTGATTGGATACGTTCAGTTGCCTTTAGTTATTCGGGTGAAATAGTTGCTAGTGGAAGTGTAGATGGAACGGTAAGAATATGGGATATCCGTACAGGTGAATGTCTAAAAATTTTGCAAGGTCATACCAGTAGAATTAACTCAGTTGCCTTCAGTTCAAATGAAAAAAATATTGCTGCTTGTAGTCGGGATGGAACAATTATGATGTGGGAGATTGAGACCGGTGAGTGCCTCAAAATACTCAAAAGTGACAGACCTTATGAAAACATGAATATCACAGGAGTTACAGGTTTAACGGAAGTTGAAAAAGCCACGCTCAAAGCTTTAGGTGCTGTTGAAAATTAATCATCGAAAAGGAGGAAGTATGCAGTCAGCAATACGGATTACAACCAAAGTTCTTGCAGGAAATAAACTTGAAATTCAACTGCCGCCTGGATCTGTGGGTGAAGAAGTAGAAGTGTTTGTGATTATACCAGAAAAGCTCCCGAGCTCCAAAGAAAATCCTTGGAAAACTTTTTTTGATAGTTTAAATATGTTCTCGGACGATTTTATGCGAGTCAGGACTCACCCTTCTGTGGAGACGAGAGAGGCTTTAGAATGAGATTTTTACTACAGTTATCGCGAACAGGACTTACCCACGGGTGGTCAGAAACCTGGTTTTTTCGAGAATACTTCGTTGAGGCCAGCAGAAATGACCAAAAACCCGGTTTCTAACCTAGCCTACTGACTAAACTGTTGAGCGTAGTAGCCAGCATATCGATCGCCCTTTTCCAACAACTCCTCGTGCGTCCCAGATTCGACAATTCTGCCTTTTTCCAAAACTAAAATGCGATCGGCTCTCCGCACAGTAGCCAAGCGGTGAGCGATAATAAACACAGTACGATCGCGCATCAATCTTTCCAGCGCTTCTTGCACTAAACTTTCGGATTCCGAATCCAGCGCCGATGTCGCTTCATCTAAAATCAATATTCTGGGATCGAGCAAAACTGCACGGGCGATCGCAATTCTTTGTTTCTGTCCCCCAGATAAATTTACACCCCTTTCTCCTACCCAAGTTTGATAGCCGTCGGGAAACTCACTAATAAATTGATGAGCGTTAGCAATCTCCGCAGCTTTTTGCACATCTTTCAGTTCATAATAAGATCGCCCAAAAGCGATGTTTTGAGCAATTGTACCAGAAAATAAAATCGTTTCTTGCGGTACAATTCCGATTTGCCTCCGCAGAGTATTTAAGGTGACATCTTGAATATCAATACCGTCAATTAAAATCTGTCCCGCTTGCGGATCGTAAAATCTTGGTAACAAGTTTACTAAAGTAGTTTTACCCGCACCCGATGCACCCACGAGAGCAATCATTTCTCCGGCAAGCACCAACAAACTCATGTTTTGCAGAATGGGTGTCTCTGAGCTATAGGCAAAATTAATATTGCGGTATTCGACTTTTCCGGTAACATGGGGAAGTTCGATCGCCCCAGGCTTTTCGACTACTGTTGGTTCAATTGCTAATAATTCAAAAATGCGATCGCTAGAAGCTTCTCCCTGCTTAAAATCCCCGTAATTAGCAGTTGTAATAGCGATCGGGTCAATTAACAGCGCCACCCCTGCGATATAACTTATAAATTGAGTACCTGTGAGATTTCCTTGAGAAATTTGCCAACCTCCCAGGAAAAATAGCAAAATTACGCTCATCGCTTCCAGAAAGCCAACTACAACGAACTGAAGTGCTTTTATTCTTTCTGACAAATACTTAGCGCGGCGGTTTTGTTCTGCTTCTTCTGCAAAGCGGGCAATTTCGTAGTCTTCAGCCACAAATGCTTTGATTAAACGAATGCCACTAAATACTTCTGTCAGCAAAGCGGATAAATCAGAGATGCGATTTTGACTTTGCCGCGAGTAACTTAGCAGTCTTTCACCAAACCAGCCAATTAAGATAGCCATCAGCGGTGCAATAATTAATGCACCTAGAGTTAATTGCCAGTTGAGATAAATCATATATCCCAGGACGGCAATTAGCTGCAAAACACAAGGAATAAACTGATGAAAAAATTTATTTACGACTTCGCCAATGCGGTCAATATCTTCGGTGAGGCGGTAGGATAAGTCTCCGGTTTTGGCAGTTTCAAAGTAGCCGATATTGAGTTTTTGCAGGTGGGAGTAGACTTTTTTGCGGATTTCTAAAGCAATAGTCAAAGCAGCTTTTGCCATCAGCGTATCTTGACCGTACTGGGCTGTACCGCGAATTAGAAAGATAATGGCGCTGAGTGCAGCAATTTGAGCGAACCCTTGTAAATCTCCTTTGCCTATAAATTTGGCTGTTTCGCCAACTAGCCACGCTATAATCGGCCAAAATACGGTAAATACTACGGTACAAGCTAATGCTTTACCGATGGTTTGTTTTTGGGGACGGAGGTAGGGTAAGATTTGCCAATATGTCGATCGAGTTTTCAAGATATTTTGCCCTCGCAAATTCTGTTTTTGGGGATCTCTGCAAGAATATTCAAACTTCGATACCCCCTAACCCCCCTTAGTAAGGGGGGGACAAGATTATTATTCAAAGTCCCCCTTTTGAAGGGGGATTTAGGGGGATCTCTGCGTAAGTCATAGAGATATCTGAGCCAAAACATGATATCAGCGATCGGGCAAATCTCAACAATCATTCTTCACCGAAAGCATTCGGGATACAAAGCTCCCGGATTCATCCGTGGGACTAATTGTCCAATTCTTCAATCTACAATCTAAAATCTAAAATCTAAAATAATTCCTGACCGTCGGCATGAGTAGCCTGTACCTTAGCCCCCGCGACAACTTCGCCCCGAAAGGCGGCTGACTGTCCGGGCGCAAGATTAACTGGTTCAGCGTAGATAAATCCGTTGTCAATTAAATTGCCTGACTCGTCCAAAACTTCATAATTGACTTTGACATTCTTAATTATTTTGCAGCCTTGATTAAGGACTTTACCGCTAAAAAAGTTGCCGTCATAATTAGTCGCAGCAATAGACACTTTCGCAGCAATGTTGGAACCGGGAATGCAAGTTTGGGAAGTTCCTAACGCTGGCTGTTTCTCGCATAACTTTCCCAAGTCTACTGTTTTGCCGTCGGGGGTTTTCATGTAGCAAAACGGCTCGTCAATTTCGGAGTTTTGGGCAATTGTATTTGTAGCGTCTGCAATCAAAGGGCGAGCTGATATCGGGGACATTAGTAAACTAGAGAAAGCTACTGTTAAATGTAAATAAATCATGTTTTTTCGGCTTTTTCTGAAATAAATCCTACAATACAATACAGCTAAAAATTAGGCTAGCATATCTATATTTAGGGGGCGTCGCACTCACGCTGCATGGTGCTATAATAAGACATCAAACTTTAGAAAGTAAAGTAAAGTCATGGTCGTTACTCAAGATAACCCAGGACAAAAACGTTAGAACAGATTGTGGTGTTCTTGAGCAGGAAAGGAGAGCACTTGACCTCATCCCACGTTCTCAAAATTGTAGGGACTGCCGGCAAGCGGGCCGAGGTTGAGGGGAAAGTTTCGCCGCACTGGCTAAGGCATTCTCCCGCCAGTCAGGCATTGAATAGGGGTGTGCCCATCAACTTCTTGGTGCAAGCAACATTGGGACACAGCTAAATTGAGACGACGGGTCGCTATCTTCACGCGAACCCTGCTGATAGTAGCGGGTTGCATCTGCTGGTGTAGAACTAGGGCAGCAGAACTATAACTGCTTTCTCCACTACATCTTTTCAAACAGGGCGATCGCTATCAGTATACTGTGCGTTGGAGTCTTCATCAACTGCTTTCAAGTGATGTCAATGCTATGGCAACACGCGACACTATTGAAAAACTCCTAAAAAGGAAGTGATTGACGTGTACGGTCAAAAGTTACTCTGTTCTACCCGATCGCACGCCTGGAATTTTGAGGCAGATACGGTAAAGACCATTACTTGCAGTTCGGCAATTGCATTTTTCAAGCAAACTCGGCGAGAGCGGGGCTGTAATCTTTAGCCGATATCAGATGCCAATTGGTATTACCAACTAGCCTTAAGACCTGCTCGTGATACTGTACCAAAGTCGGACGGTGACCGACACTGATAAAGGCAGTTCCTGTTTCTTTGAGCAACTGATAGAGCCGTCTCTCGTTAGCCACATCCAATGCACTCGTTGATTCATCCAAAATAGCGTAGCGAGGTTTAGTCAGCAGTAGGCGTGCAAATGCTAACCGTTGTTGTTCTCCTAGTGACAAAACATCAGCCCATTCCAATTCCACATCAAATCCACCTACCCGTTCTGGCAAATGGGAAAGATTGACTTGTTCGAGTACTTCGTGCAGTTGTTCATCAGTAACTTGACCGCTGGTGTTGGGATATAGCAATTGGCTGCGTAAGTCCCCTAGCAGCATATAAGGCCGTTGGGGCAAAAACAGCGTTTCCTCCGGTTTAGGACGGACAATGCAACCCGTACCCCCATTCCACAATCCTGCGATCGCTCGCATTAACGAACTCTTGCCAGCGCCAGAAGGTCCAACAATCAAGACGCTTTCACCCTGCGCCACCTTGAAAGATAAATCCCTAACCAAAATTCGCTCATAGTTAGGTGTCTCTAAGGTAACCCGTTGGAGCGCTAGATACTGCTCTTCCACAACATCAATCGTTGCCATGCCGGCTTGAGGTGCTGCCATTTGCTCGGACAGAACCCGATCGAATGTTCCCAAACGATTAATCTGAGTTGTAAAGCTAGTGAGCATATCAAAATGCTCGGCAATAAAGCCCAGGGCACTTAAAATAGACACAAACGCTCCAGAAGCTTGCGTTACCTGCCCAAAATCTATCTGACCCGCAAAGTATCGAGGAGCTAAAAAAACTATAGGTAAATTTGTAAATATCATCCCGGTTCCTTGGGTAAAGAAACCAAGGTTACGCTGCAAGACAATCAGGTTATTAAAATTATTCAAGACTTCATTAAATCGCTGTGATACTGCACTAAATTCACGGTCTTCACCTCGGTAAAATGCAATGGATTCACTATGGTCTCGAAGATGAACCAAACTATAACGAAAATTTGCTTCTCGTTGTAACTGATTGAACTTTAATCTACTTAATTTCTTACCTATAAAGATAGTGAAAACAGTTCTAAAAGCAGCCAGTATGAATACAGCTAAAGTCAGTGCCTTGTCAATTGTAAAGAGAACGCCGAGAAAAGAAATTATTGTGACAACTTGGTTGAATAATAATCCCCAAATATCAATATTTTGTTTAACAAACAAATTAACGTCTTCAGCTAAACGCTGATCGGGATTATCAACCTTATCATTGAACTTAATTTTGTAGAAACCTTGATTGCTAAAATATTTCTTCAGTAAGTGGTTCGTTAGCCACTTTCGCCAGTAGAGTTGCAGTACATTTTGTGAATAGAAGAAGAAAACCATAATGGGCGTGAATATGGCAAACAGACCCAATAGCATCAGCCACATCTTATAGAAGTCTGAAACATTCTTTCCCGTGACTGCATTCATCAAGTCCCGCATAATATAGCTCTGGACTATGCTCACAGCATTGAAACCTAGCATTAATAAAATTACGAGGGCAAACAACCCCCTAGCTCCCCATTTTTCTCTGGAAAAGAAGTAGGGGTTTGCGATCGACCAAAACTGCTTTACCGACTGCTTCAATTGATTCATCTTTTCTTATGGGTAGGAAAAATTGTGCTTTGGTGGAAACTACCTGTAGGGGATGGGGGAATTCTCATAGTTCTTGTCCATCAGCGACACCTGCTAGGGGTGATGCTCCCGTGGTACTTCCCTAATGATGCTCGAATAACTTCATAATTTCTATCTTAAGGTAGATGACACATCTTAAACACCAGTAATTTTACTGATTAAACGGAACTTACCCCGCACACGGGGTAAGTTCCGTCTGAAACCATTGCAAGGTGAGACTTGCCCGGAGCCTCCAAGTCTTTTACATGACTACAATCTCTTACAACCCTTATGTGGCTGGGTTTTTGCTTAAATTCATCTATAGAACAATACTCTGGCGCTAAATATTGAGAAAATCTTAAATACATGACTGCGGTTTGTCGGCAGTCAAGTCGCTAAAACCGAGACGGGACAAAGAATACAGCCCCCAGAACTACCCCCGCAGGGGGTAAGTTCCGATTTAAAATCAGTTAAATGGCTTTAAGCTGTTGGGCATCTAAATTGTATTTTTGGGCGGGCTAGAAGCCCACCCCACAAGAATTAGATGCACGGGCTAGGAGCAACGGCAAACAAGTATTAAATACGCACCTTACGAGATTATCTAATACTCGGCTTTCTATTCCTAAGATTCTGCGCTCCGGGAATTTTCCGGCTGGGACGGCGACTGTTCAAACTGCTTGCATTTCGAGCATTCAAAGCATTAGCAGAAGGTATCAAACCCAAGTCTTGCAAAATTTCAACAGCCGCCCTTTGTCCAGTTTCGCAACCGCCTTCCATGTAACCTTGATTTTCCAGCGAAGTGTGTTCCCCGGCAAAATATAAATTGCCAACTCGTTCGCCTTCAACCCCGTACATTTGCGTCCACTGTCCGACTAAATAGCAGGCATAAGAACCTTTAGAAAAGCGTTCTCCCGGCCAATAAGCCCGCACAGCTTTGCCCGATCGCAAATTTCTCACTCCGGGAAAAACTCTTTCAAATTGGTTCAAAAATCTTTGTGCTTGGTCTTCTGGAGTTCCGGCACCGATCGACAAACCCTGCTTTCCTCCTGTAAAATTAGTAACTAAACCGTTAGGAGTAGGAACAAAAGGTGTAGCTTCCCAGGTATTCTGGAATCCTAAATCGCTATAAACAGAAGCAGTCGATTGATAAGGTTCCCGCCAAATCCGGCTGCGGTAGCCAGTAATTAACTTAGAATTAGTACCGTAACCCAATTGCTCGATCGCCCTGCGCTTTGGTTGGGGCAAAGGTACGTTAATTTTAACGTCTCGCAGAGTGCTGAACGGCAAAGTTAACAAAACTCGCTCGTAAGTGCGCTCGAACGCGCTTTGTCCCGATCGCAAATTTACCCGATAGCGGCCATCCGGCAAAAGAGTAATCGCTTCCAAAACCGTCCCCGCCTCGATCGAACCAGACAATTGACCCGCCAAACTGTTGATAATTTGACTGTTGCCGCCGTCAATTTGATAACGCTCATCGCTGTTGCCGTACAATTCAAAACTGCCCGCTTCAGAGCCTATTAAAAACAGCAGATTTAACGCCGACTGTTCTTCAGGATCTCGACCGTATTCAGTCGTGTAAGCAATGCGGAGTAACTGCCGGACAATGGTGCTAGTCTCAGCTTGGTCTACATATTCAGCGATCGAAAGATTGTCCACTCTTTCCGCTGCTTCGGTAAAATCTTGATAGCTAATTTCATCGCCAACCGCCTGCAAATCAGCAGTAATTTTACTCGCTAGCGGCGCAAATTCCGCGATTAATTGCTCAAGAGAAAAGCGGCGCCCTTGAAAGAAAAAAGTATCCTTCACCAGTCCACTCTGCACTTGGGCTAAGTCGATCGCGCGCAAACCCAATTCCGTCGCCAGCGAGATTAAATTAGTGTGGCCAGTGTCAATAAATTCTCCCCCCAGATCCGCCGGAATCAGCGTTCCAGCCACCTTGGGAATAGTGCGAATCCGCCCCCCCACGCGGTTAGTTGCCTCGATTATATCGGCGCGCACACCCGCTTGCCGCAAGCGATAAGCCGCCGTCAAACCCGCAATTCCCGCACCCACAACCAAAATCGGCGATCGTCCGCCCTGTTGAGCAAAAGCTCCTCCTCCCTCCCTGGTAAAAGTCGCAGCAGCGACAGCCCCCGCAGCAGCTAAACCTCCGTGCAGTAAGCGGCGTCGAGATATGGGAGAATTGGGAATGCCAGCGCTCAGCATCCCCAGCAATTCATCAGCCGGAATGCCCGTTTCCCTTGATTTCTGAGCAATACTCGCAGCGCGGCGCAGCATTGCCATCAGTCCAGATTTAGCCATAATTAAGACATCCTCACAAAACAAAACTTTGATGTAAACTGGATTCTCGATCGTGCAATTTCCCGACTAAAGTCCAGAGAGATTTTTTTAATAATGCTAACCCTCAGAACACTGTTCGACAGCAAATTTTATCTCGAAAACAACCCAGATGTGGCCGTAGCAGTTGCCAGAGGCACGGTATCGAGTCCCTTCGATCACTACCGAAAAATTGGCAAATTTGAAAATCGCGACCCGAATGCCCTGTTCGACGCCAGCTATTATTTAGACACCAATACAGATGTAGCGGTATCAGCCAAACTCAATGGCTTTTCAGCCGCAGATCACTTTATTAGATTCGGTCAATTTGAACGACGCAACCCCAACCCTTTCTTCGATGTTGGTTTCTATCTAACAAGCAACCCAGACGTGCAGACAGCAGTCCAAACAAATCAATTTACCCCATTTGAACACTACTTCAAAGCCGGTCAATTAGAAAACCGCAAGGCCAGCGTTTTCTTCGACCCCAGCTTTTATCTAGAAAAATATCCGCTGGTAGCAGCAGCAGTCAATAGCGGCGCAGTTAAAAGTGCGATCGACCATTACATTCAATTCGGTCAACAAGAAGGACTGTTGAGCACTCTCCCCGATCCCGCAGACAATTTGAACGCAGCAAAAAGCCTGGGCATTGTCACAGAAATTCAAACGGCGAGCGATTTTGTGGGAAATGCTGAACCAGCCGACATTTACAGTTTCATCCTCAATACTCCCAGCCTTTTCAGTGTAACTGTTGACGGTTTGAGTGCAGATGTTGATGTTGAATTAATTCAAGATCTCAACGGCAACGGCGCAGTTGGATTAGACGATCTTATTGCTTCGTCTAATAATTTAGGCACGACTTCAGAAACAATTGTCAGCAATGGCCCTTTACCTGCGGGGAATTATTTCGTCCGCGTTTCTCAATTTCAAGGCGATACAAATTATGACTTGAGATTGCTTTCCGCTCCTTCTCCCACGCCGCTTATATGACAGGATGGTTTACAGTCGAAGGCAGCCAAAATTGGAAGGTGGAAGACAGAAGGCAGAATTAAAGAAAAACATATAATTCAATAATTCTGCTGGTTGGTCAGTTAGATGTTGTCCGGTTAATTGCTTCTAATATAATAGTTTGTCGTCAGCTTTTTAAGAGAAGAGAGGACTGAATTCCTCACTACAAACTTAATTATACTTTGTTGACCGGACTTGAGATAAAAAAAACAATTCTCTCTTCATTCTTCCATCTTCCCTCTTCCATTGGGCCGATCTTTCACTTATTAGTTTCTTACCCCCTGGGAGAGGGCAAAGATTGAACAGGTGCCGGAGGCCAATTAGAGCGACTTCTGGTTAGAGTAGTAGACACCAAAGCATAGCCCAAAACAGCGGGAAGCACGATCGCACTCAGAAACACGATCGCCGCAGCCCAACTCATCGCATTCGAGATCGGGCCGTAATGAGTGCGGTAAGGGTCAAAGGTGGGTAAATTAGGTCTCGGGGCGTCCCGCAGCGCGATCGGACGTTTGAACCGCACTCGCCTGTCGTCGAGCTTTTCGAGCAAAGTCCAGCCAACTTCCGCCTCTTCTTGGCACAGTTTGTGAAAAATCGCAGGATTGCGAAACAAATCGTTGCTAGCCCGCACAATCTTGTACTCCCAAACCGTCAAATCAACAGCATTAGGAGTAGGTGGAGGATTGCCATTAGAGGGCGCATTTTCAGGCGCATTAAAATTATCTTCTTGAGATTCGTACCGAGTCAAAACTTCCTCCTCCTCGTTGTATTTTTGCCACACAGCCAATTGCTCGCGGCTCACCAATACACCCGCGAGCGCCGCCTCCAAGCCGAGACTGCCAACCATCAAACTCCAAATCAGAATTTCAACCATAAAAGGAGTTAAAAGTTAAAAATCAAAAACTAAAAAGACTCGCTTTTAACTTTCAATCTTTAATTTTCAAATAGCCTTCCACCAGACAATCTGGACCCACCGGGCGCCAAGAAACCCGCTCTAAAGTCAAAGCATCAGTCATTGCGGAAAACCCCAAATCTCCCACAGGAGTTGGAGACCCTTGACCGCCGACAATTTTAGGAGCAATAAAAGCCATAATTTTTTGAACTGCACCCTCAGCAATTGCCCTCGCCGCCAAAGTGCCGCCACACTCCCAGAGTACAGAAAGAAAAGATCGATCGTACAAATAAGCCATAACATTAGTCGGTGTCAGCGGCGAGAGTTCCACAACTTCCACCCCTTTTGCGATCAAAAATTCCTGAAATTCCGGGTTAACCCCAGGCTCAGTCAGCACCAAAGTAGCCGCCACAGAGGTTTCCCACAACCAAGCCGACTTCGGCAAATCCAGAGTGCGGCTCATCACCACCCGCAGGGGATTATTCCTATCAGGCTGGTGACTCGTTAGTAGGGGATTGTCCAGACGCACCGTATTGCCCCCAACAATCACAGCATCGCAGCCGACGCGCACCCGGTGTACCTCGCTCCGAGCCTCCTCGCCTGTTACCCAAGCGCTGTGGCCGCTACTGGTAGCAATTTTACCGTCCAAAGTCATTGCATATTTCAAAATTCCCAAAGGCCGGCGGTATAAAATTCGGTGAACGAAAGCCTCGTTGAGTTTTTGGCAAGCTTCGCCTTCCACTCCCGCCACCACTTCAATCCCAGCCTCTCGCAACCGGGTCAGCCCAGTTCCAGCGACCAAAGGATTCGGATCGACCATGCCAGCCACTACTTTTGCCACCTTGGCCTTAACTAAAGCTTCGGAACAGGGAGGAGTCCGCCCGTAGTGGTTGCATGGCTCCAGGTTTACGTAGACGGTCGCTCCTTCGGCGAGTTCCCCCGCTTCCCGGAGCGCAAAAACTTCGGCGTGAGGTTGACCGGCACCGGGATGAAACCCTTCGCCGACAATCTTGCCATCTCGGACAATTACAGAACCGACAAGGGGGTTGGGTGCGGTTTTGCCTAGAGCACGGCGAGCCAATTCTATGCAGCGGCGCATCATGGCTCGATCGAACTCTTGAATTTCGCTGTTTTCCAGTTGTTTTGTACCTGGCTGCTGTCGATTAGCTAAGCTGGCGATCGCTTGAGCGTCCGCCGGAAAAGTTTCCATGAGATTTTGGTATTATATCTATCCCTGAGTGTACTGACTTTGATGCTAATTTTGGCTGCTAGCAGACGATCGATTCCTGCTGGGGCCCACTGTAAGTTACCAGGCTCTCATGGCAATTTATGGCGATCGGGCAGCTTCTAACCCCATCGCATAGCTTTAACATTAAGAAACAATAGCAGGTGCTTGAAAAAACAATGAGTCAGGACATGAAGCGGGAATTTGCCAGCCGCGACGAATTAATTGCCTACGTGCGTGAACAGTTCCCCGAAGCCGCCGGCCGGGACAGCAGCGTACCCCCAACCCTAGGCGGGCGGAAAGCAGCCGAGACAGCCCTGCAACAAATTGACCCCAGCAAATACGGCTCAACCCGCAATTTCCTCAACGGTGCGGTAACGCGCTTGTCGCCCTATTTGCGGTACGGGGTTTTGAGTCTTGCGGAAGTCCGGGATGCCGTGCTGGAGAAGGTGCGGCATCGAGAAGAGGCCGTAAAACTTGTCAACGAGTTGGGTTGGCGGGATTATTGGCAGCGACTGTACGCCGAATTGGGCAACGGGATTTGGCAAGACCGCGAACCTTACAAAACTGGTTACACTGCTAAAGATTACAGCGAAACTCTGCCACAGGATGTCGTCGAGGGCACGACTGGTTTGGTTTGCATCGACAGTTTCAGCCGTGAGTTGCGAGAAACTGGTTATTTGCACAATCATCAGCGGATGTGGACTGCAGCTTATCTCGTACACTGGCGCCGCGTTCGTTGGCAAGCCGGAGCTCGCTGGTTTTTGCAACACTTGCTAGATGGAGATCCGGCAAGCAACAATCTTTCTTGGCAGTGGGTAGCCAGCACTTTTAGCCACAAGCCTTATTTTTTTAATCGGGAAAATTTGGAGCGTTACACTAAGGCGGTTTATTGTCGCGATTGTCCTTTTTATGGGCAATGCGATTTTGAGGGAACTTACGAATATTTGGAAGGGCAGTTGTTTCCTCATGGAGAAAAGGTCGATCGCAGTGGCGGTTCTAAAAGTTGGGAACGCCCTAAAAAAGGTCGCAGAAATTAAAAATTTATTGGTTGACTGTTGACTGTTAACTGTTGTAATTAGTTACCAAATACCAATTCCGCATTCCCAATTCCCAATTCCCAATTCCCAATTTATGAACAATCCGATTATTTGGCTGCACGGCGACTGTTTGAGTCCTGAAGGTCCGGCTTTTCAAGCGCACCCAGAGGCACCAGCCATCTGGGTTTGGGATGATGCGCTCATTGATGAATGGCAGTTGAGTCTCAAACGAATGGTGTTTATTTACGAATGTTTGCTGGAGTTGCCGGTAGTTATTCGGCGGGGCAATGTGGCTGAAGAAGTTATCGCTTTTGCGATCGAATCCGGCGCGAATCAAGTGGTGACTGCGGAAAGTCCCAGTCCTCGGTTTCAGGATATTTGCCGGGAAATTAAGCGATCGCACCCTGTAGAAGTTTTGCCACCCGATCCCTTTGTCCGCTACGATGGTTACATTGATTTGAAGCGTTTTTCTCGCTATTGGCGCGTCGCTGAAAAATATGTTTTCTAATTGGGAATTGGGAGTTAGTAACTAGAAATTGGCAACTGAGAATTACTGTTAAATCCATTAAGTCCTGTACACTGTTCGTTGTCCAACTTCAACTCCCCTTCAAACGCTCCAACAGCCATTGAAATCTCGATTCAGCCAAATCGGGATTTTCGACATTTTCCGGGATAGCGCTCTCGTCGTCGGGATCTTGATATATTAAACCATCATTATCATCGCCAAAACGTTTGACTGTACCCCGCAGTCTCGACGACAGAAATTTGGTAATCGCCCGATAAAACCGCAGGGAAAAAAGCACGTCTTGCTCTAGTTTTTCAGTTAGCAGCCGCCGGGGAATTGACAGGATGAGGCACTCTTCAATTGCCGTGACGCTAGCAGAAGGAAGCCTCCCGTCTACAAAAGACATTTCGCCCAAAACTTCCCCGGAAATAATTTTTCCAATTTCTTTGTCGCCTAAAGATGATACAGCAACGCTCAAAGTTCCCTCCAGAACTATGTACAGGGCGTCTAAGGGCTTACCTTCGGTAATCAGAGTTGTGCCGGGGAGGACTTGGGTACGGGTGCCGTTGGCGAGCATCCAATCGATGTCGCGATCGCTCAATTCGCCTAATATGACTAGAACTTTGCTCATAAAGTCAGGTTGAGATGAGATAATTTGTATTTTTTTACTTGTTTAGTTGCGTGCTGTTGTTAGATGGTCAGACCCTGAGCGAAAGCGAAGGCTAAACTTTACAAATAGAACACTAAATTTTACACAAATTTCATAATATTCAGTAAGTTTGACACGATCGAGCCACAAATCTTTCTCGGATCGGTGGTATTATTCTACATTAATTGTCATGGACTGTGCAGCAGCCGATCGCGTTGTATTAACTGCACTTGCTGTGGACAGTGGGGCTGCCAAAACAGTTTTGAAAGCTTGTTGTCTCTTGGTTGGGAGCTGGTGCACCCTCAAAAACCGGATTTTTCCGGCGTGGCTGCGAGTGCAGGGCCCCCCAAGTACAGTATTGTAGAATGCACGCCAGACGCGCGATCGACCTCTCAATTAAACAGGAGCAAGGGTGGAACCATCCCTAGGATTGATTTTTAGCCGATCGATAGGTAAATTTAAATTAGCCTCTAAACCGGCCGTCAGTTCTTAAATCTAATCAGTTTGAGAGTTGACTCTTCAACGGTTGAGTGCCAATCTAGGAACAACACAACTCCTATTTGTGTCTTTTTTTAGCAAAGCTCTCGGCGGTCGCCCTCAAACACTTACACTTTTAACACACGGTTCATTGAGGAGTTTCTATGAATAGTCTATTTTCCAAGTCAACTTTTGCGTTAATAAATCTTGCAGCTTTAGCTGTTTGTTGCAGTACCATGTCAGCGAAAGCTGAAACTGGCAACTTGCCCGATGTCGCTACAACTGCAACAATAGCCGCTCAAAATATTGACCAAACTTCTGAGCCGACGGCAACTTCAGCAGTTAAACCCGACGCAGAAACAACGGCTAGTAATAAAAAAATTGATTCCATCAGTTGGAGCGAACTAACAGAAGCGCCAGAGCCAGTAGCCTCTGAACCGACAGCAAACTTGCCAGTATCTATTGCTGCACCAGAAAAATCGGAAGCAGCAACATCTGAAATTGCTGAGACAGAAACAGCGCAAAATACCTCCATTGCTGCTGAGACTGAAAATTCGGAAGAAACCGCTAAAATTGCTGATAATGGTGTCACAGTGCAGTCAAAAGTCGAGACTGCCAAAAAGAGCGATCGACCTACCTCAATTGTTACCGATCGCAATAATTCTGAACCGACTGCAACCAAGGAAGAAAAAGAAGTCAAAACAGCAAAAGAAGTGTTGAGCAATCCTGTCAGCACTTCCGCCTCCGCTCTGACAAACCAACCGAAAGTTGCTGAAAAACCCGCAACCGTCTCGGAAGCAACTGAAAAAGTGGCTCAAGGAACTCAAATCCGACCGGGCCGAGCTACTCGTTCTGGGCCCAGCTACATCGGCATTGGCGGCAATCTAGGTTTTGGCGGAGATACAGCCTTAGGCGACGGTTCATTTGCGATTATTAGCAAAATCGGTTTGACCAACAATTTCTCGGTGAGACCGACTGTTTTGTTCCGCGACAATGTAACTGTTCTAGTTCCCGTTACCTACGATTTTGTATCTCAAGAGGCCGTCGAAGTCAGCGATGATTTTGTGATTACTGCTGCTCCTTATGCAGGTGTTGGCGTAGCATTTTCTACCGGCGATGACAGTAATTTTGGCTTCCTGATTTCGGGTGGTGTAGATGTGCCGCTGTCGAGAAATTTTACAGCTACAGCGGGACTGAATGTTGGTTTTCTCGACGGAGCTGAAGTGGGATTGTTAGTCGGTGTCGGCTATACGTTCCCTAATGTTGTCAGGTAGTGTTGCTGTTTTAGCAAACACAGGACAAATAAATATGTGCGGGGTTGGCTGTAGGAATACAGTCAACCCTTTTTGATAATGGAAAATCTGCCTGTGCAATCGATGCAGGGTGCGCCACAAGCATAGAGCGCCGAGATTGATTTTTGTGAAAGATATAATGATGGTTGGATAGATCAGAGATGTTGCGTCATTTTTGTCAAGAACGCGCATCTTGCCCGTTCCACAAAGAGTAGATTTTCTTGTGGGGTGGGCAGGAGATCCCGCCCAAAGAAGGATTATTGAGAATGGTGCAACATATGAGATCGATCGCACTTTCTCACCCACCACCCGAAAAAACCGTGACTAAAACAGAAATCTTAGCAGCACTCAAAAATCTGACAGCAGAAGAACGCCTAGAAATCATCGAAACAGCTTCGCGGATGATGCGCGAAGAAATAGAAGAAAAAGCCCAGCGCAAAGCCGAGAGAAAGCGGAGACTCAGAGCCTCAGCAGAAGCAGCAGTCAAAGATTATATGCCGGGAGGTGCTTTACATGATTTGTGGTCGGCTGACAGCGAACCCTATTTTGACTCCGAGGAAGAATGCCTTAACGCAGGGATAAAAACTAATGCGTAGAGGCGAAATCTGGCTGGTTGGGCTTGAACCTACTGTGGGCGCTGAAATCGGCAAAACCCGTCCGGTAGTAATTGTCAGTGATGAAACGGTTGGAATTTTGCTGCTTGAAGTTATTGTTCCCATCACTGACTAAAAAGAGCGATACACCGAGAGAAATTCGATGGTTCGACTAGAACCCAGCGACGAAAATGGCTTGACTAAAGTCTCCGCCGCCGATACTTTTCAAGTCCGTTCCGTCTCGCAACAAAGATTTGTCCGACAACTCGGAACCCTGTCCGAGACAATTATGGAATAAATTGCAGAAGCACTGACAATTGTTCTGGATCTGGATTGAATAACTAGGCAACAGCGTACAAATAGTGTTATTTATAGATAGATTGTATGGCGCGATGGCCTAAATGATTCCTATACAACTTACACTCAAAAATTTTCTCAGCTATCGCGAAGCTGCTTTAGACTTTCGCGGCTTGCACACCGCTTGCATTTGCGGGCCTAACGGTGCTGGCAAATCCTCCCTCTTAGAAGCGCTATCCTGGGCACTTTGGGGCTGTTGCCGCAGCGATACGGAAGACGATATCATCCACATCGGCGAAACAGATGTGCGCGTTGATTTCACTTTCTCCACCGGCGGCCAAATCTACCGGGTGATTCGCAACCGCCGGCGCGGACAATCGGGAAGTCTGGAATTTCAAGTCAGCTTGAATTCTGCCGACAGCGAGGAAAAACTTAATTTTCGCACGCTTACAGACAAAGGTCTCAGAACAACTCAGCAAAAAATCCTCGAACACATCAAACTCGATTACGATACTTTCATCAACTCGGCATATTTACGGCAGGGGCGAGCTGATGAATTTATGCTCAAAAAGCCGATCGAACGCAAACAAGTTTTAGCCAACCTGCTCAAGCTCGACTCCTACGATACTTTATCCGAACAAGCCAAAGATACGTCCAAACAATTTAAAGCTCAAGTCGAAGTGCTCAAACAGAGTTTGCAAACCGTACAAGAGCAACTGCAACAAAAAGAGATCATCGCCTCCGAACAAACTCAATTGCAGCAAGCAACAGATTTGCTTCAGCAGCAGCAGCAAGCCGACACAACCGAGTTACAGCAACTGCAACTCCAGCACCACAACCGCCAAACTTGGCAAAAACTCCTCGCCGGCCACCAGCAACAGCACTACAATATATCTCAAGAATGCCGCCGCTTGCAGCAAGAGCTCAGCGCAGCCAAACAGCAACAAAATGAGCTGCAAGCCCTCCTAGGACAAGAAAAGGAAATAACAGCAGGCATCGCGTATTTCCACAGCTTGCAAGCGACAGAAGAGACTCTGGCTGGCAAATTCAAAGCCAACCAACAAGCCCAAAATCAGCGTCAGCAATTGCAAGAACAGCAACGTCAAGAACTGAGCTTTTTGCAAAGCAAAATTCAGCAGTTGCAAGCTCAATTAGAGGTTTTAGAACAAGATGAAAAAGATGTTCGGGAAATTCTCAAACAGCAGCCGGAGGTTGACAAAGGACTCGCACAGTTGCAAGCAGTTCGATCGCGCCTCAACGAACTAGAGCAACTGCAACTGCAAGTTTCGCCGCTCCTACAACAGCAGCAGCAAAAGCAACAAAAGCTCGATCGCGCCCGCGCCGGTTTAACCGCCCGCTTAGAGGAAATCAACCGACAGGTGCAAGTTCAGCAGCAGCAGCGACAGCCGCAATTACAGCAGGAAATCTCGGCCATCGCCAATCAAATTTTGCAGTTGGAAAACAAGCGAGTTTATCAGCAGCGAGTCCGCGAAAAAGGTCAAGAAAGGCACGACTTTCTCGGAAACCTGCAAGCCAAAAGCCGCGACTATCAAACCAGGCTCGCCGAGATCGACCAAAAACTGCAACTGCTGCGGAAACATGAAGGAGAAACCAGCGCAAGTGAAGGTAAAACCTCAAATTTTGCCGAAAACGAGCCATCGAATTCGCCTTTAATGGTGCGGGATGCGAATTTTGGCAATTGTCCTTTGTGCGATCGACCTTTAGACGAACACTACTGGAATTTGGTAGTCACAAAACACCACACCCAACAGCAGGAAATCTGGAACCAACTGTGGGTTGTGCGCGAACAGTTGGCCGTCTCCGAGCGCGAAATTCAAGTCCTCAGACATGAATACCGCGAACTAGAAGAGGAATTAGCGCCCTACCAAGAATTGCGGGAACGCCGCAGCCATTTGCAAGCACAATTAGATAGCCTGAGCCAAGATGAAAACCGACTGCAAAGTATGCGTCTTGACGCTGCAGAAATAGAGCGGTTGCTACGCACCGGCGAGTATGCAGCCGATGATTTGGGCGAACTCCAGCAAATCGAACAGCAACTGCAACAGCTCAATTACAGCGATCGCAGCCACTCCCTCGCCCGCAGCGATGAAAAGCGCTTGCGGTGGGCGGAAATTAAGCAAGCTCAAATCAAAGATGCTCAGCAGAAACTGAATAAAATTAATGCTCGCCGCCCGGATTTGCAAACTCAATTAGCCACGGTACAGCAACAGTTAGAACAGCAAAAAAATAGCTCGGAAATACAGCAGCAAATTCTGTCTTTAGATAGATACATTGGGGAAGTTGGCTATAATTTGGAGCAGCACGAACACGTCCGCAGCGAAATGCGCCGATCGCAGTTTTGGATCGCCCGCGCCGAAAAATTGCGCTCAGCAACTGTGCAGTACCCGCAAGTGCAGCAGCGGGTTAATGAAATAGCAAATTCCATCGCCGTGCGTGATCGAGATTTGCAAGCTGTCAGCGCTCAAACTTCCGCGATGAACCAGCAATTGCAAGAACATCCCGATCCCACAGCCCGCATAAGTGCGATCGAACAGCAAATGAGTCGCCGCCGCCAGCAGCTAGACCAACATTTGGGAAGTCTCGGACGCCTCCAGCAGCAGCAGCAAAATCTGGAAAATCTGCAAGTTCAGCTAGTAGCTCAAAAAGAGCAAATGCAAGTTGCAAAACGCCAGCAGCGAGTTTATCAAGAGTTGGGTCAAGCATTTGGTAAAAACGGCATTCAAGCTTTAATGATTGAAAATGTTTTGCCTCAACTCGAAGCGGAAACCAATCAGATATTGTCGAGATTGAGCGCGAATCAATTGCACGTTCAATTTATTACTCAGCGGGCTGCTGCTTCTAAAAAAGCAACTAAATTGATTGACACTTTAGACATTTTAATTGCTGATGCTCGCGGTACTCGCGCCTACGAAACTTACTCTGGCGGTGAAGCTTTTCGGATTAATTTTGCGATTCGGCTGGCGCTGGCGAGACTGCTGTCTCAGCGGGCGGGAACGGCTTTGCAAATGTTGATTATTGATGAGGGATTCGGAACTCAGGATGCTGAAGGGTGCGATCGGCTGATTGCTGCAATTAATGCGATCGCCTCCGACTTCGCCTGCATCCTCACCGTTACCCATATGCCCCACCTGAAAGAAGCTTTTCAAGCCAGGATTGAAGTAAGCAAAACTGCTCAGGGTTCTTCCATCAGCTTGTCAATTTAAAAGGGTTGATGAGCCGGATGGAAAGGGGAGAAGAAAAACAGTTAAAAATATCAGTATTTTCACCTTCTGTTTTCTTTGGGCTTTCGGTATTTTCACATTCTGTTTTCTGGATAAGTGCCTAATGCCTTCGGTTGTACTACTTTCAAACCAAAAGGCAACTGTATGCCCGTGCGCCAAACCCTAATGGAATTAGTCATTGCCAATCTAAAATCTAAAATCTAAAATGGTATTAGTCCTCTCCCCCATGGGCTTTTTTGGGCTGCTGACTTTGTTCAAAAAGCTAAATTGAAAATAAAATTATAGAATAAGAATGGCTCAAGCTTTTTATAAATTTTTATTGTTCTGTCCCCTCCCTGGGAATTTGGATATTGCCACAGATGACAACAGACTCTTTCAACCTGTCTCTCCTAGAGCGGGCGATCGCAGCGTCGAACAACAGCATCCTAATCGCGGATGCTCGCAAGCATGACACACCTATTATCTACTGCAATCCTGCTTTTGAGAAACTGACCGGTTACAGCCGCGAAGAAGTTATTGGACGCAACTGCCGATTTTTGCAGGGTCCCGATACCGATCGGGCCGAATTAAATAAACTCCGCCACAGCTTGCAAGCGGGAACTGAAATTCAGGTAGTTCTTAAAAATTATCGCAAAGACAAAACTCCTTTTTGGAACGAATTAATGATTTCCCCCATCTTAGACAATGAGGGAAAATTAACTCATTTTATCGGAGTTCAGAACGATATTAGCAAAAGAGTAGCAGCCGAAATAGCCAGGGAAGAAAGCGAAGAAAGATTGCGCGCGATCGCCAGTACGACTCCCGTTCCCATGTTAATTACGCGCCTAGAAGACAGCGTTATTTTGTATGCAAATCCTGCTCTAGGTAAAAGTTTAGGTTTGAGTTACGAACAACTTATAGGGCGAAAAAAACTGGCACTTTATGCCAATATCAATGACCGCCGTCAATTGATAGGTTTAGTCAAACAAAACGGCTTTAGCGACAGCAAAGAAATTTGCCTCAAGAAAGCAAATGGCAGTTTGTTTTGGGTAAAAATGTCGATGCGAGCGATTAATTTTAATGGCGAAGCCGCAATTTTATCGGCATTTTACGATATTACCGATCGCGTAGAAGCAGAAACAGCACTACGGCAAAGCGAAGCGAGGTTTCAAAAACTGGTCGCCAACGTTCCGGGAATGATTTATCAATTTCAGTTAGCAGCAGACGGTACTTTGTCATTCCCCTACGTCAGTTCCGGCTGCCGCGAACTCTGGGAATTAGAACCAGAGGTACTCCAAAATTCAGCTATTCCCGCTATAGAAATGATTCATCCAGAGGATGCGCCCAGCTTCCATGAATCAGTTGCTATCTCAGCTAAAACTTTAGAGCCTTGGCGGTGGGAAGGCAGATTTGTTTTTCCGGGCGATCGGATTAAGTGGATTAGCGGGGCTTCGCGACCCGAACGGGGCGAAAATGATAACATTATTTGGGATGGCTTGTTGATTGACATTAGCGATCGTAAACTTGCAGAATCAGCACTGCGGCAAAGCGAAGCCAGATTTCAAAAAATGGCCGCCAACGTGCCGGGGATGATTTATCAATACTTGCTACATCCCGACGGTTCCGATAAATTCATTTATGTCAGTTCAGGCTGTTGCGAACTCTACGAATTAGATCCAGAAAAAGTTCAAGAAAACTCGGATTTAATGTGGTCAACGGTGCATCCAGAAGACCTAAAAGTCCTTTTAGAATCAATCGCAATTTCCGGCGACACTTTAAAACCTTGGATATATGAAGGGCGGATCGTAACGCCATCTGGAAAACTGAAATGGATTCGCGGCATCGCCCGCCCCGAAGCGCAACCTGGGGGCGATATACTGTGGGAAGGAGTGACAATCGACATCAGCGATCGCAAGCTAGCAGAAATCGCCCTCAGCGAGTCAAAAATCGCCCTGCAAGAAGCCAATCAAGAACTTGAAAAGCGCGTCCTCGAACGTACCGAAGCCTTGCAAACATCCCAAAATATGCTGTGGTTGGTAATCAATAATATCCCTCAGTTAATCGCCTGGAAAGATCGAGATTTAGTTTACTTGGGAGGTAACAAAAACTTTGCTAAAGTCGCAGGTTTCAATCACCCCAGCGAAATCGCTGGTCTCACCGACTTCGATATGCCCTGGAAGCCGGAAGAAACAAAAGTTTTTCGAGCCTGCGACAGTCGTATCATGGGAACCAACACCCCAGAATATCACATCATAGAATCCAAAATGCAAGCCGACGGCACCCAGTGCTGTCTGGATACAAATAAAATACCTTTACACGACAATTCCGGCAATGTAGTCGGCATTTTGTCTACGTTTGAAGACATCACCGATCGGCTTTCCCTAGCAGCTAAAGTCCGTGCAAGCGAGGAACTATTTCGCACAATTTTTGAAGATGCACCAATCGCTATATACTTAGCGAACTTAGATGATAACAAGTTAGTGAGAGTCAATAAAACTTATTGCGAAATGCTGGGATATACCATAGCAGAATTGCTCAACAAAACTTTTATAGAACTCGGGCATCCCGACGATTCTCCAAAAAATATCCAAGTTGCTGATGCTCTTGAGCGGGGAGAAATTACTCACTATCAAATCGAACTCCGCCAAATTACAGCTACAGGTAAAATTGTTTGGGTAAATGTGACAGCTACTTTAATTCGAGACGGCGAAGGAAAACCTATTTACAAATTAGGGATGATTGAAAATATAACAAACCGCAAAATTTCCGCCGCCGCACTCCAAGCTTCCGAATCTCAATTAAGAAAACAAGCCACCCAATTGCAAGAAGCCTACGAAAAACTACAAAACGCTCAAATCCAATTAGTACAATCCGAAAAAATGTCGAGCCTCGGTCAGATGGTGGCTGGCATCGCTCACGAAATCAACAATCCCGCAACTTTTATTAATGGCAATATTTCTCACACTGATAACTATTTTCATGATTTAATTGAACTGTTAAGTCTTTACCAGGAATGCTACCCGTCCCCCGTGCCTCAGATTGCTGAAAAAGTTAAGGACTTAGAGTTAGATTTTCTGAAGGAAGATTTGCCAAAAATGCTAAATTCCATGAGAGTAGGAGTAGAAAGAATCAGTAATATTGTGTTGTCGCTGCGTAACTTTTCGCGACTAGATGAATCAGAAATGAAGTTGGTAGACCTTCACGAAGGAATTGACAGTACGCTATTAATTATACAGCACAGATTGCATCAGGCAAATAGAAAAAGCCGGATTGAAATTATTAAAGAATATGGGAAGATATCCAAAATTTCCTGTTGTGCGGGTCAGTTAAACCAGGTATTTCTCAATATTATCAGCAATGCGATCGACGCTCTAGAAAACCAACCGCAACCTCGGACGATCGTGATTCGCACCCTCATGAAAAAAGCTGATCTGAAAAGCCACAGTAAAAACCAGCTCTGTGATGGCGATCGCATTGTAATTTGCATCGCCGACAGCGGCCCGGGAATGACCGAAGACGTTCGCAAGCGGCTATTTGATCCCTTCTTCACCACCAAACCCGTAGGGTCTGGAACTGGCTTGGGATTATCCATCAGCCATCAGATTGTGGTAGAAAAACATAAGGGAAGCCTGCGGTGCATCTCAGCGCCCGGACAGGGAGCGGAATTCTGGATTGAAATCCCCTGCTGAGCGATCGGAAATTAATTTAAAAGTTTCAAGATATAACTTTTAATTCCCAATTGCCGTCGGTGCTTGAGTTATCAGGGTTTTGAATTAACCGCACTCAGAGGCCGGAACAAATCGCACTCAGCGGTGTGCTAATCTGCTGCCCTTATTCGCTAGGCAAATATGCTGAAAAAACTACCTTTATCCTGGTCTCGCTACATTCCAGCCGCGTTGACGCTAGGTTTGGGTGTGGGACTGTCGCTTCTAACATTCGCCTTGGTTTGGGACTGGGAAGACAAGCGCCGCGACTACGAAATGCACCGCCGCATTGACGATATTTCGATCGGCATCGAACGCCAGCTCAACTCCGACTTAGATACTGTTCTCGCCCTCAGCGACTACATGAAAGCCTTCAGCGCCGTCGAGCGTTCCTCTTTTGCCCGGTTTGTCGCCCGTCCCCTATCCGTCCACCCCAGCCTGCAACTCCTGGCTTGGGCCCCCCGCGTCCCCACTTCCGAGCGCCGCAACTACGAAACCAAAGCTAGAAACGAAACAGAGCCCAGCTTCGAGATTACAGAGCGCGGCCCGCGAGGAGAACTCCGCAAGGCTCTCCAGCGTTCAGAATACTTCCCGGCTTTCTACGTCGAACCACCAGCCGGAAACGAGACAGTATTAGGCTTTGACCTCGCCTCCCACCCAGAAATCCGCGTCGCGCTCGATCGAGGGCGCGATACAGGAGAAATGATTGTCACCAACTACATCGGCTTAACTCAGGGTAATTCCCCGGAACAGGGTCTTTTGGCTATAGTTCCGATTTACGAAAACAGCAGTAAACCGACTACCCTGGTATCCCGTCGCCAACTGCTACAAGGATTTGTTCTGGGCGTATTTCGAGGCAAAGATATTTTCCAAACCTCTTTAAAAGGACGCAATACCGACTACCTCAATATTTATCTCGTTAGCGAGGCTCCAAACAAGCAAGAAGCAGGGTCGCTGTTACCGCAAACGGGGAACCCAGTTCTCAAAAATCTCCCTGCTGAGAGGCGAATTCAGCAATTTGCGGTGCAGTTCCAATCGGCCAGCCAACAAGTGCTTCCAGCATCAGCCACTGCGGAACCATCTCTCCTGCAAAACTGCCCGATTCTTGACAATCCAGGTCCGAACTATACAGCTTGCAGAAGGCGGCTGAAAATTAGCGGCCGCCAGTGGTCTATGTACGTGTCAGCAACGCCGGAAATTCGCCGGATTCGCAAGCACTGGCGCTCTTGGGGAACTCTGACGATGGGGATGCTGTGGACTCTGATTCCGGTGACATATATGCTGACAGCTTTGAGCCGCACCGCCCAAATCGAAAAGCTAGCCCGAGAAAGAATTCGCCAAGCCGAACAGTTGCAGGCTGCTTACCTACAGTTGGAACTCGAACAAGCTAAATCCGAGCAACTGCTGCTGAACGTTTTGCCCGCAGCGATCGCCCTGCGCTTGAAGGACAATGAACACAATATCGCCGAAAGTTTTGCGGAAGTGACTGTGATGTTTGCCGACATTGTGGGGTTTACAGAGCTTTCGTCGAGAATTTCAGCGACTGCGGTGGTGGAAGTGCTCAACGATATTTTTTCGGCTTTTGACCACTTGGCCGATCGCCACGGTTTGGAGAAAATTAAGACTATTGGTGACGCTTACATGGTTGTCGGCGGTTTGCCTACGGCCAGAGACGATCACGCCGAGGCGGTTGCGAACATGGCGATCGATATGCTGCACGAAATTCGGCTCCTGAGTTTAGAACATTCGGAACCTTTCAGCATTCGGATCGGGATTAGCAGTGGCCCTGTCGTTGCCGGCGTCATCGGCTTAAAAAAGTTTATTTATGACCTCTGGGGCGACACAGTAAATATTGCTTCGCGCATGGAATCCCACGGCATTACTGGCTGCATTCAAGTCACCGCCGAAACCTACCAGTTATTAAAAGATAAATATGCTTTTCAGAAGCGCGGCGCCATTCAAGTTAAAGGCAAGGGATACATGGTTACTTATTTGCTGACTGGGAAAAAAGATTATTGACACGGCCCACAAACGGATACAAGGCTCAGACTTTTGTTGTGGAGAGAACAAATTTTAGACTCTTGTTCAAATTCCGAGATTCATCTGTAGACTCAATCTAAAATCTAACACCTAAAATCTAAAATCGAGTGACACTCCCCGCTCTTTCAGAGACTGGGATTCTTGGTCTATAGATCCCTTATTTTTTAGCTCGAATCAAGACTAAATCATATCCTGTCCGGTTGCATCGGTATTCTTCCAATGTCCAAACAGTCAGTTGTCCCTCCCGAAATCATAATTTTAGTCAACAGTCAAGAATCCTCTCGCTCGTGCAACCGGAATTATATCAATTAACTGCTCTCGTTCCCAGAGTTATAACTCATTCGCTTGAGCCAGTTTATGAGCATTGGATTTGACATTTCCGGCCGTGAACGCACGGGGGAGTTTGCGATCTAGCTTAGACTTCAGTTTGTGCTTCAGTGGCTTCCGATACCGCATCCTCGATAGAAGTTGGCTAGGCTTGCTTTTGAGCTTGCTTTCTTTTGCTCAAAACAGCCCGTTGAATTGTCAGCAAAATTTTCCCCTCTTGTTCATTAATTTCACCGTCAGCCTCGACGATCTCAGTGCATCGCTTTAAAAGTGGTTCGGCAAAGTCGAGTTCGAGTTGTTCGAGTAAAATATCCAGCTTGGGAGGCAATTTAGACTTATTTTTCACAGCTTCAATCTCAGCTAAAGAGTTGGGATTTAAACTCGCTGCTTGTAATTGGGGTAATAACTCATCCCATAGGGTAAATTTTTGGGTGGTATAGACGACATACACCAAAATCCAATCCATCACCGTTTCTTGTGCGATCGCTTTCTCTAAATATTGCTCACCTTCCGCTTGCAAGACTTCTCGTAAATCTTCGAGCTTGGTTGCGATTTTCGAGGAATCCAGATGCGCTTCATAAAACCGACAAGCACCGTATCCCAGCGCGTAAATCATTGTCGCACTGGCGCTAGCATTAATCACGGCACCCGCCAAGGGAATATTGCTGACAAGCGTAACTCCAGCTTCGATCGCTAAATTGCTCCCCAAGGATAAACCGAAAATAGCGACAACTTCTTTTTTGCGATTGCTCGATTGCAAATCCATTCCATAGGCGGCAGCTATTTGATAAACCAACTCGGCGGATAACGCCGTCATTGCCGCTAAATCCATGCCAGCAAATGCCAAAGCTGCGCCCGGAACTAAACTGCTAACCAAGCCACTTCCTGCCGCTAGCAAGGCTTTTTCCACCATTAAACGGTGTGCGATTTCTTGAGGTTTCTCGTGAGGATATTGGCGCTGCAACTCTCGAACTTGCGCCTCGGCATTCACGACATCAACTTTATCGATGGCGCTGACTAACCAATCAATTTTGAAATTTTCAGTGAGTTTTTTCAGGATAGGACTCTGGGAAATCGAACCGAGGGCTGAACCCCAAAAATTGGGAAATTGGAGTGCTGCACTTCCGGCATTGCCTACTGCATTACCTACCGCACTCGCGGTATTAACAATCGCACTTCCGGCATTGCCTACCGCACTCGCGGTATTAACAACAATCGCATCTCCAGCACTGCTTACTGCATTCCCCACTGCACTCGCGCTATTAACAATCGCACTTCCAGCATTGCCTACCGCACTCGCGGTATTAACAACAATCGCATCTCCAGCACTTCCTGCTGCATTCCCTACCGCACTCGCCGTATTAACAATCGCACTTCCGGCATTCCCTACCGCATTCCCTACCGCACTCGCCGTTGCAGAGACGGCTCCGAAAACGGAACCGAACCAATTGGATTTATCCCCTGGTTCAGCCTGCACCTCGGATTTGGATCGCTCCTTGGTTTCTGCTACTTCGGTTACTGAGAGAACTTCTTGTGAGTGGGTGCTGTCTCTTTTGCTTTCGTTGTTATCTAGCATGGCTTTATTTTGGGGTGACGTTTTCATTGCAGCTTTTTGAGCAATGCGTTGGATTGAGACTCCCCACTCGCGTACAGATAGGGATTCGTTTCCTGGTAATAGTCTAGCGCGATCGTCCCGCCGGCCATTTTTCGTCTTTTGCAGTGCCAGCAGGACGCTCACCATCCCTCATCTTTCAACCATTAAACCATGACCGAAGACATCAATTCATCTGTCATTTCAAAATTAGCAGTCACACTTTGCACGTCGTCCAAATCTTCCAGTGCATCCATTAATTTAAGGAGCGAGCGAGCTTTTTCAGGAGTGTCTATTTCCACTGTATTGCTGGGAATCCAGCGAGTTTCCGACTGCAAAACTGCAAATTTTTTGTGTTTCAAAACATCAGCCAACTGTTCCAAATTAGCCACGCTTGTAAATACCTCTGCACCTTCAGTATCCTCATCAATTAATATCAAATCATAAGATTCCGCAGCCGCCTCTAGCGACGCTTCAAACAATTGTTCCTCATCAATCGGGCCGCGTACAATACAAACTCCTTTGTGGTCGAACATCCAGCCCACACAACCAGTTTCGCCCAGGTTGCCGCCATTTTTAGTAAAAGCTTCTCGCAAGTCAGCCGCTGTGCGGTTGCGGTTGTCTGTCAGCGCTTCAATCAGAATAGCAACTCCGCCAACGCCGTAACCTTCGTAGCGAATAGCTTCTAAATCCGAACTTCCCCCCGCCAAGCCCGCACCTTTGGCGATCGCCCTTTCTATGTTTTCATTAGGAATACTCGCCGCCTTCGCTTTTTCTATAGCCGTCCGCAGTTGAAAATTCCCAGCGGGATCGGGAACTCCGCTGCGGGCCGCGACAATAATTTCGCGAGATATTCTAGCAAAAACCTTGCCTTTAACGGCATCAACTCTAGCTTTTTGGCGTTTAATATTCGCCCACTTACTGTGTCCAGCCATACCTATTTAAGATTTTCGATTTAAAATGTGCGATCGAGATTAAACAATAACACCCAGATTCGGACTAATCAGATTAACGTAGGGTGCACCTCGGCGCACCTTACACACATAGCATAAAATGCGATTTTTGGCACGAATCTCAACTTTAATTAAACCGGATCGCGGTTTCAGAGTCAGTCAGGTGAGAAGTATCGCCATTAAGTGCGATCGACCATTTTCCTTCACTCCGCACCACTTTCACCAAACAGCACAAAGAAGCGTTAATTTCCGTTTCAGCACAGCCCGCCAGCCCGATCGCAGTTCCTAAAACCGACGCACCGTGACCTACCAATAACATATCTTCGGGAAACTCAGCCGCGAGGCGTTTAGCAGTTTCCCCCGCCCTTTTGAGACAAGCTTCCCCTGTTTCGGGATAATTAGCAATACCGCCTTTGTAGGAAGCATCAATCCTGGGAAAACGCCGGCACAAAGCTTTGACTGACTCAGTTTCCGGCATTTCTGTCATCCATTCAGGATTCAGCCATTCGCACAATCCCCAATCTAGTTTAATTGACAAATCGAGAGCTTCTGCCGCATGATTTGCTGT
Organism: Microcoleus harperi Pol14_C6; assembly: GCF_036701295.1. NCBI lineage: Bacteria > Bacillati > Cyanobacteriota > Cyanophyceae > Oscillatoriales > Microcoleaceae > Microcoleus > Microcoleus harperi. The sequence goes on along the minus strand of NZ_JAUBQN010000025.1, from coordinate 60,730 downwards.
TTGGACAGTTCGCAGAAAAGGGGAAGCAAAAATATGAGAAATTCCTTCACCTTTGAGGCGATTGGCGAGTTGTTTAGCTTGAACGTGACCGTCTTCGGAAAGGTGGGGATCGTAGCGGCGTTCTGCGGTGAGAAACCAGTCGGGGTTAACGAAGTCGATGCGGTTTCCATGTCGTGCGATCCAGACTGTTTGCGGCATGAGTTGGTTTGAGTTTGGCTTCTTCTAGGTGTAATATTATATCAAAGTTTGGTAATTTGATTTGTTCCGAAGCTATTGATGAGATTTTTTTTAACCGCAGAGGCACGCAGATAGACGCAGATGGATGGTGGATTTGGTAATGGGTGATGGATGCGATCGTGTTTTTAACTTTACAGTAGATTTTGCCATGTATTCAAAATCAGGTAGGCAAGCGAGCTTTTTATCGATATCTTGAAAAAGTCGCAAAATATCTTGAAAGACATCTGCGTTAATCTGCTGTTTTCTGATTAAGGAAAAATTTATAAACTAAGTCTAGTCACCCTATTTCTATTTCATTCCGCGTGGCGCGGACGAAAGTTTGTATAGCCGCAAATTACATTCGCCCTCTAACTCGCAGCATCTTATTACCGCCCTTTTGAAACTCATAAGGAGCCTCTTGAATTTCTACACTAAAATTTCTCTTTTTCAATTCTGTGACGATCGGGTTTAAGTGCTCGGATTCCTCCCCGCTAAAACTCTGCAATAGAGGGAATACCCGGACTTCCTTCGCAACCCGACACATTTCTGTAATTGCTTCCAGATGAAATTCTTCCGAAAGAAGGTGAGAATAAGCAAATAAGAAATGGCTGCACAAAGCTAAATCGAATTTACCGTTCTCGAAAGGCAAAACAGGCAATTCAGCAGTAATGTATCGGCCTTGCTGCAAACCAGAGGGAAAATCTTCTAAAAATTCCTGCATCGCCTTCATTCGCACTTCGCCTAGCTGGTACGGCGATTCAAAATTATTCCACAGGTAGCCGTCTACATTTGCCTTAACACCGTCAATCACAGTTTGATATGTTTCTTGGATGCGATCGCCAATTTCCACCGCAGTAAACTGATAAACTGGATCGCAAGAAATTACGTTTTTACCTTGGCGAGTCATTTCGGCATTGAAACTTGCCGGGCCGGCGGCACAATCAAGAATGTTTAGCTTGAGGTCACTTGATGTCAAGCTAAACATTCCTATGTATTCATCCAAGCAGCGTCCCCAGGGAATTACTTGATCCAGTTTTAGTGACACTTGTCTTTGTCCTGCAGAGAGAATTATTTAACATTTTACCTCTAATACGGGCGTTTTTTTTATCCATTTCCTTGGCGGGTTGATTTGTATTCCGAGTTATGTAGGAAGAATTTTGCTCAAACGAGATCCTAATCCCGATCGCAGTTGGGGGACTTTACAGTTTCTTTATAAACAAGGTACTAAATAGTTAAGTGCGATCGCACAATTTTTATGCTGGCACCTGTGGATTTTACAGCGCAGCGAGGCTACACTGGACAGCAGGGAAAATAAACTAAAATCCACTAGCTAAATTGCTCTTGTTCATTGGCAGGCTGCAACCAGGGAAGAAAGATGAAACATACCATTCAAACCGCTACAAGTCTGAGTTTGTCAGCACTCCTGGTGCTATTGAGTTCGCTGCCCAGTAGAGCTCAGTTGCCTGCCATCAGAAATCCTGCGCCCGCTAGGAACCCAAACCAACCGATAGTACCGCCGCCGCCACCGAGGGGTTCAAGTTTGCCGCCGATCGGCAATTCTGCGCCGCTGACACCAGAAGCAGCTTATACTTTAGGCCCAGGGGATCGCATTGCTTTAGATATCTTCGGCGTTCCTGAATTCAGCAAGGAATATCAAGTGTTAGTTGACGGGACGCTCAATTTGCCAATCATTCGCAGCGTCTCAATTCAAGGGTTGACCCTGCAACAAGCCGCTAACGTGATTACCCAGCGATACGAACCCTTCATCAATGTTCCGGTTGTTACCGTGACTGTGATCGTCGCTCGCCCCCTAAATATAGGTCTTGCGGGTGAAGTTACTCGCCCGGGTTCCTACAAGATTAATCCCACTAGAGAAGGAGGAGGAGTAAAATTCCCGACTTTGATGGAAATGCTGCAACTTGCACAAGGGGTGACATCAGCAGGAGATATGCGAAATGTCCAAATTCGCCGTCCCCGCAGAGGCGGGCCGGAGCAAGTTACTAATGTTGATTTGCAGGATTTTTTAGACACGGGAAATTTGCGTCAAGATGTCACGATTCGAGATGGAGATACAATTTTTGTACCCACAGCAAGGGCTCTGAATACTCAAGAAGTTCGTCAAAGAGCCAGTGCTAATTTTTCCGCTGATATTACTAAACCAATTGGCGTGGTAATTGTCGGGGAAGTAAACCGGCCGGGGCCTTATACTGTATTTGCTTCGGATGTGCGATCGAGCAACCAACAAACCGAGTTGAGTTTTGTATCTATCGACCAACAGCAAGGAGCAGTTGTGGGCTTACCAACAATAACTAGAGCACTGAAAATTGCTGGTGGTATTACTACAGAAGCTGACATTCGCCGCGTGCAAATCCGCCGCCGAGTCAGAGGTGGCAATGAACAAACTATCATGGTAAATCTGTGGGATTTGCTGCAAAAAGGCGACTCAACTCAAGATATTTTGCTGCAAGAAGGAGATAGCGTAATTATCCCGACTGCTGCTACTGTAGACTTGGCTGAAGTTTCTCAAGTCGCAAATAGCAGTTTTTCTCCGAACGCGATTAGCATCAATATTGTAGGAGAAGTAATTAGGCCTGGGGCTTTGCAGGTGCGGCCTAGTACCTCCCTTCACCAAGCTTTGCTCACCGCAGGCAGTTTCAATCAATTGCGGGCTAAAAAAGACAAGGTAGAACTATTGCGTTTGAACCCCAACGGTACTGTTTCTCGCCGCACGATAGAGGTAGATTTTGCTCAAGGGTTGAATCCTAATAATAACCCAACTCTCCGCAACAACGATGTGATTCTGGTAGCGCGATCGGGCTATGCTAGGGTAGGAGACAATATCAACAGTTTCTTGCAGCCAATAACAGGAGTTGCAAGTGGGATCAGCGCTGTTAGTGGCGTTCTTACTGGGTTTCAAGCAACTATCAACGCTTTTCAAAACTTATTTTTGGGAGGGGATTTCGAGCGGCGAAATCAGCTCAGGCAGATTCGCGAACAACGTCAAGACAGACAAGAGCAACGTGAAGACAGGCTGCTAGAAAGAGAGCTACAACGTCAAGATAGATTGCAGCAAGCAGAAGACAGACGCTTGCAACTGGAAGACAGACAGCGGCAAATCGATCTGCAAAATCGGCAACTTGAGATTCAGCAGCAGCAAATTCAGCTCCAAAATCAGCAGCCGCAGCAAATGCAGCCACAAACTACGACAACTACTCCTTGATATCTAGTCAGGTAAAATAACCCTTATAAGTTTGTAGTGAGGACTTCAGTCCTCTCTGCAACAAAATTGATTAGGGTCGTTGATTTCAAAACACACTATTCAAGTCCGCAAGGAATTTAAAGTAATAATTTAAACACATATTATCTCATAAAAATTGCGAGTTGTTAAGAGACCATTCAAAATATTTAACAAAACTTTTCTGTATATATCTAAACCTTTAGCATTGAGGTGAACACCGTCAATTGTTAAATCTGCATTGAGAGCTTGTTCCTTAAACAATGCTTGTATGCCGCGAGATTCAACAGTCACATTTTCAGCGGCTGCTACTCGATTGATGAGACCATTGATTTCGTCAACTCTAGCAATTGTTCCTGCTAATTTAGGATTGTAGCTGGCGGCAAGAGTTGAGTAAAAAGCAGGAATCAGAATAATTTGTTTTGTTCCGATCGATCGCATCACGGCGATCGCCTCTTTTAAATTACTGACAAACTGCTCATCGCTAATGCCGTACATAGCATCATTTGTGCCGATCGCCACAATCGCTTTTTCGCAGGTAAAGCGAAGCGGCACTACAAGTTTAAGCTGTTCTAGCAGCGAGACTGAACTCATCCCTCCGATCGCAAAATTAAAATTTTCTGCTCCCAAAGAGTCTCCCAGAGCCGAGGAAATAGAATCGCCCCACACACACCCTTGATATTGCCGATCTTTAATTTGTTGTACCTGATTGTACACAGCCACTTGCCACCACAGTGCAGAACTAACTGTATCACCCGAAGGTTGCGGGTTAGCTAACACCCGAAAGGGGATATACGCCGATAAAAACAAAGCCAACAGGACGGAAAATAACCTAAATTTAACTTTCATAAAACTTGCTACTCTTGCTGCTAGTTTAGTTTATGCTATTCCTTTAACCAACAGTCAGGATTTATGCAAATTTAGCGAAATTGCGACCGTCTTTTCATGATAATTAATCAATCTTTCGCCCCCAACAACTCCTGCTGCAAAACCTGATTTAATTTGCCGCTGCGAAACCCCTCCAAATCCAAAGTCGCGTACATAAAACCAAACTCCTGAAACACCGCCACCAATGCAGGCAAATCCGTATTTAGCACAAACTCCCGAATCTCCTCTGCCGGTAACTCAATGCGCGCCGTATCTCCCTCCGATCGCACTCGCAAATTTTTCAGTCCCAACTGGCGCAAATACCGTTCAGCGCGCCCGACTCTTTGCAACTTTCTAACGGTGATTTCTTCACCGTAAGGAAAGCGCGAACTCAAACAAGGTTGAGCGGGTTTGTCCCACCAAGGCAAACCCAATTCTTTTGCCAATTGCCGCACTTCAAATTTAGTGATTCCTACTTCTGCTAAGGGCGATCGCGCACCGCGTTCCTTGGCCGCCTGAATTCCGGGACGGTAATCCTTTAAATCGTCAGCATTAACCCCATCCACCACATAAGGATAACCCTTTGCTAGTGCTAAGGGTTTCAAAGTATCGTGCAGTTCGCTTTTGCAGAAATAGCAGCGGTTAACCGGGTTAGAAGTGTAATTGGGATTTGCCATTTCCTGAGTTTCTACTTCCTCGTGGGCAATTCCAATTTCTGCTGCTTGAATGCGCGCATCTTCTAAATCTTCTGGCAGTAAAGACGGGGAAACAGCAGTAACTGCCAAAGCGCGCTCGCCCAACACATCAAAAGCGATTTTGGCTACCAAAGTGCTGTCAATTCCGCCGGAGTAGGCAATCAAAGCCCGTTCCATCTGTGCGAAAATATTTTTTAATTCTTCCAGTTTTTCTACTAACATTATTTCAACTTTTTTTGCCAACATATAAGTAATAAACTAAACTCAAGAAAGAAGGATGAAGAAAGCATATCTCGATCTGCTTCCCTTCTTCCCTCGAACCTCTTCTTTATTCCGAACGATCTGATGCAAGCGCATAAACTTCTATTCTGCCTGTATGCGGTCGAAAAATGACATAGCGAGGAACTTTGATTAATTGTTCCTAACAAAAAAGTTGCCGATTTCTTATGTGTGTTCTACAGAGTATTCATCGCCGTAAGTAGCTGATAGAAATTCCATCACTACAAAAGGGACTGTTCCTTCGATATCATGTGTGTAACTGCGGCGGGGATCGTTGTGAGGCCTCTTTTGAACCGGCTGCACGTACATCCAGTCTGGGGCTTTGCAAATAGTGCGATCGTCCACAGCAGCCCACCAAGCAAAATTAGAAACTATTAGTGCGTTTTGGATTAGTTCCGGGGCATCCACTACAGACTGGCGCAAACCGTTAGAGATTAAAGGATGTTCAATATCATCCACCGGGTCGTCTGGTAGGATGAAATCATCGGGTAGCAGCGGGCAAGTAATCTTGAGCTGCCATATCGGTTTGTGAACTACAGTAGTCATAAGCCCCCTCATTTTACCAATAAAAGTTTGAGTTTTAGTCGAGATTGGCTATCAATAACCTTTTCTATATCTTAGCGCGCTAATTTGATAATAAAATTGTTTGTAGTGATGACGGAAATCCTCACTACAAACAGTTACCCTGAAAGTGCCGACTGCGAGTTTTAAAATTCCCGGCGGGAAAATATGGCGATCGCAATTGACAACAGCAGCACCACATACAGCAAACCGTAGCCAGCATCTGTAATCAAACCTGCCAAGTAAGGAACTTGTCCGTAAACAGCATCGTTTCTCAAATTGAATCTGGCTAAATCCGGCAAAACCAGATATAGTCCCATCATCAGTTGTTCAATGCCAGGATTTTTAGTTAACTTGCCCAAAGCAACTAAATCCCGAGTCGAATGTCCCATTAAATAAACGCCAAATGTCAGTAAAGTTGCCAGCAGCGAACTGCTAAAAACCCCAAATAAAATCCCGACACCGGCCATGAGACACAGCTCAAACCAGACAAACAACGAAGCGATTAAAATGCTTTCCAAAGGGAAAGGAATGTGGCTCAAACTCAGAATAGCCAGATAGATAACAGTCATTGCTGCTACAAGCACCGCCAGCACCGCCGACAGCCCTAAGTGCTTGCCCACAATTAACTCCGCCCGACTTATCGGTTTAGCAACTAACAGATAAACAGTCCGTTTTTCAATTTCTTTGTTGACCAGTCCGGTAGCCACAAAGACTGTGGCAATTAGACCGAGGAGGCTCATAGCAGCCAAACCGATATCTAAGATAATTTTCTTTTCGGTTGTCGCGGCCAATTCCGGTATCAACCGTACCGATGCGCCCATCAACAGAGCAAAAATAATAATTAAGTAAAAGATGCGATCGCGAATTACTTCCCAAAATACATTGGTCGCGACTGTCAAGATTCTTCTCAAATTCATCTAGTTATTAACCCGCTGAAAACTTTCGCCATACTTTTAGTGTAAGGAAGAAGGAAGAAGGAAGAAGGCTCTTTGGCTTCGCTCAGAGTAAAAAGAAGGAAGAGGGAAGAAAGAGGATTTTTTCCATCTCAGGCTCTCAGACGCTCCGACTCTCAGACTCTCTCACTCTCGCGCTATACCAATCGCAATTAGTTAACAGAGACAGAATCAAGCTTGACTGTCCCCCGCCGTTCCATCTTTTCGCTGTCCGGGTTGAGAGCGTTTGATGGCACCGCAGGTTACAGTCGCCCTATTGCCTATATTGAAGACCTCGCAAGATTTGGTAAACGAATATATTTCCGGTCTAAAAACCAGCCCCAGCCAAGTTGCCTCCATCTCTAACTGATAGCGGGAATCTCCTTGGACGATCGAAGTTTTGACATCCCACCTCGCATCTTCTGCGACTACCCCTGTTGTTTTTAAGGCTTGATTCCGCAGAAAAAATCGCTCGTTGTCAATATCTATTAACATTTGTTCTACTTGCGCCCACGGTTTTGTGCGGGCTTCATTTCGCAAATATCCCTCCATTGCATTGAGGATGACAACTCCTCGGGAGCGATTAATAGTTGGCTGTTGAAATGTCACCACATAATCGCTTTGCCTCAAATCCTGGGATAAAACGCTCGGGTACTGTCGTATCCAACCTTGAATTAAAAAGTGAAAAGCAAACCAACAGGAAAACAGCAGGTGAACTAGAGTAATGATCAAAAACTGAGGGCGCACCAACGACCTGATACCTTCCCGTTTTGACTCGCTATTCCAAACCTCTATTGTAGCAAGAACTACTACTGCTATCAGTGGGCCGGATATCCACGCTATTTCCTTCCTATCCGACGGCAATCTTACCAGCAACCACAAGCCAATTAAGATGCTTGTCACCCACGGACTCAGACTTACTCCTTTAATCACAAAAGGTTGCTGGCTGGTCAGCAAACCCATTGAAAGTGTAAAAAATAACCAGCTCATATCAAAAAGCAGAGTTCTCGTCCGCCAGTCAGTGACTGCCGCCACTGTCAGCAAAGCTAAAAAGATGCTGAGCAGTAAAGGAGTCTTCCAGTGAACAACTTTAGGCGGAATCATCGCCTTTTGGATTTTTTTATTGGTTTCCCAAAAGTTGTTCGTCAGCTTAGTGAGTTGCTGAGTGACATCAAAAAATTGCTTCATCATAAATTTTAATAGACGCTTTGCAAAAACAACACGGTTAAAATAACGACATTGCTAACAATGTGGGCGATTAAAATTCCCCCAAATTGGGTAGTTACTTGAAAAGTTCTTTTGGGAGCACGGCGGGTGAGGCTCGGCGGTCCTAAAAACGCTGGCTTGGAAGCTTTTTTATTGCCGGAAACCATGTTTTCTATGAATTCTAATCCCTGCCATTTAGCTAGAAAAGTTACTGCTAATACTGAGAGTGCTATCATAGTTATTGGAGCGTAAACATTATCCCCACGTCCTAATAAAATATAACCGATAAGCTGTTCCCGCAATTCTTTGCTAAGAACGCTTTCAATGCCGAAGAAAACTAACCAGCCTACGCAAGTGCAAGATAGATTGAGGATGGCTGTATATTCAATGCTGGTTTTGGGGCCGAGTTTAAGTAGTTTTTGCAAAAACCACGATTCGATCGCGATCGCCAAAAACATAATTAAAATTTGCACCAAAACAGTCCGAAATGGGAAAACACTCGCAATCATAAGCCTTTAGGTATATCAGTCCGTGTTAGATTTTAATTGTACAGCACAAGCGGAATAATCTTAACCGGAGGTTTAAGCACCTGATTGCGTTAAATCGTTGCTTAAAAGATTGGGGGTTAGAACTTATCGTATAATCTGTTGAGATCCGCCAACAGAATGGAAAAATTAAACATTCAAGGCGCGCGATCGAATACCCACCCCGATACAGACTCAAACAACTGCTGATTATGGTAAGGAATGGCATTGGTATTCGGACAGCCTCATCCCGATCGGAACGCGCCGCGGGTCAGATTCACGTCTACGACGGCGCTGGTAAAGGCAAGTCTCAGGCAGCTTTGGGAGTAGTGTTGCGGTCGATCGGGCTGGGTATCAATTCTGACTTGCCCACGCGAGTCTTGTTGCTGCGCTTTCTCAAAGGCCCCGGCCGCTCCTACGACGAAGACGGGGCAATAGAAGCCTTGCAACAGGCATTTCCCCACTTGATCGACCAAGTGCGAACCGGCAGAGCCGAATATTTTGGGGCAGAAGCAATCACCCGCTTCGATCGCGCCGAAGCTCAGCGAGGCTGGGATATCGCCAAAGGAGCGATCGCCAGCGAACTCTATTCCGTCGTGGTATTAGACGAACTAAACCCCGTATTGGACTTGGGTTTGCTGCCAGTTGACGAAGTAGTCCAAACCCTCAAAAACAAGCCAGAATATTTAGAAGTCATCGCCACAGGCCGAGCGGCACCGGAAGCTTTGCTGGAGATTGCCGACTTGCATTCAGAAATGAAGCCCCACTATCACCCCGCAGCGGCAGAGCATCATATTTCGGGTATCGAAATATACACCGGAGCGGGCAAAGGCAAGTCTACAAGCGCTTTGGGCAAAGCTTTGCAGGCAATAGGTAGGGGTATCAGTCAAGACCAATCTCACCGGGTGTTAATCGTGCAGTGGCTAAAAGGCGGCACCGGTTATACAGAAGATGCGGCGATCGCAGCTTTGCGCCAAAGCTATCCACAGCTAGTAGACCACCAGCGGTGTGGCCGAGATGCTATAGTTTGGCGGGGGCAACAGCAAGAGCTAGACTGCATAGAAGCAGAACGCGGCTGGGAAATCGCAAAATGTGCGATCGCCAGCGGCTGGTACAAAACGATTATTCTCGACGAACTCAATCCCACAGTAGACTTAGAACTGCTGCCGGTAGAGCCGATCGTCGAAGCCCTGCTACGCAAGCCGCGGGATACAGAAATTATTATCACCGGGCGTTGCCACAAACCCCACGCTTACTTTGACTTGGCAAGCGTACACTCCGAGGTATACTGTCACAAACACTACGGCGATCGGGGCGTAGAACTAAAGCGGGGCGTAGACTTTTAAAGCCCGGAGCGGTACGCAGTTCAATCGGGGTCAGAATTATTAAATGAGGGCCCTGCCTGGAAAACCGGAAATTGCCACAAAGCCTTGTTACCAAGTAACAAATCTCCCAATTTCCCTTGTCTTCCCGATCACCCAGATCTGCCTTTTTTAATCTTTAATTTCCTCCCCCGGGCGCGATCCCCGACCGCCAATCGAGAGTGGAACATTAAGAATATGAGCGGCGTCTTATGGAGCGTGAGCACCTGAGACAGTGCACCAGGATTATTAAAGGGTGAAGACTTTGAAAATAAAAGCTTACAAGCAAAAAATCCGCGAGGGAGAAAGTCTAGACAGGGTTAACGCCTGTAGGCTAGACTTGCGGCTGGCAAACAGGTTAAACTACAGCGGAATCCAAACATTCGGTGTTCTAGGCAGTGTCTGTAGTCGCACCAGCGATGACCAACAAGTAGAGGAGTGAAGCTTTATGACAACGTTAGATGACAATCCTAATCAACTAGATTTAAACCTTCCGGGACTAGGCCCGGATACAGTATTCGCCGGAGCTGGGGCGGATTTCATTAGAACTTCGACCCTGGGCGGCAGCTTAATATTTGGCCAAGGCGATAACGATACTCTGATTTCAGTTGGCCCGAACGATACCATATACGGCGGCGACGACGAAGACTCAATCAGATCTCAGCGGACTCCGGCTTTGCTGTTTGGCGACGCAGGCAATGACACCATAGTCGCTGAAGCCCGCGCTACCGTGGTCGGCGGCGAAGGAGAAGACATCCTCCAAGGTACTGTCGAAGCTAACCTGATGTTTGGTAATCAGGGCGCAGATACGATACTGGGAGGGGCGCAGAGAGGAGATTCCCTCTACGGCGGTAAGGACAATGACGCGATCGGCTTCTTCATCGCAGGCGGTGGCAACAACCTTTCTTTACAGGGTGGCTTGGGTATTGGCTTCGCTGGCAATGAAGGCAGCAACTACTTGCGGGGTGATAATGGCGACGACTTGGTTGTAGGTATCAATGTAAGAGACACTCTCTTTGGCGGTAAAGGCAACGACACCCTAAGAGGTGTGGCCAGCAACAGCTACCTGTCGGGCGATAATGACGACGACATCTTAGTCATTACCAACAGTACGCAAAGCAGCCCATTTACTTCCTCCGTCATCACGATCGGCATTGAGAGAACCAGCTTGATTGGTGGTGGCGGCAACGATTCTCTCACCGGGGCGATCGGCGAGTTTGGCGGCGGCAGAAACTTCTTTGAGGGCGGCGACGGTAACGACACGATCAACGTTTTTGCCACTTCTGATACTGCGTTGGGAGGTGCAGGCGACGACTTCATCGTGTCGGCGTCGGTACCGAATGTAATTTCGAGCGTAGGCGCCTCCAGTTCATTTCCAGGCTTCGCGGGTCGCAATTTGCTCGACGGCGGAGTGGGCAATGACACGATCGTCGCTGCCTTCTCCAGCGATACGATGATTGGCGGCGAAGGCAGCGACAGCCTGAGCGGTACCTTTACTAACGCAGCAGGTGGAGATGGCAACGATACTATCAATGCTACCGCTGCCTTTTTTGGTAATGCTACTGGTACTGCTTTGATTACTCTCGAAGGCGGGCTGGGCAACGATTCGTTAATTGGCTACACCAATCCTACTACTGGCAGCTTCACCGTTACCAACCTCATGAACGGTGGCGAGGGAAGTGACACCATCATCTTTGGCAGCCAGCGCGATCGCCTGATCGGCAACTTGGCGGGTAACGACTTCATCTCCTACGCTAGCAGCATCACCTTTACCGGCACAGCCGCCAACTTGATTACCGATACCATAGGCAGCAACTTCATTATTGGTGGCAACGGCACTGATGTGGTCACTACTGGTAACGGAGATGACATCCTGTTCGGCGACTCATCCAATGCTACCGACTCCCTCGCCGGGGACGATACTTTAAATGCCGGTGCCGGAAACGACACGCTGCTGGGCGGATTTGGAAACGACTATTTGATCGGCGGCGACGGTAACGACTCTCTCGGCGGCGGGCCTGGTGCTGACACTCTGATTGGCGGATCAGGTAATGACAACTTCTACTACAACAACTTCGGCGAGGGCGCCGCGGGTACTAACGTAGACCAAATCGGCGATTTTACGATCGGCCAAGACAAGTTTATCTTCCAAATCAATGGCTCCAACGGCTTCCCCAACTTGAGGGTAGTGCCAAATACGAATCGAATTTCTTCGCAGGCGTTCTTGGCGATTGAGAGTGGGTCTTACAATAGCAGTTTTGGTCCAGCCGGGGCGGGCCCGACAGAACCGTTCGTCTTTTATGAGAATTCAACTGGACGACTAGGATTTGACTCTGACGGTTTTGGTGGTGCTGACCCAGGCGTGACGCTGGCAAATCTGAATGGCAGACCGGGCATTACGGCTGCTGACATTACCCTGATTTAATTTGGGTAAAAGTGGGTGGGGTCGATTCTGAAACATCGCCCTACTAACTCTCAAAACTAATTGTGCTTTGTTTCGAGCTGGGGATATCCATCCCTGGCTTTTTTATTGGCATTGGGAATTGGGCATCGGCCAAACAGGGCATTGGCCAAACAGCATCTTCGCCCTGCGTAGCGGAGGGATTGGGCAAAAAAGTAGAATCTGTAGGGGCGCGTTCCCCCATGAATTTTACCACCCCTCAATTCGCCGATGAATTTTGCCACGCACCAATAATGTTGATAAACCCGCCCCCACCCAACAAATAACCCCGATTAAGCATCGTCGCCCAACCATTAAATTCAATTAATTCTGAATTTTGGGCTGGGGGGAGGTGGGTTTATGAGATGGTTAGTTTTGGCCAATTATGGTTGGTAAAACCTGCCCCAAGATATTGGTACAAATGATTTAGGCTCATTATAAAAAAAATCCCGCAAACGATATGTTTGCGGGATTTAGTAGGCAGGAAACTTGTAGCGAATACAGTTACTAAGCTTTGTCTACAATCTCTTTTGCTTTATCTTTGAGATCTTCTTTCAGGTGAATTGCTGATGCTTCGTCCTGCTTGGCTTGACCTTCTAATTTATCTTTCTGATTGCCTGTAACTTCGCTAACAGCTTCTTGGATTTTGCCTTCAATATTCTTGGCTGTTGCTTCGACTCTATTTTCAATGCTCATAATTTTATATTCTAACTCTACAACTATAATCTATACTTTTAAAGCTGAGTCTATATCCCTCTTTAGATAGATTTGTTATTACCTTTATTTCTAAGTTAAAGGTTCCATGGGGATTTCCACAAGTTTATTTCTGGAGGAAAAACCGGATTTAATCCCGATCGCAGATTTCGGCACTTTAAACTTTTTCGCCAACAGCATGATTAATTCTTGATTGGCTTTGCCATCGACTGGGGGCGATTTGAGGTGTACTGTGAGGCTACCGTCTGGTTGCTCTTCGATGCTTTGCTGTTTGGAATTCGGTTTAACTTTGACTGTGAAAATAGTCACACTTCGACTTTCTCTGAATGTTCGATCTTCGTTCCCAAAACTTTCAGGAATTCAGCCAGCCAGTTAGAATGTGCTGGCCACGCGGGGGCGGTGACTAAATTGCCATCGACTACGGCTTCGGTAACGGGAACTTCTGTATATTTGCCGCCGGCCCGGAGTACGTCGGGGCTGCAAGCGGGGTATGCGGTGCAGCGTTTGCCTTCGAGTACGCCTGCTGCAGTTAGAACCTGTAAGCCGTGACAAATAGATGCGATCGGCTTTTTGCTGTTGGCAAAGTAGCGGGTAATTTGCAGCACTTGTTCGTTGAGGCGGATGTATTCTGGGGCGCGTCCTCCGGGGATAATCAAAGCGTCGTAGTCGGCAGGGTTGATTTCGTCAAAAGTCGCGTTTAAAGTGAAGTTGTGACCGGGTTTTTCGCTGTAGGTTTGATCGCCTTCAAAGTCGTGAATAGCGGTGCGAATTGTTTGACCTGCCACTTTGTCCGGGCAGATGGCGTGGACGGTGTGACCTACCATTTGCAGTGCTTGGAAAGGCACCATTACTTCGTAGTCTTCTACAAAGTCACCGACTAACATTAAGATTTTTTTTGCTGTCATGTTTCCAACTCCTGTTATTTTGAGTGTGTTAAATAGGATTTAAAAAAAATGCGGGGCAGTGAAAAAGCTTGCCCCGCAAGCTATTCTGGAATCTAGAAACCGTTGCGTCCCCAAATGACCATTGAAATTGAGAAAGAGAACAGAACTAGCACCGAAACCCAACCGAGTGACAAAATATCCATAGCTATTTATTGAACAAACTGTACAAAGTGACTCCAAACCTTATGATAAGTCAATTTGAGCCATTTTTGAAATGAGGGCGCTGTGAAGGACTCGTCAAATTTTAGTGCGGCTGAACGGGTAGAATCTTTGAAGGCAGGGAGTGTTGCTGCTTTGTCTTGTTTGCTTGGTTTTGGGGCGATCGCCCTTGGTCATAGCTTAATTCTAGCGGATAGGTTGGATTCTCTGGCGAGTTGGCAGGTAAGGGAAATTGACCTAAATTTTGCCTTCAGAGGGGCGCTGGCACTTTTGGGGGGTTTTTTGTTCGGCGTGACTTACCGCTATGCGATTCGCCGAGATGTTAACCCGCAGCTTAAATCTGGTGCGGTGTTGGCTTTTGGGTTGGTGCGGGCTTTTGGACAGTTGGATGCTGGATTGTTTTTTGAACCCGGGAAGATGCCCGCCCTCCACGAGTTATTGCCGTTTGCGGTTCGCGGTGTCGAGAGTGTGGTATTGTTTGCGATCGCGGGTTTGGTTTTGGATTGGGCGATCGGGCGATCGTGGATTAAGCCCTTTGATTCTTGAGTGCAAAATCTTGCAGCATTTTTAGGAACAGGCAAGATGCCTGTTCCACAAAAGTTCAATTTTATTGTGGGGTGGGCTTCTAGCCCGCCCAAAAAATACAATTTAGATGCGAAACAGCTTATTTTGCGCTCAACCCGCCCCTAAAGATTTAATACCTCAAATTCTGGATTGCCGTAAAGCATTTGCCTGTCTACCGCCGACACAACTTTATTGTTAGCAGCATCAGAAACTAAACACTGACAAACTAGCTGCGCTACATCTGCCCGGTGAATCGTTCCAGCAACTCGACAATCTTCTGTTAAAATACCGTTGCCTGTTGCAGGTTCCGATTTGAGTCCGCCGGGACGAATCACTGTATAAATCATCCCGCTTTCTATCAAATGATTTTCGGCTTTTTCCTTTTCAATTAAAACCGGCCGCAAAGTTTCTAAAGCTTGGGGCGGCAAAGCGCCGGCACTATTACCGCTACCGATGGATGAAACTAAAATAAATTTTTGGACGCCTGCTTTGACAGCGCCATCAATCAAGTTTTTGTTGCCCAAATAATCGGCTCTTTCCCCATCTTTTGGCAAGCCGCCAATTGTGCTGATTACGGCATGAATTGGCTCACCGCCAGCCATCGCAGCTTCCACAGCGGCAGCATCCAAAGCATCGCCAGTCACGACTTTGATGCCCCTTTCTTCTAATTCGGTGCTTGTTGCGGGCGATCGCAAAAGTGCTGTTACTTGCATCTTTTGTGCTGCCAGACAGTTCGCGATTTCTAAGCCGACTCCTCGACTAGCACCCGCTAAAAAAATGTGGAATTTCTCTGTCATATAAATTGGGATTTAATTGGTGCCGAAAGTGGTTTATTTGACTGTGGATTATTATACAACCATCCTCGGTCAATTGGTGAATGAGTTTTTTTATTTAACCGCAGAGGGCGCAGAGGAAGAGAGAGGGAAGATTCGCAATTACCGATTATTCCCCATGTCCAATTTACGTTAGATTTTTTTGCCCACCATTACTACCCAAGATTGAGCTTCGCGCGGTAAGCCGGGGGGGCGATAGTAGTGATTGACAATTGCAAATCCCGCTTGTTCTAAACAAGGCACTAAAGTATGATATTCCCATCCGGCAGTATAGCGTTTTCCCGTCGGCCGCTCGTCGTATCCTTCCCAATTTCCCCGGCACATTGACATGACAATTGCACCGTTAACAACTAAGGCTTTGTGCAAATCTTGCAGCACTTTTACCATCTCATCGCTGGGAACGTGAATCAGGGAAGCATTGGCAAAAATACCGTCAAATTCTGCCTTTGGCAAGTCGAGATTCAGAAAAGATTGCTGCCAAACTTCGCATCCCGATAACTTCTTAGCTATTTCTACAAAAGCTGGAGTTGCATCTAAGCCTACAACTGTGTGTCCTTGGCTCTTGAACGCTACTAAATCTCGTCCCGGCCCGCATCCTATATCGAGAATTTTACCGGGATTGCGGGGCATGGCAGCGGTCAATGCGGATCGATTTTGGGATACGTCGTGATGCCAAGTTCCTTCTCGGAAAGATTCGGCAGTTAGCTGGTATTCTGCGATCGTAATTTCTTCGCGTTTGTCCACAAATTCCCCCTTTTGTATGATTTTAGATTTTAGATTTTAGATTTTATATTGAAGAATGTCAACCGTAGAATAAGGGTTTCTGGCTACAATCTAATAACTTAAGGCTGACGCATTTGCTACATCAGAAACCCGGTTTCTATCCGCCCATGCGTAAGCCTGAAGTAGAAATATTGGGTAGGGACACGGCACTGCCGTGTCCTACTCTATTTCATCCGATTGATAACTGGTATAAGAGTTAAACAACCAGGGTTTTTTGTGCGGATTTTGTAACTGCTGAATCAACTTCTAAGAGAGAACCTTCGGGGGATTCGATCGCAAATCCTGCATCTCGAATCATGTCCCAGTCTTGATGGGCAGCTTGTCCGGGAGTTGTCAGATAATCGCCAACAAAGATAGAATTAGCGGGGTAGAGTCCCAGAGGTTGCAGCGATCGCAAATGCACCTCCCGTCCCCCAGCAATCCGAATTTCTTGGCTGGGAAGCAAAAATCGGAACAAACAGAGAATTCGCAAACATTGGCGGGGATTTAAGCGATTCACATCTGCAAATGGCGTTCCGGGAATCGGAATGAAAAAGTTGACCGGCACGCTAGTAACGCCCAAATTGCGAAGCGAAAGCGCTAAATCGATCGCATCATCATCCGATTCGCCCATCCCCAAAATTCCGCCGGAACAAGTTGTGATCCCCGCTGCTTTTACGTGTTCGACGGTTTCAACCCGATCGCCAAAAGTGTGAGTCGTGCAAATGTCCGTGTGGTACGATTCGGAAGTATTGAGATTGTGATTTACGCGATCGACTCCAGCTTTAGCCAAACGCTGAGTTTGTTCCTCGCTCAACAATCCCAAACAAGCACAAATTTTCAGGTTATAATTTGCCTTCACAGTCTCGACAGCATCCAAAACGCGATCGAAAGTAGATGCGTTAGGCTGGCGGCCCGAAATCACCAAACAAAACGTACCAGCTTTTAAATCTGCTGCGCGTTGGGCGGCATCCAGAATTTTCTCCTTAGCTAAAAGCGGATATTTCTCAATTTCCGCAGTCGAAATTTTTGACTGAGAACAATAATGGCAATCTTCAGGACAAAGGCCGCTTTGAGCGTTTAACAAATAGTGCAGCCTGACTCGGTTTCCCCAGTAGTGGCGGCGCACCCGATAAGCTGCGTTTAGTTGTTCCAGCAAAACCTCATCCGGTGCGCGCAATACGGCTAAAGATTGCTCACGAGAGAGACATTTCCCCGCCAGCGCGCCGTCAGCCAAATCGTTCCAATTGGGTAAATTCATTACTAAAATTAAAGGGTTTACAGAGTATCCAAAACCTGACGAATCACCCGATAAATCGATTCGAGTTCATCAGGAGAAATGCAGTAGGGAGGCATCAAGTAAAGCGTATTTCCCAAGGGGCGGAGCAAAAACCCCGCTTCGAGAAATCTGGCTTTCAATACAGGAGCGATGTCATTAAAATAACAGGAAACGCTTTCGGTTTTCACATCTATTGCTGCGATGGTGCCGCAAGTCCGAATCCGTTCGAGTTTAGGATGATTTCTCAGCCATTGATTCAGGTATTGGCGGTGCAATTTTTCCATCCCTTGATACACATTTGGGTTTTGCTCCAAAAGCTCCAAGGATGCTACACTCACCGCACAAGCTAAGGGATTTCCGGTGTAAGAATGGCTGTGAAAAAAAGCTTTGTCCGGTTCATCTCGCCAGAAGGCTTGATAAATATCCTCCGATGCCATTGTGACAGCGATTGGCAAACAGCCGCCAGACAATCCTTTAGACAAACACAGGATATCCGGTGAAGTTGCAGATTTAACAGAGGCAAACAGTTCGCCCGTGCGGCCAAAACCCGTCATTACTTCATCGTAAATCAACAATACATTAAACTGGCGGGCAAGTTGTGCGAGATCCTGCAAAAACTCAGGGCGACACATTCGCATTCCCCCGGCACCTTGCACCAAAGGTTCGATAAAAATTCCCGCATAGCCGCCCTGCTTTAACAAAAACTCCAATTTCTCCAAACTCGCCGCCTCCTTGCTTTCCACCTCCTCATCGCCATCAAAAGTCGCCGGAAAAGGAACAACATCCCCAGCAAACATTAAAGGTGCAAAAGATTCCCACCACAGCGAACTTCTGCCAGCAGACATCGCGCCCACAGTATCGCCGTGATAACCTCCCTCAAAACTAATAAAGCTAGTGCGGTTAGTTTCTCCGAGATTGCGCCAATATTGAAAAGCCATTTTCAGAGCAACTTCAACAGCAGTCGATCCGTTATCAGAAAAGAAAATCCGCGTTAAAGAAGCAGGCGTATGAGTTAGCAATTTACTCGCAAGTTTCTCGGCAGGTTCGTGAGTAAACCCCGCAAAAATGACGTGTTCTAACTTTTGAGCTTGTTCGTAAAGAGCCTCCGCCAGAATCGGATGGCTGTGTCCGTGAACAGTCACCCACCAACTAGAAATGCAGTCGAGAATTTGCCGCCCGTCTGCTAATTCCAGCACCGATCCTTTGCCGCGAATTACCTTCAGCGGCGGGGCAGCCGTTTTCATTTGCGTGAAGGGCTGCCAAATCGGTGAAATTGCAGAATTATTTTCCTGATTCGCAATCATGTTTACCCATACAACTAATATCAAACCGCCTTTTAATATAGCAATTTTAACTCACTTATGAACTTTTTATTTTTGGTTCTTTCTTCTTCTCTTCCTTCGTGTCCTTAGCGTCTTCGCGGTTCGTTCAAAAAAAATCTAGTTTGGTGTTGAGGGCGGCTGCCCTGCAACGTCTGCCGCCATATCGCGTATTCCCGGCGGCGGTTAAAATTGTCAGTTACAATTTTCGACCTTTCAGCAAATAAGTCGTCATTGCTCCCTTGCCTTTAACATTAATTTTACCGCGCTTTTCCAACAAATACTTATCGCACAGCAACTCATAAGTTGAGCTGCTAACTTGAATTTTACCCGGAAGTCCCTGAGATTCCATGCGGCTTGCTGTATTCACAGCATCTCCCCACAAATCGTAAATAAACTTTTTAGTGCCGATGACACCTGCTACAACAGGCCCAGTATTAATGCCAATGCGGATATTGAGAGATTGACCGCATTCGTCGCGGAATTTCATAATTTCTTGCTGCATTTCCAGGGCCATTTCGGCAATAGATTCGGCGTGATTTGTACAGGGAAGCGGCAAACCGCCTGCTACCATATAATTGTCGCCTATTGTCTTAATTTTTTCTAAGCCGTATTGCTCGCTCAAGCTATCGAAACATGAAAATATTTTGTTCAGCAACTCGACTAATTCTGCAGGAGACGTGCGCGAAGATATTTCGGTAAAGCCCACAATATCAGCAAACAAAACCGTAACCTCGGCAAATCCGTCCGCAATATTTATCTGACCTTGTTTTAGGCGCTCGGCAATCATTGCCGGTAAAATATTTAGTAATAAACGTTCCGACTTTTCTTGTTCGGCGCGCAATACTTCCTCAGCTTGTTTCCGCTGTGCGATTTCTTTGTATACTCGGTGAAACATTTGATTGAATGCGACCATGAGTTCTCCCAACTCGTCATCGCGCTTGACAGACAGAGAGTAAAAATCAGGTTTTTCTCGATCTTTGCTTAAAGCGTCTCCAGCAGCGATCAAGTCATCGCGCAATCTCAAGATAGGTGCAATTACTGTCACCCCTAAAAAGAACATAGTCACAGAAGTGACAAAGGCTGATATAATGATGACTAGAACAGCAATCCGTCCGATAAATGCGTAGAGTTCCGGCTGAACGGTGGAAGCATCGTGGCGAACAATTAAGATGTAATCGCCTCCAAAATGTCGTTCCGTCCAAGCAATATCGTAGCGCTTGCCATCGAAATTGTGACTGTGAACTATACGAGCTCTTTTTAGTTGCTTTAAACTGATTTCTGGGGGTTCACCAAGTGTATATATTAGCTGACCGTTAGCTTGGTAAATAGATAGTCCTAACACTACTTGAGAATCCTTAATAATATTTTTTACTTCTTCTTGCAAGAAAGTGCGATCGGAAATATCTTGTTGAAGCAAAAACTCTAGGGAATCAATAGTCGCGCGAGATACCTGTTCCAATTGACTTAAAAGTTCATTTTCTCGCCGAAAATAAGAGGGAACTAAAATAATTCCCTCTATGACAAGAATGCTAGCAAATACCCACAAAGCTATTTGCCTAGACAAGCGAGATTGGAAAAATTTTAAGAATGATAAAATCCGCGATTCCATAAAATTTACTATTTTGCAAATGGCTAATGTAGGACATAGGAAAATAAACCCGGTTTCTGGTAATCAAATTTGGGTTTGTCAACGAAGCAACCGCGCAGAAACCGGGTTCTCACATCCCCTGTGTAATTCCTGTAATTTTCAGCAGTCAACAGCCAGTAGCTATTAACTGTTAGTTCTTGGCTGACGACTAACAACGAATGACTGATGACTTCGGACTAAGTAGCATACCCCTTAATAATATAATAAACAAATTAAACCGAAACTGCGCTGACTAGCCTGCCTGCAAGCAGATAAGTATTCATATCGCCCTTACCTTTGATGTGGATAATTCCTCTGTCTTCAAACAGATACTTATTTTGCAAGATATCGTAAGTTGATTGTGTGACTTGAATCGCGCCTGCAATCCCGTGGGATTCCATGCGGGCTGCTGTATTGACGGCATCGCCCCAGAGGTCGTAAATAAATTTTTTAGTGCCAATGACCCCCGCAATTGCAGGCCCGGTATTGATGCCGATGCGAATGTTAATTCCTGTATGATGTTTGGCATTAAATTTGGCTAATTCCTCCTGCATATCTAAAGCCATTTCCGCAATGCTTTCCGCGTGGTTGCTGCTGGGATTCGGCAAACCTCCCACTACCATGTAAGCATCTCCAATTGTTTTGATTTTTTCCAAGCCGTACTTTTCCGTTAAACCATCGAAGGCTGAAAAAATTTCGTTGAGAAACTTGAGCAATTCTTCGGGAGATATTTGTGATGAAAGCACCGTAAAGCCCACGATATCTGCAAACAAAATCGTGACTTCTGCGAAGCCGTCAGCAATACTGCTTTGACCGTCTTTTAGCTTGGCAGCAATGGATTCGGGTAAAATATTGAGCAGCAGGCGATCGCTCTTTTCCTGTTCTTTCAGCAATTCTACATTAGTTTCTTGCAATTGTGCCGTGCGTTCCCTGACGCGCTGTTCTAATTGTTTAGCATTTTGGCGCAACCTGCTGATCGATAAAGTCAATCCTGTGATGCCTAAAATTGAAAGTCCTGCTAACAGTAAAAACAGGTTTTTAAGTTCGCTGCGAGTATTTTGCGTGATGGTATCGAGAGGTTGAATAATTTCTAATATCCCCCGCACGTCTCCCACTTTCCAATCAGTTTTGGGACTGTCGCGGTTAGTATTGTGACAGTTAACGCAGCTAGGAGTTAGAATATCTGCCTCGGCATACCGAAATGCTGGCTTCCCGCGAAAATTCTCACTTCGGAAAAATTTTTCTTCCGGGTTTTGCGTCAAATAGGTAATAGCTTGCCGTTCAAAATCGTCTTTGCTTCCGCCTTCTTTTCGCCGCCAGGGAAAGGGGTAGTCGCTGTAGAGACGAAGTAACACTTCGGGATTTTTGGTGGTGATATGGTTACCCAGTTCTATTAAGAAGGTGGCCGGTACGGGAACTGTTACTTTTGTCGGGTTGTAGTCGTGGGTAAAGTTAATCGCTTTAGCGGTGTTGAGAGGATTGACAACATCGGAACTGTAAAGGGTGCGGGCTTCTTTAACAGCTTGGGCATAGAGGGTGGCATTTTGGAGGGCTTGGGATTCAATTAGGGTTGAGGAAAGACGAGATATATTTGCCATCGCTACTCCTACACCTACACAAAATAAAATTGTCACCGCAAGCAGAATTCGCTTGTAAATTAATTGGCTGATGGCAGCCAGAATTCGAGAAATCAACTGGCGCATGGTATCCTCAAGCGTGAGGTTTAATCTTGATTGGAATTTATGCACTACTAACATAACACTGCTTGTTCAGAGTGTTTTGCTGGCATCATGGGTAAAGCCAGACTGGAGAGTGCAAGGAATGGTTAATTATTGTTTACCGCGAGTGTTTCGCTTATCCGTAAGAATACGCATAAATGGATAGTGGTTTTCTGTTGGATGAAGTATAGATGATCGAGTAAGGACACGGCAGTACCGTGTCCCTAGTTGACGCATTTTTTGTTCTATTTCGGTTAGGATAGCAATTGTAGTCTATGGTTGGCGATCGTGAATTCTGACTCTACTGCCTCACCTACTAACAAGGAAATTTTTCCGGGAGAAGTTTTCGTCAATACTGCTGATTTTGATACGGGCATTCGGCGACTTTTACCTAAATATGACGAAATGCTCGATGTATTAGCAGGCTGCATTGCTAACACAAACCACCGCATTTTAGAACTCGGCTGCGGTACCGGGGAACTCACTGTAAAAGTTCTCAAACGCTACCCATTTGCGGAAATAGTTGCTGTCGATTACTCGCCGCGAATGCTTGATTTTGCCCGCGCAAAAATAGAGTCGGCAGGATACGCAGCCCGGTGGACTGGCATAGAAATGGATTTTGGAGAATGGGCGAACAATCCCAATTTCGCAGGCTTTGCCGATAAATTCAATGCTTGCATTTCATCTCTGGCAATTCACCATCTTGAGGATGAGATGAAGTTGAAATTGTTTCAACGGATTCGCGAAAGTTTAAATGCTGGTGGCTGTTTTTGGAATGCGGATCCTCTTTTAGCAGAATCAGCAGCAATGAAAGATATTTATCAAGCGGCGCGAGAAGATTGGGCGCGAAATCAGGGGGAAACCTTAGCACAAATTCGCGCAAATGTGGGGACAAGTGTCTCTTACGGGTATTCTAATCCCGATCGCCTAGCTACACTTTCGGCACATTTGGAAATGCTGGCCTCATCTGGATTTGAGACTGTTGCAGTGCCTTGGAAATACTACGGGATGGCGGTGTTTGGGGGATTTGTTAATTGAAAAAAGCAGTCTGGGAGGCAGAACTTCTATATGTAGGTTGCGCCTGGACGCACCTTACTACTTAAATAAAGATTGCAGTTAGTATTTTATCTTACTAATTTCTGGTTGATAAAATATATAATACTGGCAGCATGGAGTAAACAAAATGACGGCAACTGCGATTCAAAGTATTGACTGGGATGCTTTTTCTTCGGAACTATCGGGAATCGAAATAATTAGCGATCGCGCGCAAGTTGTCAAGCTATCTCAAGACTACTATCACTTCAGTCCAGTTTTGCAACCTCTCTTAAGTGATAAAACAGGAGATTTAGTAGTTCGTCCCGCCAGCGAAGCCGAAGTTTTGCGGATTGCAGCAGCCTGCGTCAACTCCAAAATTCCCCTAACGGTTAGAGGTGCAGGAACGGGCAATTACGGGCAGTGCATTCCCCTTAACGGGGGCGTCATTTTAGATACCACCAAAATGAACAGTATCCGCTGGATAAAACCGGGTTTAGCTTGCGTAGAACCGGGGGTGAAAATGTCGGTTTTTGACAAACAAGCGCGAGAAACTGGTTGGGAATTGCGGATGGTTCCCTCAACCTATCGCACCGCAACGATTGGAGGATTTATCGGCGGCGGTAGCGGGGGAATTGGTTCGATAACTTACGGGCAATTGCGCGATCGGGGAAATCTTCATGCCGTTCGAGTCGTTACAATGGAAGACGAGCCGCGCGTCATCGAATTGCGCGGCGATGAAGTGCAGAAAGTCAATCACGCTTACGGCACAAATGGGATTATTACTGAGTTAGAAATTCCCCTCGCCCCTGCTTACCCTTGGGCGGAAATCATTGTGGCTTTTGACGATTTTATGACATCGGCAAAGTTCGGTCAAGCTTTGGGCGATGCTGACGGAATTATCAAAAAACTAATTTGTGTTTGTGCTTGGCCGATTCCTGCTTATTTTGCTGCTTTCCGCGATGCGATTCCTGAAGGTAAGCACTGCGCTTTGTTAATGGTAGCTGAATCTTGTCTGGAACCGCTACAAGATTTGGTGCGCGAATATGGTGGCACAATTTGCTATCACAAAAACGCGCAAGCAGCGAGCAAAGGTGCAGCAATTGCTGAATTTACTTGGAATCATACAACTCTACACGCGCGCAGCGCTGACCCGTCTCTGACTTATTTGCAGACGCTTTTTCCCCCAGATAAAGGTTTGAAATTGATTGAGGAACTGTATAACTTTTATGGGGATGAGGTGATGATGCACTTGGAGTTTTTGCGAATCAATGGCAGGGCGATCGCCGCGGCTTTGCAAATAGTTCGCTACACTACGGAATCACGGCTCAATGAAATTATTCGCTATCACGAAGAGCAAGGCGCATTCATTGCTAATCCTCACACTTATATATTGGAAGATGGAGGGATGAAAAGTATTAATGTGGAACAGTTGCAGTTTAAAGAGTTGGTCGATCCTTACGGTTTGCTTAATCCGGGTAAAATGCGGGCGTGGTTGGAACGGGATTAAGGGCGATGGTTTTTAGATAAGATTCGGATCTTGAAATCGCTGCTAGAGAAACGAAGTCCGCCTAAGCGCTGGCTTCGCTCACGCGGACTGAGAAATGAGCAAACAGCAGTTGTAAATTTAAGGGACGGGGGCGGTAATTTCTGTTGGTGCCGCCCCTTCTGAAGGTACAGCTTGCTTTTCCAGTAATAGGCGCTGTTTGTTGCGAAATTCTGCGGCCGCATCGTTCAAATTTTTGCGCTGTTCGCTATTAAATTCTTCCATGCTGCGGCCGCCTCCCAAATTGGATCGGTGAATTAAATCAAATATTCCGCTGCCGCTGCTGCGGCCGGAAAAGGGGTCGGTATTGTCTTGAGTTTGAAAGTCTTGCAGCGGTTGGGCATTATTTAAACCGCTGGCTTGAGCGAAGCTTGCTTGAGGCGATAACAGAGCACAGGATGCGATCGCGCTTGCAGCAATCCCCATCATCAATTTGCCCGATTTGGAAGTTTTGGTGTTCATAATTTATTAGTTGAACTTTCAAAAAAACAATTCTATCTAAACAATATTCTGACTTGCGAATAAATATTATATTACTTCGCTGGGTCTAAGGGCACGGCAATACCGATTGGTGTGAAAAATCGCCTGAAAGCCTTGATAAATCTCGTTTTTACCTGAGTCCAGATCCCCCTAAATCCCCCTTAAGAAGGGGGACTTTGATCCATTTCCGGTTCCCCCCTTCTTAAGGGGGGCTAGGGGGGATCTAGGCTTAATAGTCCAACACCATTCTGTGACTGGGTTTGACGTTAAGTTGACACCAATGGGTTCTTGGAGTGTCCCTACAATTGATGGTGCAGGTTAAACGATCGCCCGCAGATTTGCCGCGATCGCCCTAACTAAGCAAACCGGCGTCTCAGCAGCGGTTGAATGCTCAGCAGCGCCACCAAATCAAAGGCTAGCAATACTAAAAGCGCTCCTCCAAAGGTAACATTACCCCAAGGAGCCTGCATCACGACACTGGCTAAGGACCAATCACTGTGCAGGTACAGGTAGCGGATGGGTTCGATCGCGTAACTCAGAGGGTTGAGAGTCACCACCACTTGCAGCCAGTCTGGCATAAATGACAGCGGCGCGAGGGCTGTGCTGGCAAATAACAGCGGCAAGTTAGTAACAAAAATTACCGCTATTAATTCTACGTGGCCCGGAAGAGCGAAGGCTAAACCCAGACTCAAGCCGGTGACACCCAAAACTAATAGCAGGACTATTAGGGCGATCGCCCCCAGTCCGGCAATTCCGGGGAATCCGGCGCCCAAAAACGCTCCCGCTGTAACGATTGTGCCGGTTTGGATAAAGCTGAGGGTGACGATAAAAATAGCCGAAGCGAGGACTATCGAAAATCTGGAAGCCAACGGCGCGACTAACAAGCGGTTGAGAAATCCGAACTCGCGATCGAACATAATCGGCAAACCAGCATTCAGCGCCCCGGCAAATGCAGTAAAAACGATTACACCAGCACCGAGAAATTGTCCGTAATTCTGGCTTTCGCCGAACAAGCCGGAGGGAGCATTTTCAAACAGAGCTCCGAACAAAACCAACCACATCAGCGGCTGAATAATTCCTGCAACTAGCGTCGAGGGGCGGCGCTGCAATTGAATAAACAGGCGCTTGGTTAAGGCGAGTGTTTCTTGGATGAAGTCGCCCAGCAGGGAACTGGAAGTGTCAGCGGATGCCGTGGAGAGTGGCCGCTGCTGGTTGAGGTTGTTGGGGGATGTAACAGTACCGCTCATAATTGCTTGCGCTGATTTTGATTAAATCTAACTATCTTTACAGTAGCAAGTCTGGAGCTATTGGTGGTGTTGGGCGGGCGATCGCCCTTACAATTGTTGGGGGTCAATCCCTTTTTCTCGCATCAATTCTATTAAAGCTTGATAGTGCTGCTGTTCCTGTTGCCGCAGAGTGCGTTCTTCTTCTAGCTGTTGTTGAGCGAGTTGTTTTTCTTCCTGTTTTTGTTGGGCCTGTTGCTGAGCGAGTTGTTTTTCTTGTTGTTGGCGATATCTAAATATGTAAAATTTTGTATCAAAATTCAACATTTCTGTGCTAGATCCTACTTTCCAGTATCACACTTGTCAATACCCACCACCTGAATCCTTACGAACAAACGAAAGTATTGTGCGACCTGCTGAAGCTTTCTGTAGACGATTTGGTAGATTAATAAAGGAAACTAGGCAATAGCAAAAGTAACAGCGAGCGCACCTATTCCATATCTAATCAAAAAGTGCGATCGTCTCTTCTCTTCCCCTCTTAAAAAAAATGCCTGTATTGTGCAGGGGCGATTGATTTAGAAAAGTGCAAGATCCAAACTTAAGCATGATCTCGCAATATGGTGTTTGTTCGGGGTAATCCTCCGGTGGTTGCCCCTACATGATAACTGCGGGTTTTGTACAATTAGGTAGTTCGTAAAAATTAACACATTTCTCTCTATTTAAAATCTCTATTTTAAAATATCTTTCCGATTCTGCAATAGCAAAGTTGCGGTCAAATAAACTGCTGCGTGCAGACCTCAAATTTCCCTATTCCGAGCTAAGTTTTGCCAAGTCGGTTCGTAGACTGCACTCTTCTCGAATAACTGCGGTAAGATTGTGCGATCGCACAATCTTACCGCACTTCCCTCAACCGTTCACATAATAATCCCGCGTTCCCTTCGCATTCATCGCTTCCCCGAGTCGATTTAACCCGTACACGTAAGCAGCAGTTCTCATGGAAACTGACAATTCCTGAGATTGTTTCCAAATTGCTTCAGTTTCTTCGACCATTTTATGCTTCAACCGCTGGTTGACTTCCTCCAGCGTCCAATAAAGTCCGCTGCGATTTTGCACCCACTCGAAATAACTAACCGTTACGCCTCCGGCATTAACTAAAATATCAGGAATTACGTGAATTCCCCTCGTTTCTAAAATCAAATCTGCAGCAGAATCAATCGGACCGTTAGCTACTTCAAAAATAAACTTAGCCTTAACATCCTTAACATTCGCTTCCGTTATTTGATTCTCCAAAGCTGCTGGAATTAGCACGTCTACATCTAAGGCTAGAAGTTGCTCATTTGTCAAGATTTCGTGTTCGATAATATTGCAAACTGAACCTTCACAGTAAAGAGCTTTGATACCTTTGTTAGAGTCTTTAAAACTTCTAATACTGGGTATATCTAGCCCTTGTTTAGCATAAATTCCCCCTTGAGAATCGCTGACAGCAACAACTTTGTAACCTGCTTTCCACAGGAGTTCAGCTATTTCGGCACCTGCATTACCAAAACCTTGTACTGCTACAGTGGTATCTTGAGGATTGAGTTCAAATTTGGGTAAAATAGTTTCTACTACAAAAAAAGCACCCATTGCTGTTGCCGTATCTCTGCCCAGACTTCCACCAATTGTCACTGGTTTTCCAGTCACCACCGCGGGAGAAAGCTGCCGCTTAATAATATTGTATTGATCCATCATCCAACCCATAATCATGGGATTGGTGTAGACATCCGGCGCGGGAATATCGACATCGGGGCCGATGAAATCTGCGATCGCATCGACATAGCCCCGGCTCAACCTTTCCAATTCCAGTTTAGACAATTCCTTGGGATTGAGAGTAATTCCGCCCTTGGCTCCTCCAAAAGGCAAGTTCAAAACTGCACATTTAAAAGTCATCCAAAATGCTAAGGATTGCACTTCATCAAGGGATACTCCCGGATGATAGCGCACTCCTCCTTTAGACGGGCCTCTGGTATTGTCGTAGCGCACCCGATAACCTTGAAAAATTCGCAGGGAACCGTCGTCCATCCGCACGGGAATAGATACAATTAAACTGGATTTGGGATATTTCAGCCGTTCGATCGTATCCTCGGAAAGGGACACATATTTTAAGGCTCGTTCTAATCGGCGACTGGCATCGGCAAATAATGAATCAGACATAAGAAGTTAGTTGACAGTTGACTGTTGTCAGAGAGAATAAGGCTTGGAGTGCTTAAGCTAATTTAATCACAATCCTGGTTGAATGCTACCTCCTTTCTTCTGACAACAGTCAACAGTTAACAGTTAACAGTCAACTACCTTGTGTCGATCGACAATCTCGCAGTGCCAAGCAGCGATTAAGCAGATACACTTACAATAGAAGGTGATATTTAACCTCAAGCCGCAATTTGAGTTCGATTGCTCAAATTACAGCCAGCCATCAGGGGAATTAAATTCTGAAATAGATCGAGGCTTTAGCTGACGTTAGAAACTGAATTATTATTATGGTTGGACTCCTAGCCGCACTCTCAGCGTCTGCGGCAGGGGGTATGAGAATTGCCCTGCCCCTGCTGTTAATTGGTTTGTTGCGGATTGACAAACTTTGGTCGGAAATACCCTTATTGTCGGGGGTTCCCCCCCAGGTGGCGATCGCCATCTTGGTGAGTTGGTCGCTGTTAGAGTTATTTGCTTCTAAAACTTTTGTGGGACAGCGGGTGCTACAAATTGTGCAAATTATTTTCAGCCCCCTTGTAGGAGCAATTATGGGAATTACGATCGCTCAAGTAAGTTCGATCGAGGAAATTATTGCTCACCCTTGGATGCTGTGGATAATTGGTATTGTCGGAGGTTTGTTGGCTTTAGTGCTGCAACTGGTACAAGCAGGATGGTTTTATCGGCTGCGGGGTTTGCCGATTTGGGTGATTTTCCTCCAAGATGTTCTGTGCATTTCCTTGGTTTTGTTTGCCTTTGACGCCCCGCGGCAGGGAGGGTTAGTTGCGATGATGCTGCTGTGGCTGGCAATTCGCAGTTCTAAAGAGTGGTATCGCTGGTACAAAAGTCAGGGAATCCCGGGCGATAGGGGAAATCCCCGCCGCCGCAAGCACGATCCTGATTAATTATTGATTAGTTATTGGCGATTAATCATATCGTTTACGGTTGTTTCGGAATGATTTAACCGCAGAGACCGCAGAGGGCGCTGAATTTGAGAAGAGAGAGATGAATAATTCCGCTCCCAACGGATTTGATATCATTAGTCATTTGTAACAACAGTCAACAGTCAACAGTTAACTGTCAACTGTCAACTGTCAACTGTCAATTTAAAGCAATCCGATCGAATGTAGCGGGCCCTGACCCGTAATTAACTCCAGCAATAGTGCCACAAAACCAATCATCGCCACACGACCGTTCCACACTTCAGCCCCCGTGGTCAAACCCCACTCCCACTGCTCTTGAGGGTACATTTTCACTGTCTTGGAAGGGCGTATAACATCCGAGAATTTAACGCTGGGAGATTCTATCGACTCGATGACTAAATCAGCCAAGGCTTCAATAAACACCGGATGACTATTCAGGGCTGGCACTCGGTAGAAATTCTGAATCCCCGATTCTTCTGCTAATTCCCGATACTCCATGTCAATTTCTTGTAGAGTCTCGATGTGTTCGGAAACGAAACTAATAGGAACTACCAACAAATCTTGCACTCCATTTTCTGCCAGTTCGGTTATGGCGTCTTCGGTATAAGGCTTGAGCCATTCCACCGGGCCAACCCGACTTTGATAAGCTAGAGTGTGTTCGTTCGATCGGTTCAAATGTTCCATAATCAGACGAGTGCAATCTTCAATCTCGCGCTGATAGGGGTCTCCAGCCTCTTCTACGTAGCTGAGGGGGACGCCGTGGGCGCTGAAAAAGATGTGAACTCGATCGGGATCAGGATTGTGGTCTAATTCTTGGGCAATCAATTCCGACATTGCCTGAATGTAGCCTGGCCGCTGATACCAAGAAGGAATCGCGGTATATTCGATATCCTTGAGAGCTGGATCTTTGCCCCACATTTCTTCTAGCTGCCGGAAGCTAGAACCGCTGGTGCTGATGGAAAATTGAGGATACAGCGGCAAAATGGTCAAATGTTCAATGCGATCGCGCTTAATTTTGGCGAGTGCCTCTTCGGTAAAAGGATGCCAGTAACGCATCCCCACGTAAACTCGAGCATCCTGTCCCTTTTCTTGCAAGAGTTCTTGCAGCGAAGCCGCTTGTTCCTCGGTAATCCGCCGCAAAGGAGAGCCGCCCCCGATTTGGCGGTAGTTTTCCTGGGATTTTTGAAAGCGCAGGGTCGAAATCAACCAGGCGAGCGGTTTTTGCATCCACGGAAACGGAATGCGAATGATTTCCGGGTCAGCAAACAAGTTGAACAGGAAAGGACGGACATCCTCGATTTGATCTGGCCCGCCCAAGTTTAATAGCAATACTCCCACACGACCCATAGCGGTTACAGCTCTCCCATCGTCTCAGTTCTGTTACTTATCTTTATCATATAACTTAATAATATCTTAAGTCGATAGCAAGGTATACATAATTTTGACTGCGGCAACATTTTTTAGAGATTTAAGTTATCGGTATCAGTGGCTCTAGGATGCGATCGCGCGTCTGGCTGCGAGTGAGCGTAGGCGGCAATGCTCGTTTGGGTCAACTAGCCTGAGAAAATTTGACCGTCAGCGCCGAAGCTAAAGTTTTAGACCTTTGCTGCGGTAGCAATCAAACGAAGCAATTTCTGGTGCAATATTCCTAGGATGTCACAGGAGTTGACGCTGCGCCAATCTCTCTGCAACCTGCCAGGAAAAATGTGCCATCAGCCAATTATGTAGAAGTTTTTGCCGAGTCGAGGCATTTTGCCGACTGTCAGTTTGACTTGGTAGACAGCAGCGTTGCGATGCACGAAATGCGATGGGCACAGTTGCTACAAATCTTTTAAGAAGTGTAGCGCGCGATCGAGTACGGTGGTCTATTCATTTTGGTAGATTTTCATCGACCCACAAATCCGGTATTTTTGCCAGGGTTGGCTGTATTTTTGTGGTTGTTTGAGACTGAAACTGCATGGAAGTTGAGCGAAACTGACTTGGAAAGTTTGTTGGCACAGGTGGAATGGCGATCGTACAATTTCAAAGAAGCTCAACAACCCAAAATTTATGCTGGCTGCTGCATTCAAGTAATCCAAGTTCAAAAGTCATATCAAATCCGGTAGCATCGTGGGGCGTCAAGTCCAGTCAACAGTCAAAAATTACCGAGGGTGCAACCAGAATCGATCTAATTTATTATCTGCGTTAATCTGTGTTTATCTGCCCTCATCTGCGATTAAAAAAATAGAATGTATTAACCGCAGATAACAATGGATTGACGCTGATTCACGCAGATAAAGAGAATAAATTTGATATAATTAGTCAACAGTCATTAGTATACAGAATCACCTTTTCTTGCCAACACTCTGGAAAAGCATCTGCGTTTATCTGCGGTTTCCCTAGCACTCAAAAAATCAGCAATAAGTCTACTAATGACTCATGACTAATGACTCTTAACTAAACAAACTTTTTCGCTGCTGCCAAAGCAGCCTCAAACTTGAGCAATACATCCTTTTCGGTGTGAATAACTTTCTCTTGTTCCAGCAGGGGGCGGCCAAAGCGAAAAATACCGTCCTGTTCTACGTGGTCTACATAAGGCAACGTTTCTGGATGTGGCAAAAATTTTCTGCCGATGGTGTAGGGCGTGTGGAAAGAAAAACTAAAATCGGGAAACTTGTCGCTCTTGATTTCCAGATAGTAAAGCGAGTAATAATCTTTGGTTTCGGAGTACGCACATTCGCGGCACTTATTTACAAGTTTGCGGTTCTGATAGAAAAAATCCCACTTGTCCCAATAGTAGCCATCTTTCATCATTTCCTGGTGGTCGTCGCACAGTTCGAGATATAATTTGTCAGCATCCGCCGGACGGTAGAAGTAAAGCATGGCGTAAGGCATTTCAATCAGTAACTTGACTGCTTGATTTTTTCGCTGGTACCATTGCTGCTGGTGAGTTTCGTAGATTTCCTTATATTTATTAATTGCTTTAAAGCTGTTGAGCTGGTTTTCTTTGGCCCAGCGCGATGCCCATACTGTCCAGTAAGCTAGCTGGAATGTTGCTGAAATTTCCGCCGAACCTTGTTCTTTCCAGTCGGCAATGATTTTTTCCCAAGCTGAACTAAAAGCTACTCGCGATTGTTCGTTTTCGGCGGGGTTTTCTGTATTGATTGGGGGGGGTATTTGGTGATTATTTTTAATCAGCCCTTTGGGTTCTTGACGCCAATTATTAATATCGGTTGGCGTTAGACTTAAGATCAATCTTCTATCGTGAACGGGATATTCTAAATGGATTCCTGATTTGCGGAAAGAGCGGTATTCTAGAACAGGGAGTTTCTCTTGTTCAATCCACTGCTGGCGTTCTGCTGGCGAACACTTGAGCATTGCTTCTAATTCAGCAGGATCGACGGCTAATTCACTTTTGAATGTCTCCCAAAATCTTTCTTGTTCGGCTGGATTTGCTTCCAGCAGGGATACAATTCGGTTGACGAGGTGATCGGTTTTGTCTTGGCAATTTTCGGGAAGTCCTAAGAAGTCGAGGAGTTTGGTCTTGAGTATTCGTCTGGCTGAGATTAGCTCGGCTAACATGAGAAGCTCCAGTAGAGTCATGACTTGCGCCCTTGAATTGGCAAGATTTGCACAAGTCTTATATATCTTAATAGATTCTCTTGGGTTGTCGGCAATTGAAATGTCTGCGCCAGCGAAGCTATCCCGAACGCGGGTGCGTTTGGTAAAGGGTAGGAAATCGCCCAACTTCCGCCTGTGTCTAAGCAAAAATACTCAAAACAAGGGCAAAAGACTGATCGACCTTTTGCCCTTTTTGGCTAAAATCGATAATTGCGATCGCGCACCCACAAACTCACAGGCACAGCATGGCCTGTTTTGTCAACCTTTACTTCTACCAAAAAAGATTGTCGCTGCTTCCTTTGAGCTTCGCTAATCTCCTGATTGACTTTTTCCCTTTCATCCTCTGGCATATAATAAGTTTCTAAGCCGTATTCCATCTGCCAACCGTTATATTTGCCCTTAATGGCGATTTGATTGGCGGGCAAATTGGTGGGATTTTCTAGACTCACGCGGACGGGTTTCCAAGCTTGGGGCCGGCCGGGATTAGTCCCAGTTTTTGGCGCTTCTAATATTACATAAAAACTGGTTTGTGGCTTGACATTTTGCGTATTTTGTGGACAAGCAACTCCGGGCGGACAAGGTGTTTTTTCGGCAGGTAAATCTTTCCAGCCGGGGAGTTTTTGGAGATTTGTGCGATCGGAGATATTATAGCTCAAAACTTGGTAATATCCGCGCAAAAAGTCGTAAGGGTCTACTGGTGCTGTTTGCAGGACAACTGTTTTGCCAGTAATAAAAGTGTAAACGGCGGTGGCGGGTACGGCGGCAATTAGTCCGATTTGCAAGAGTAAAGGAACCCACAGCCGCCACGCGGGAAGGCGTTTTGCTTCCGGGGGAAGCTGAAACGCATTTGTTGTATCTGGATTTTCAACTAATAAGTCAATGTTGTTTGTGTTCATATTAGGTATGGGCTATATTGTTTACGGTTGTTTCGGAATGATTAAACCGCAGAGAACGCAGAGGGCGCTGAGTTAGAAAAGAGAGAGATGAATAATTTCTATTCATCGGGGATTTTTGCGAAGTGGCGCTCGAACCACAAACCCGCAGCAATTACGCCAATCCCGCACAAAACAAAGACAAAAGATTTGATCAACAATCCTGTGTTATATTCAAACACTCGGCTGATAATTTGCAGGGTGATTAATACTATGCCTCCCCAAAAACTCCGGCGGTTTCCTAATGCTAAACCTTCTCGAATTAAGCCGACAGCGAGCAGAAAATATAAAACATTAAACAGGAAAGTCGCTAATTGCGGAATGGGAGTAAAACTGAGGTGAAAAAGCGGTAAAAAGGCGCTGGCGAGGATGAAAATGCCGATCGCACTTGTAGTCAAATCCACTGCTTTTTGTTTTGGTCGCCGCAGTTCCAAACGTCCCAAACGCAGCCACTCAAACACTGTGAAACCGCCCAAAACAACCACATTTGCCAGCAAAATCCAATCGAGTTCAGTTGGCGCAGGATTCGGCGAATCTTGCCAAAACCCGTAGAAAGAAAGAATATAAAACACACCGGCGAGAAACAGCAGTGCTAAACTGCGGGCGGTAGGTTGAAACAATTTCCTGTGTACCTTCGGCCAGATTTCATCGTCGTACCCCCACAGCAAAGCGGGCGGTAAAGCACAAAAAATTGCTGCACCCCAGGTTGGATTTAACCCTTGGACGATAGAAACTTGTAGGGAAAAAATTATCGCGATCGCACTTATGGCAAAAATAGCACGCGATCGACACCAATAAGCCAGCGGCACAAACATTATACTGGCTGCGATCGGCATTTGCCGCACCAAAACTTCCAGCCAAGAAAACTCGACTTTAGAAGACCAATCTAACACCGCAAGCCAATAGCCTAAACCGACTAAAAGTGCGGACAAAACGCCCAAGGAAGTCAACCGCAAACTGTAAGCCATTCCGAGCACGCCGATTCCCCAAGTGAGGTAAAGTCCGTAGGAAGAACCGCCAATGTGAAACATTTGCGCCATCAAAGCCATATTTGCTCCTAAAATCAGAGCTCCTAACAGCAACAATCCTTCACCTAGGAGTTTGTTTCGCCCTATTGTTAGGGGCAAATTGAGATTGGAGTTTTGGCTTCGGGATGGGGGAAGTCGCCACAGATAGAAACCCGCTGCATTGACTGCTACGAAAAGACTTAGCAGTAGCGCAACTCTCACTTCTCGCGACCAAACTTGCCAGTTTGCGGCTACAAAGGTGATGACTCCTATACCGAGGAGAATGCCGCCGAGACTCATCAGAATGCTGAGGAAACGGTTGCGGGAGGCGGTTTCGAGTGTGTTGAATTGGTAGCGTTCCGAAAGTTGTTGGTAGAATGAAGTGTCGATGAGTCCTTCTGCTTGCCAGAGTTTGGCTTGTTCTCGCAACTCGCGTCGAAATTTATCTGAAATCATTGTTTATATTCCAGAGGATTTGAACTGTGATAGTTTTTAATATGTCACTTGTGGGTTGATTGTCGATGGAGGCTGGGACACCTGCTGAACTTGCACAGCAGATTTGATTGAGATCCTTCGGCGGTTGAAACCGTTTCTATACAAACAAACTCTCAGCAGCAAGGGACGAATAAATTAAGGAATGTAACTTTATGGTACAAGCTCAATCTAAAAAATTAACTTTTGATGAGTACCTTAATTACTCAAATGAGACGGATCAACGCTATGAGTTAATTGATGGCGAGTTAATCGCTTTGCCGCCAGAATCTGAACCTAATAATTTCATTGCTAACTATCTATTTTTCTATCTGGCTAGCAGCGGGCTAGTGCCACTTAGACTGATTAAAACGCATAATTGCGAGGTTCAAGTTGCCGTTTTGCGTTGGCGAAGCCCTCGAAGAGGATCGGGAGATGCAGCCAACCGCTACCCCGATTTGATAATTCTGGAACCTGAACACATTCCGCTGACAGCAACCAGGCTAACTATCACTTTCGATATGTTGCCTCCTCGGTTTGTTGTGGAGGTAGTCAGTCCGGGTAGACTGGGCAGCGATCGGGATTACGCTCGCAAACGAGCTCAGTACGCAGCGCGGGGCATTGCAGAGTATTGGGTTATCGATCCAATTGAACAAGTCGTGACGGTTTTGCGGCTTCAGGATGGGCAATATGTTGAGGTTGGGGTATTTCGGGATGGAGAGGCGATCGTATCTCCGATGTTTCCACAGCTAAGTTTGACGGTTCAACAGATTTTGAGTGGAGAGGTTTAATGGCGGATCAATAGCTAATTGGTTAGCATTCATCTAACCACCTACCGATTAGTGAAAATCTCCACCCTCAACCTGATTGAGGCCATGTTTCAATCCCTGATAGGGATTTAGGTTGATTGCAACTTGTAAGTTTCGCTAACAGTCACACCATTTTTAGATAGTGACGTGAGAATATCATCAACCTTACTTTGCTAAATAAATCTAGGCGGGGAAACTATAATTTTCCTGCCTATGACTCTAAACAGTGTCACTAGGTCAAGATAGTTGACTTTCCCTGCATAACCATAATGAGCAAAATTATCGATGCTTACTTGAAGCGCATGAAGCAAATTCACGAAAACGATCCTCATAGGACAGACCCTCTCTGGGCAACAAAAATCCTGTATGAGGCGCGTGACACAGAGGATAGAGGCTCAATAGATATGGAGAGAGACATTATCTACCATGCCGAGCGGATTGAGCCGGATAGAGCAAAGTGGGATATTTCTGTAGAGGATTATGAGGAAGCCTTGGCAGAGTTACACAAAAGATACCCCAGAATGAATTAGATACAAAACAGAACCAGCTAGACTCCAACTCTGGCGGGTTTTCTGTCGTTTTAGGTTTTTAAAAAAGTATGCTGTTTTAACGTGCAAGTCTGAAGCAAAAAAGTTAGACCACCACCACTCCGACCGCGCTAGACCTTGCCAGCGCTCCAACCGCTAGACCTTGCCGCTAGACCTTGCCAGCCGTGCCAGCCGTTGCAACCGTGCGAGCCGTGCCTGTGATGCGATTTAAACCCCTTCAACCGTGCCACCTATCCAATCACCCCAAAACCCTCTAGACCCCGCCAGATGGTGCATTTCCAACCCTTGCCAGTGCCAGCAGTCCGATCGCCTCTCACCTGGTCACAGTTGATCGCCTCAGAGTCATCCGATCGCCCTGTTGAATCTGGCAATTTGAAGGGGTAACGACAGCCGAAAAAAATTACTCCCTCAAAAAAACACCTACCCCTAGGCGCAAATTTTATCCATCAACCCGATTTAAATTCCAGTCGTAAGGCAAAAAAACGATCGCCCATCCATCGCCCACAGCCGCCTCCGGCCCCAAATAACCGGCCACATACTCAGCCACCGAACCCGCCGCCTTTACAAAATCCTCCCCGTACCACTTAAAAATCTTGCTCAAATAAAGCGTCTTTTTCTCGGCATCATATCGCACCTTATCAGGATTGTGAATAAAACGGCTGGCATCCGCTTCTAGTTGAGTCCGTACCGACTCTGGGAAATAAGCCCCCCGGCGCAGCAGCGGGCACCCGACAGAAGCGCAAACTAATGCAAAATGGATGCGCGGTTCGGCAAATTCCGGCCGCAAAATTGCGTGTTCGATTTGATTGAGACTGTACTTTTTGCCGCCAATAATCGAATTTGAACGAGTGAAAAAATCCAAAAAACTCAGCCAGTTGGGAATTCCCAAAACTTTGGGACGGATGGACGCGATCGGATATACTTCCAGAACTTGAGAAATTGCGATCGCATTGTACGCATTCAGCCACAACGCCAGCCGCGCATCCGCATCAGTACATTCCGCCAAATCCACATCCGCCAAACTTCCCAGCCACCCCCTCAAAACATCCGCCCCCTCAGCTTTCCAACGCCGATAATTGACGCGGCCGAAATCGTCAACGTAGCGTTGCAGCAACTCGTCCCAAATCGTAAAGTCGATCGTACCGATCATTTATTACTATCCATAATATAAGGCGGGCATTGCTGTAGCTTCTGCTTCTATTTAATACTACCGTCAACCGAAATAACACCTACAAAGGTAATATTTTTTCAATTAACCCCGTCAAACGAGCTCTGGATCAAATTAACTTGAGTCAAATTAGCGCCTTGTAAATTAGCTTGCCACAAACAAGCCCCGCTCAAATTTGCCCCCGATAAATTAGCTTCCCTAAAATTTGCTTTTCTCAAATCTGTTCCTGGCCAATCCGCATTTGCTAAACTCGCCTGCCCCAGGGAATCCCGATCAAATCCCCGCCCGGACACTGGTTAGTTTACCACAACTAATTGACTTGCTGTGGCTTAGGTGCAATTACCGGTGTAGCCAACCCGAAAATCATTCCCCATGAAACTGCTCCCAAAGTTACAGATTTCCTGCTCTTTACATTCTACAATCTTAAAAGATTCTTAATTTCAATTTCAACGGGGATCGGTTTCTTCCGGCACAACACCCCTTTCACTTTGATCTGCAATTTTTTTAATTCCCCTTACCTTCCTAACAAATTATGACGGAACGAACCGACTTTTTCGATAAACTGTTAGCGGCTGTTGAAACCAATCAAAGTTTGCTGTATTTAGCCCTCGATCCAGACCCAGAAACCTTGCCCCCGCTGGTTTCCATGACTGGGGAGGAAACTCAAAGTTTTGTAACTGATTTGTTGTCAAAGCTAAAAAGTGCGATCGACGAAACAGCCGATTTAATTTGTGCCTGCAAAATCACCCTCGGTTTTTACCAATCTCTCGGTATTCCCGGTTGGGCATTGCTGGAACAAATTTTAACAATTATTCCCCCTCACCTGCCAGTAATTTTAGATGCCAAACACTGCGATTTAAACACCAGCACAGTGTTTGCCAAAATTGTATTTCAAGACTGGCGAGTTGACGCGATTACCTTAAGTCCCTATGCCGGATTCGACCAAGTAGCGCCTTTTTTGTTATACGCGGGAAAAACTGTTTTTGTACTCTGTGCCACCGCCAACTCCTCCGCCGAGGCTGTGCAAGAATACCCCACGCCAAAAAACCCTTTTTACTTGCACTTAGTCCGACTCTCTCAAACTTGGGGAACTCCCGAAAAAGTCGGTTTAGAAGTAGGAGTAATGCCGGATATGTTGGCGCGCATCCGCCAAGCTGCTCCTGAACGCCTAATTTTAGTTGAAGGAGACATCGCCGAAGAAAATGACCTGACAGAAGAAAACGACCTGGCACAACTGCTGGCGGCCGGTTTAAGCAAGAATGGTGAAGGTTTATTGCTGCCAGTCCCCCCGATTTTATTAGCGGGGAAAGAGCCGCGCCAAGAAATTGAGAAATTGCGGGATAATATTAATCAACAGAGGCTGCGGGCGATCGAAGGTAGTCCCACTTGCGAATTGTGGCTGCCCGATGTTTGCTTTTTGCAACCGGAACCTCACCGCGATTTAATCTTGCAACTTTATGACATCGGCTGCGTAGTTTTTGGCGACCACGTACAAGCATCGGGCGCCGTATTTCCATATTATATCGACTTGCGGAAAATTATCTCCATTCCCCAGATTTTCCACCAAATTGTCAGCGCTTATGCAGACATTCTTAAAAACTTAAAATTCGATCGCATTGCCGGAATTCCCTACGGTTCTTTACCCACAGCAACCGGTTTAGCCTTGCGGATGGAACGCCCGATGATTTTCCCGCGCAAGGAGGTAAAAACTTACGGTGCCGGCAAATTGATTGAGGGGCATTTTCAGGCAGGAGAAACGATTGTCGTAGTCGATGACATTTTGATTAGCGGCAAAAGCGTGATGGAAGGCGCGGCTAAGTTAAAATCGGCTGGCTTGAATGTGGAAGATATTGTGGTATTAATCGACCACGAACAGGGAGTCAAAGATAAGATGCAGGCCAACGGTTATCGCGCACATTCAGTGTTAGCGCTTTCGGAAATAGCTGAAGTTTTGTATCGAGCAAATCGCATTGATACCGAGCAATTCAATCTTTTGAAAGCGGAACATTAAACCCCAATTCCTGTAGGGCAGACTTTTACCAACCATAATCGCCAAAAATTACTAATCTGAGCAACCCGCCCCCACTCAATGTACGTTTTTTCCCTGATATCGGAAGTTAGTGCATTTGGCTTTTGGGATTTTAAAATCCCAAAAGCCTTTCGACCCCAATTATTTGAACGCTACCCCTTGACCGACCAAGACAGTATCTACGATTTTATGTTTATCTGCAATTAAACCTAAAAAAAATCCCCCATTTGGGGGATTTCCTTCAAGGCTATTACATAGCCTTAGTCTCCGGCATCAGACACTTATCAGAATCGCAACCCGCCGGCCCCGAATCCATCATTTCACCTAAGTCATAGCGACTCAAAGCCGCGTGAA
The DNA here is from genome assembly GCF_036701295.1 of Microcoleus harperi Pol14_C6. NCBI lineage: Bacteria > Bacillati > Cyanobacteriota > Cyanophyceae > Oscillatoriales > Microcoleaceae > Microcoleus > Microcoleus harperi. Next base: position 20,144 of record NZ_JAUBQN010000025.1, on the reverse strand, counting down.
AAACATCAATTTCGCGGCGCGCTAAAGTCTCTTCCACCATCTTGGTGTAAGTTTCTTTGTTTATCGGTTCAAAGGGCAGACGCGGGAAAGTTTCAAGAGCATCAAACCGAGCTAAAAGCGCTGCGGAAATGTAGCCTTCATCATCGCGAATCGCTTCGTAAATCCGAGTACCCAAACTTTCTACTTCATTTTCGCGCAGTTCAATCGTGGCTGAAGTGTTATGTCGCACATAGAACTTTTGCACCTGCATATAAAAGTCCATTTGTGCCGCCGCTGAGAACTTGTTAATGTCAATTTCATCAGCACCGGGTAAATCAGCCCAACTTACTGCAACAGGTATTTCTACCAGCCATTCCGTGCAGCGTTCATCGAAGGGATTGTTCAGCAAATTGCCGTTTTCATCCTTGTCAGATTGAGACGGAATCACATTGTATCCGTAGTCGATGCAGGCGAGGGCTACGGGGTCGTTTTTGCCGAAAGTGATTCGGCGAATGAAACGCTGGGCTTTCGGCGGATGCCACCCCGGCGAAGCACCTGTCAGCAGAGATTTAGTACCCGATGGTTGAACCGTTGTGCAGCGATTTGGGCGTTTTAAGGAATGGCGATCGCAATAATCCCATACTACCCGATTCACAATCTCCCGCCAACCACTCAAATACTCTTCTTCCCGCTGTTTAAAAGCGATTCCCTGGGCAGTTTGCGGCCGGCCTTCCACCCACCAGCGCAGCCACTCAACGCCAAAAGCATGAACGAAGAAATCGAATAATCCCGTGAAAGATACGCCGACAATCGGGTCTAGTTCGCGGCTGTATTGATAGCGGGGTTCAAGAAATTTGTGATTGAGAAGTACCGCGACAGATAGAGCCGCAGCCCTGAAAGCTTCCTCCTGTTCTTTGAAGTTGTAAGGATCAATTTGATTGAGGTGAACCTCCGCCAAATTACAGTGAAAATTAGAGCCGATGATTTCCATTTTTGTTACCCTAAAGGCTTTTTATCCTTTAGTTCTACAGATTCAACTTTCCCTGTAGCTCGGCGTACTTTTTCATTTACTTTAGTTGTAAATGCCCCGCACTCTTGCCAGGATTATATTCTTCAAAAAAGAAGGTTCACCCGGTACGCTCTACGGTGGTAAAGGATTTTTAATTCCCTTACTTACCTCGGAGTTAACATCTCAGTCTTCTCCGATTTTGCGAGGTTTTTTACGTGAGGCAAAATTACTTACCACACGGGTTTAAGCCCACACGGACTAACCGATGCTCTAACTCGCTAGCGGTCATATTAGGATGGCGTTCCTGCAACCACTCTTTAGCTTTTCCTTCGTCGTAAGCTTTCAAAAATTCAAGTTTAAGACTTGGTGTTGAAAGTAAATCAACGTTAGATCGAGCTACAGCTTCGCCGGCCCATTGAATCGCACCTTCGCCGCTGTAATACTGTTTGCGGACAGCATCAATACATTCTTCTAGTGTAGGTTTGGTATGGAAAACTCGCGTATGGTTGGCCATCCGAAGGGCATCGCGTTCTGGATCTATTCTCCAGTTGCCATTTTCATCTTGCTGCCACAGATTGTTTTTAGCATTTGCGCCCAGTTCGTCATCGGCAAAGAATTGTCTCATTCCGGCACTGTTATGCGTCAGATAACCATCGCAGTAGAAACAATGAGCTTCTTCAACTTCAATATCGTAGGTTTTGACATGATCGTAACTGCCTATTCCTTTGACTGTGACTGGAATATCTAATGAGATATCAGTCTCAACGATATAGCGTTCGTAATTAGCATCAACGGTGCGGGAACCTTGGAACCCCATTTCTCGCATCTCGCTGTATGTGTAAGCTTCCCGCATTATCACACCGGGAACGGTAAAACCATACATTTTCAGCCCTTGACGCAGTTCTCCCTTAAGAGAGTGAGGTGAAATCAAAGCGTTATAACGCTGTTTAAATGCTGGAATCGTGATGCTGTACTTAATTTGCCATCCTTGTTGCTGGGGATAATTGGTGATAATTCTGCCAGCAATACCCAAGCTGGATAAAACTGCGCTTATTTGTCTCACAAATGACCGATATACTGAGGTCACTAGATGAGGGGGCCGGCTATTAATAGAGCCGTCACTGTCCATTAATCCCGCTAGATAAGCTGCTCGGATATCTACTGAACCCTGCAAAATAAAACTAGGAATTGCTAAGGGAAGATTTGGCTGCTTGATGTAGCGATGGAAGTATTCAGCTAATCGTATAGATGAACAGATAGATTTAGCGGTATTTTCACCCTTGATGTTGCCATGAATAGCAGTCAAGCCAAACCAAGCTAAACCAGCATTGATTTTAGCTTGAATTTTCGGTGTCAGTTCTGTATCTAACGCGTTCATTGCCCATTCAACACGGCCGTAGGGTTTACCGTATTTATTGCGACCAATAGCTACATAGCCATCACCGTGAGTAAACCCAATCAGCCAAGCAACTTCACTTGTCAGTTCAGGAATTACAAACGACTTAGCTGTTCGGCTTTTTGAGGGCCGAGACATTGTAAAGTCAGCAGGCAAATAGGTAATTGTCCCAGGTAAAACTTGTGTGTTGTGCAGGAGGCGATCGCCCTCAGCTAAATTAGCCACTGATTTCCACACAATTGTGCCTCTAGCATCTGCCAGCACTGCTTGAGAGTGGTTTAAAGTTGCTCTAGGATAAGTGCCATTAGTTTCTATTTCGTAGACATCTTGAAATCCTTGGTCGAATTTATCAACCACTCGCCTGAATCCTAGAGGAGTCTGCACTAAGTCACCCACTTGCACGTCGCAAATGGGAACGAGTCCTTTAGAAGTATGAACTAGGGCATCTTCGGGCAAACAGCGGCGAATATTTCCTGCGACGATCGTGACCGCAGCTTCGTCAATCAACACGCAGCATTCAACAGAATTTAACTGCCGCCCTAAAGCTTTATTCAAAATAGCGGCGCAGCGCTGATAAAGGTCGGGCAATTTCACCGGATTTGCTACTCCGCCAAAACCTTTTAAAGGTTCTCCCACGGGGCGAACGTCGCTCAAATCGATAAATACTTGAACTTCTCCTGCAAATCTTTCATCTGTGGATAATTCCAGCAAAGTTTGATAGGAGTTTACCCAACCTTGGCGAGAATCTCCGACATAAATAGTTGCGGTTTTTTCTGCTATTTTTACTTCTGTTTCTTCACGGCGCGACTGCGCGGGTGTAGAGCCGATTGCGCCTTGCATGGTTAGAGTTAAACGGTTGCGAATCGGCGGCAGTTGGTTGATATATTGTGGTTCCAATACTGCCCCAGTGCCGCAGCCCATCATTGCCAAATCCATCAACAAACCAAAGGAACGCCAGTCGAGAATATTTGTTGAGGAGCAATTATATGCGCCGGAAAAATTCTCTGGTTGCTCGATCCATTTGCTGCCACCTACCCACAGCCAGCGGCCTGAAGCGAGGGTTTTGAGCTGGTTTTGCATCCGGTGCAGCAGTTGTGTTTCTTCGGGGGTGAGGTTTCCCAGCTTTTGCAACCCCTTGACAGTTCGATCGCACACTTGGGCCCAAGTCTCCCTTCCCGTCTCGGTACGGCGACTGTAAGTCCTAAAAAATACTGGATTGGCTGCGGGTGCTGTTTCGGGGAAATCGGACGGGTTGCGTTTCTCGCTGGCACTCGATCGCTCTAATTCTCGAACCATAGGTTGTGTACTGACGTGTCGGAATAAATCAACAGACTACGAATATACAACAGGATTCAGATTTAGGGTAAAAGCTTGACAAATTTCACAATTTCCACTAAATATGGGGCATAGAAGTGTACAAGCTCGATCGAGCGATCGCCTAAAAACATCACGAAAAAACCCGATTTCTTCCTGAAACCGGGTGTATAGCAAATCTTGTCAATTGTCAATCCTTTGTCAATAAAAACTCAATATTGGGTAACAGCGGGTCTTGAACAACCCCCACACCGTTAAATCCCCAACGTTCAAGTAGCTTTTTTACCTGAGAACCGGAAATCGATTCTACTCCGAATCGATCGGCAACATCAGCAGCGTGGGCGTTGAGATAGCTCAAAGCGTCATAGTCTTCGCGAAACATGAGCAGGTAACTCACTGCCGCATCGGGATTCGGATTGGCACAGAGATATTTGCCATCACTGCGGGAACGTAGCAAGTAAAAAACTTGAGATAACATCTTATCTTGGTTGTCAAAATAATATGTTACCTCAAATTGGGAATTGGGAATTGCCCAAACGATTTTAGACTGACAATTTCAGATTGTAGAAAAGTTGAGTTGTTTTCAATTTTCTACCTAAAAACTAGATAATTGATGCCTAAAATCGCTGGAAATCTAGCAGTTAAATCAAAGTCAGTGCTAAACCTTTAATCCCTCGCCCGTCACCAATTTGACCGACAATTGAAGCTTGACCAGTCGTCAAATTGATATTGTATAGGCTGGAAACTCCGCCAACCTCGATCGCAGCCAAAGCCGTCTCGTTACCGTTAACACTCCTGATATCAAAGCCGAGAACAGTACCAGCATCAATTCCCAAAGATCCGATCGTATTCAACACTCCATTATTCGGCGGATCTTGACGCACCAAAATATCTAAATTGGTGTCAATTGCAAATAGTGTCGTCGAAGTTGCCCCTGCAAAGTTATTCACATACGCAGCCCCAGCAGCAGCGCCGGGATTGCCAAAATTGCGATCGCCAGTCCGGTAAGCCAAATTCCCGTCAAGTTGAATTCCCCCCGTCAGCGTGTCAAAATCTACAAGTGCCCCAGTATCCGGGTTGAGGCGGGCGTTTTGACCGGCTTGATTGACAAACCGAATTCGATCGACTGTCGGATTGAAATCAAAACCCGCAGCCCCCGGAGTTAGGGGAACAGCAAACTGCCCGCTACCGACTTGACTTGCAGCCCCAGTAACCGGATTAATCGCGTACAAGCGATTGCTAGAACCGACACCGTAAAGCAAACCGTTAGCGGGGCGAAAATCTATTCCCAGCAAACTTTCTCCCGGCTGCAACCCCGTAACTGCTGCGTCACTGAGAATCGCCCGCGGTCCCGCCTCGTTAAAACCGACAATTGTTTCAGCGCCATTTCTGACAGTTAAAGCGTAAGCTGTAGGCAAAGGCAAAGCCAAACCGTTAATCTGTCTCCCGTCGGCAATTTGACCGACAAAGGAAGCTTGACCGCTACTTAAATTGATATTGTACAAGCCCGAAACGCCCCCAACTTCGAGCGCCGCCACTGCCACCTCGCGGCCGCCAATACTCCTGACATCAAAGCCGAGAACGCTAGTAGCATCAACTCCCAAAGATCCGATCGTATTCAAAACTCCATTATTCGGAGGATCTTGGCGCACCAAAACATCCAAATCGCTGTCAATTGCAAACAGCGTCGTCGAAGTTGCGCCGGCAAAGTTATTCACATACGCAGCCCCAGCAGCAGCCGGAGAACTTCCAAAATTGCGATCGCCCGCAGCATAAGCCAAATTCCCGTCGAGTTGAATTCCCCCCGCCAGCGTGTCAAAATCCACAAGTGCCCCGGTATCCGGGTTGAGGCGGGCGTTTTGATCGGCTTGATTGACAAACCGAATTCGATCGACTGTCGGATTGAAATCAAAACCCGCAGCCCCCGGAGTTAGGGGAACAGCAAACTCCCCGTTACCGACTGGACTTGCTTCCCCAGTCATCGGATTGACAGTATACAAGCGATTGCTAGAACCCACACCGTAAAGCAAACCGTTAGCCGGCCGATAATCAATTCCCAGCAAACTTTCTCCCGCTTGCAATCCAGTCACGGGCAAATCTGAGATCACACTTCCCGGATTGGAAAGGCTAAAACCAACAATCCGATTAGCAGGAGTTAAAGCATAAGCCGTTGTCCGCGCTGGAGGCGGGGGATTGGGAACAACGCTGCTAATATTATTAGTGAAACTTGCCTGGTTAATCGCACTTTGTCTCACCCCTTGGAGGGTAGCGAGAAATTCTCCTGTTACGCGGTCTTGGATAACAGTATTGTTTCCAGCTTCGAGAATATTTAAGTCGCTAAAACTGAGACCTTCCCCCAAACCGATTAAATCTGTACCTGGTACAAAATCGGCGATCGCGTCTGCATTTGCCAGACTAACACCGCCGCTGGTACGACCAGGATCTGCCTCAGCGTAGCGCCTCAAAACAAATAAGTCTGCCCCGTCTCCGCCTATCAGGATATCAGTATCTCGATCGCCCGACAAAACATCATTGCCGGAGTTTCCCGATATGGAATCGCTGCCTTTTCCGCCCACTAAAAAATCGTTACCGTCTCCACCGTTAATAGTGTCGTTCTCTAAATCTCCAAATAGCGAATCCTGACCTAAATTGCCCTCAATTAAATCGCTTTGTTTTCCTCCATAAATACTGTCATTACCAGAGTTGGCGGTAATGGTGTCATTGCCCATCAAACCAAAAATTAGGTCATTTTCTGGAGTTCCTGCAAGCAAGTCTGCTTGGGCGGTGCCTCTAATTTCTGCCATGCTCTAATCACCCTCTAAATTTGATACTTCTGTTGCCTAACGGTGGCGGTATTCTCAGTCAAAATATCACAAATTCGCACTTTGAGGATAGTTTTTCTTATTTTCTGCTGTAGGGGTGGGTTGCCATAAAAGTATTACACGCAGCTAAAATGATATATAAACCCGCCCCCGGATTCAAATAAACTCACTCCTAAATACCGATCACTTAGCCGTATTTTATAGTTGGGTGTGTAGCCAAGGGCGATCGCAGCTCAACTGCAAACAGGCAAGCTGAAATTTTTAGCGGTGCGAACCTGTGAAATTTTGTACTGCTTTCATTAGTAATATACGCTGACTCTATAATTTTGGATCTGTCCAGTCAGAAATTATTTTTCAACTTTAATCTTAAAGCCTGCGAAGGGGGGCTTTGTGTGTGTGGTGGCGACCACCATCGCTCAATATAAAGTGGATTATAAATGCGGAATTGGCATAATAAGTTAGTTAAACAGTCGTTCTCAGACGACTTAAGCTTTCAGGCAGGGGTTTAAATCCCTGCCTGAATCGGAGTTTCACGTTTAATCCCTTCCCCAGCTTTTTCAAGCTTTCAGCAGTGCTTTAGAAGCTGATTGCCCTGCGAGTCTCAGTTGCGATCGCAATTTGAGATTCAACAACACCAAGACAGTCCACTGACTGAGTATGGAGAACAAAATGGTATTTCCTGACGCTACGAGAGACGACGAAGACCAAAAGCTAGCAAATGTTGAAGACAACCAGAAAATAGGAGCTTTTTCTGGGGTTAGCAACAGCATAGATAAAATCAAAGGTGGCAACAAGATAGCGCTACCGACAGTGCCGGCGGCCCAAATTTCCTGATTTCGGGTTTTGGTAAATAGGAATAGTTGGGTGATGGCTGCGTAAATTAGGATTAGATTAAGGCAGCAAATTACGCCCCCAAATTCTTGTGTCTCAATTTTTTGAAACAGCGTCAAAGGTGTTAAAATTATCACTGAGCTGAGGAGATTAATCGCGATCGCCACTCCAGCCGGACTTTTTTCGCTCCAAATTAAATCGAGTAGCGGGTAGCGTCGCCACAACTTCTGACTGCTGGGAACGATTTGTTGCCTATACCTTGCCCAATCGTACAAAGATTGTCTGTCAGATGTTAAAGCTGCAATTAAAGTTAAGAACATCAGCAAATTCACGACAAGTAAACCGCTGCTATTACCGTAGGATGCGAGACTTGATTGGAGTCCAAACCCTAAAATTATTAGCTGACAGCAGATAACTACCAAATAACTTTGTCGCTTGCTCAAAACTGTAGCAGTGGGATTTGGAAAGCGGCGCTGCCATCCCTGCCACATCCAATAGGTTCCTGTACCACAAACCAATAGAGACAAAGCAAGAACACTCGCAATATTTGTACCCACTGGCGAGTAAAACCATTGCAACTTGTCTAAATTTGCAACTAACCACTTGAAAGCATGATTGTTATTAACACCAACTCCAAAAAGCAGATATCTCAGGATAGGAATGGGAGACAAAAATGTTAGCAAATCCCAAGCAGTTCGCGTTAACTGGATCACAGACATCCCAAACACAACAAAAACCGTAGCGCTACCCAACCAAGGTTGAAATCCTCCCAACCAACTGGTTGTCAATCCAAATAGCATCGCACTGCTGTAAAACAAAGCACAGCTAGCTACAACCGCTATGTAGAAACATAAAATTTCATTCAGGGGTATTTGAGCAGCTAATCCAGCGTACAGGTGCAGGGGTATGGCCAGAATTGTTGCTAAATAAAGTAAAATTGGTACGCCAAGAATTTTGCCTAGAAAAATTGTTTTGGCAGACTGGGGACTGAGGCGAATAAAGTTGAGCGTGTCACGGCGTTCCTCCTTGTCTAAGTCACTGACAAGTAGATAAGTCCCTGCTACTAATAAAGCTAAGACGCTAAATATGCTCAGCCAAACGAATATCTCTAGCCACCACTCCCGCCAGTTAATGACAAAGTTGCTGAAGGCATCTCTGACGCAGATTTTTTCATAGGAATTGGCGGCCTCATCTAAAGTGCAAAATCTGTGATAGATGGGATTAGTGTATTCCCCATTAGCAGGGGGAACGGGTATCTGGGCTCTGAAATACATGAACAGCAGCAGTTGACCGCTTAGGGAAAGGGCAGAGGCGATCGCGATATTGCCCATTTTCAAGCGGCCTTTAATTTCTCGAAATAACTGGGGATTCCAGTTGCCGATTTTATCTAATAAGTTGAGTGTCATTAGTTATTCGTGATTGGGAATGGGTGATGAGTTAGTTATAACTCACGGTTCATCTTGGTAACGAGGGAAAAAGCAAATTAGGATGCTTGCTTGTGTCCCATTTTGAGGAAGATGGTTTCTAAGTCTTCTTGAGTGCAGTGGAATTCGGTTAGGGGAATGTTGGCGGCTACGAGTTCGCGTAATAAATTTGCCGCATCTTCCGGGCTTCCTGAAAAATCAACGCACACCTGTTGAGTTTCCGGGATTATTGCCCAATTTTCCACCCAAGGAAAGTTTTTTAATGCGGATGTTAGCGCTTCTAATTTATTTCCTAAAACCGACATGAAAATTTGCTGGCGGCTGAGGCGTTTGTAAAGTTCTTGTAAAGGTGCGCTTTCGACCAGATATCCGAGTTCCATGATACCCACCCAGGTACAAAGTTCGGCTAAATCGCTGAGGACGTGAGATGATATGACTACGGTCATGCCGGCTTCTTGCAAAACTTTGATAATTTCGCGGAACTGCATTCGGGCGATCGGATCTAAGCCAGAAACGGGTTCGTCTAACAACAGCAACAGCGGTTCGTGGATAATAGTTCTCCCCAAACTCAGGCGCTGTTTCATCCCCCGCGACAGGGTGGAAATTAAGCTGTTGCGCTTGTTGGTTAGTTGCACGAGTTCTAACACGGAGTTGATTCGCTCTCGGCGGCGCGGTTGCTGGAGGTTGTAGAGTCGCGCAAAATAGTCTAAATAATCCCAAACAGTCAAGTCGTCGTAGAGGGGAAAGTCGTCGGGAAGAAAGCCAATGCGCTGTTTGAGAATTGGGTGCGATCGATCGCGCAATAACCTATCGCCGTTGATGTAAATTTCCCCTATAGTCGGTTCCTCAGCGGCCGCCAGCATTCGCAGCAAAGTAGTTTTGCCGGCACCGTTGGGGCCGATCAGTCCGCATACTTCGCCTGCTGCTACTTGCAAATCTATGTCATTGACTGCTATATGGCGATCGAATTGTTTCGTGAGCCCGCGAGTTTCTATTGCTAGTTGTTTTGCCATGTTTGGAGGGTGAATGAAGTTTTATCGGTGCATTCCTGCCCCGAACAGTCCTAGACGCATCAAAACCAAAGAAACCGGGTTTTATGTCGTTTTTACGGGCTATAACGCTTCTTCTCACAAAAAACCCGGTTTCTGGCCACCCGTGTGTAAATCCCGATCGAAATAGATGTCTACAGCTAGCCTAGCCCGTTCTTCCCTGAATTGTCATCTCGTTTCTGAAATTAACACAAAGACATTATCGATCGTTGAAATCCTTGCTAATATTAACTCTTCCTTCTTCCCTCTTCCCTCTTCCTTTCCTTGTTCCTTCTTCCTTGTTCCTTCTTCCTTCTGCTATATCAAGTCTGCACGGAAAATTCCTCTGGATCGATATCCCAATTTACCCACCGAATTGCCTCCCTAGCTGATGTCAGGTTAGGCGGCACTCTCAAAGCGTGAATGAATCCCGTACTCGGACAAATCATTTTTAACAAACAAATCGGCTCGACATCGGCATTATCTATTTGTAATAGCGCATATTCCTGCCAAATATCTATTTGTCTTGCTTGCAACTCTTGACAAATGCGCTCGTAACCAATTGCTTCAATTAACACTCGCCGAACTTCGGCATTATCTTCTGCTAAAAGCCATTGGGATTGCCATTGATTTGGGTGAACTTTGCCGTATTCTTCAGGCAATTTGACACCGTGATAATAGTAAAAATTCCATCCATCCGCAAACTCGATCGCAGGTTCTGCTTCCGCGTGCAAGCGGTTTTGACTGTCAAAGCGCAGGTGCCGGGGGCGATCGCACACCGCGCAAAACTTTTCAAAGGGAAATATCCAACCGCAGTCCTCGAAAAGCAGCTTTTGGCAGCGATGTATTTCTTGTGCCTTTTCCGAAATATTGACGCCTAATGAAGAGATATACCATTCAGTCAAATAGATTTCCTTAAACAAAGTCGTGGGAGTTTCAGGGTATTCCAGGCCCTCCAAATAATCGGGAAAAACATTCCCCTTCCATTGTTCCGATCGCACATAGCTTTCAGCCCATTCGTACATTAGCGAACTCAGTGTGCTGTATGCTTCGGACTCGATAGTCATGCTATAGAGCTCATACTTCCACACCGCCGGACTTGCAAATTCTCCCATAGGGGACATCCATTTTCGGTCTATATTTTTCCCCCATCTATTGCTGTATTCGTCAGAGCAGTTTTGTGAATCGTCGCGTTTGAACAAGTTGAAGATTTGGAGATAAGCGTCGCGGGGACTGCTGCAAATAATAACGTCTGGTTCTTCTAGACCAATAGCGGCATAGGCAACTTTGATGGCTTCTGTGGCTTTTTGACCATCAATTGGTCTAGTCGAGAGAGTAAGACGTTTCTGTGCGAGTTCGCCTAACACGCACATAGGGACAATTTTAGAGAAGTCGAGATTCAGTGTGGTCAGATTGGTGAGCTCGCGCAACGCGCTGATGTCGGTAATTTGATTGTAGTTGAGATTCAGTGTGGTCAGATTGGTGAGCTCGCGCAACGCGCTGATATCGGTAATTTGATTGGAGCCGAGATCCAGTGTGGTCAGATTGGTGAACTCGCGCAACGCGCTGATATCGGTAATTTGATTGGAGCCGAGATCCAGTGTGGTCAGATTGGTGAGCTCGCGCAACGCGCTGATATCGGTAATTTGATTGGAGCCGAGCTTCAGGGTTGTCAGATTGGTGAGCTCGCGCAACGCGCTGATATCGGTAATTTGATTGCGGCCGAGCTTCAGGGTTGTCAGATTGGCTAGCTCGCGCAACGCACTGATATCGGTAATTTGATTGTAGGTCAACTCCAGGGTTGTCAGATTGGCTAGCTCGCGTAACGCGCTGATATCGGTAATTTGATGGTAGCCGATCTCCAGGTTTGTCAGATTGGCTAGCTCGCGCAACGGGCTGATATCAGTAATTTTATAGTCATACTTTCCATGGCGAGAGAGATCCAGTTCTGTCATGCTTGAAAGTATCTGCTCCGCTTCTTGTGCGTCATCAGTGCCAGCCTTTCTCAACAACATCTTAACTGTGCACTTTGCGTCTTCTGAAAGGCTGTCAATATGCCTGTACCAGTCGGCAAAGCGGGTAAAAATCATAGACTCGTTTGGTTTGTGTTCAGACATAAAACGCTCCGACATGGGTAATGGGAATACTATTGACTGTTGACTATTACCAATCGCCCTTGCGTACCTTCTATTACTGAATTAAGTCTTCTATTTCAAATCTTCCAGCTTAATCCGAGGATCGACAGCTTTCAGCAGCAAATCCGCCAACAAATTCCCAACAATCAACATGGTAGCGCCCATCATCAAACTTGCCATTACTAAATACAAATCTTGATTGTTCACCGCCTCCAACGTCAGCTTTCCCAAACCCGGCCAATTAAAGAAATATTCGGCAATAAACGCACCGCTCAACAAACTAGCAAACTCAAAACCCAACAACGTAATCAACGGATTAACAGCATTCCGCAAAGCGTGAACGTAAATTACTCGATCGTCCGGCAAACCTTTCGCCCGCGCCGTTCGGATATAATCTTGACGGAGCACGTCTAACAATTGTCCGCGCATCAATCTTTGCAAACCAGCAAAACCAGTAAGGCTGAGGGCGACAGTTGGCAAAATTAAGTGCCAGCCGTAATCGAGGATTTGACTCCACCAAGGTAAGTCTGCGTGGTCGATGCTTGTCATTCCTCCGACGGGAAACAGAGGCGAAGTATTCTGAGCAAAAAATAGCAGCAGCAACGCTGTGATAAAGCTGGGAAATCCCTGTCCCGTGTAGCTGACTACTTGCAGAACTCGATCGACTGTGCGGTTTTGATTGACGGCGGCGACAATTCCCAAGGGAATCGCGATCGCCCATGTCACAATCAAAGATGCGATCGCCATTAATAACGTCGCCGGTACCCGTTCCCACAGCAGCGAAGCTACCGATCGCTGATACACAAAACTCGTGCCAAAATTCCCCCGCGTCACAATTTGTTGCAGCCACAGCCAATACTGCACAATAGCTGGTTTATCTAAGCCGAACTGCTGTTCGAGTTGCTTGAGTGTCTCCGGCGAAATCTTGGGATTTTGGCTCAAAGTATCCAAGTAATTTCCCGGTGCTAGCTCAATAATTGCAAAACAAAGCATCGATGCCAAAAATAGGGTTAAAAGTGCCTGCAACAGTCGCTTTAAAACATAAGTAAATGTCTCGCTGCCAAACAGAGAATTCAACATTCGCCAATTTCGATTCAATTTAATAGAAGTCATACGATTTTAGATTTTAGATTTGAAGAATTGTGAATGATATTAATTGCGGTTGCATCGGAATGATTTAACCGCTCTTGACGCAGAGATCACAGAGTCTGCAGAAGAGAGAGATGAATAATTCCGATGCAAAGCTCAAGGATATTATTTGTCAGTAGTTTTTATTCAACTGTCAACTGTCAACTGTCAACTGTCAACTGTTAACTAACTAATATTCAACTAGCGTGACGATCGGCACATCCGGCAATTTCTGCCTGCCACCCAAAGCCTGCAATTCAATGATAAAAGCAAAACCGACAAGCTCGCAGCCAGCTTGCTCTAACAACTTAGCCGTCGCAGCCGCTGTTCCGCCAGTGGCGATTAAATCGTCCACAATCAGCACCCGGCTGCCTGATGTCATCGCATCTTGGTGCATCTCCAGTCGATCGACACCGTACTCCAACTCGTACTCAGCAAAATGAACCGCACCGGGCAGTTTCCCCGGTTTGCGGACAGGAATAAAGCCTATTCCCATTTTGTAGGCCAAAGGCGCGCCAAAGATAAAGCCGCGCGATTCCATACCCACCACATAGTCAGCAGACATTGCAGAGCATTTTTCGGCTAAGTTGTCAATGGTATAACTGAGTCCTTGCGGGTCGCGCAGCAAAGTTGTAATGTCTCGAAACATAATTCCCGGCTTGGGGAAATCAGGAATGTCGCGAATCAGAGATTTGAGATCCATAAGCTTGCAGATCGGCGTTGAGGGTAATGAGGCATCAAAAATGGTACAATAATAATGTCAATCGATTTTAAATTTTAGATTTTAGATTTTAGATTTTAGATTTTAGATTTACTATATGTAAACAAATGTCATAATTTCCTAACAACAGGGTTGAATATCAAGATTTGTCACCCTATGATCTAAAGTCAAAAATCTAATATCTAAAATCCAATGATTAAGTTGGCAGCACGAGTGGGTGAGGTTTCTCCTTCTATAACCTTGGCGATCGCCGCTAAGGCTAAAGCCATGAAGGCCGAAGGGATTGATGTCTGTAGTTTGAGTACGGGAGAACCAGACTTTGATACCCCCGAACACGTTAAAGCAGCGGCAAAACAAGCTTTAGACGAGGGGAAGACTAAGTACGGCCCTGTGGCTGGGGAACCGCAGTTAAAAGCTGCGATCGCCCGCAAACTCCGCGATGACAATAATCTCAACTATCAACCGGAAAATATCATTGTCACCAACGGCGGCAAGCATTCGCTCTACAATCTGATGATGGCTCTGATCGAGCCTGGAGAAGAAGTAATTATTCCGGCTCCCTACTGGCTAAGCTACCCAGAAATGGTGAAACTCGCCAGCGGCAAGCCAGTAATTGTACAGACTGATGCTTCTACAGGATATAAAATTACACCGGAACAACTGAGTCGAGCGATTACTCCCAAAACCAAGTTATTTGTACTGAATTCGCCCTCTAACCCGACGGGAATGGTTTATACTCCGGCCGAAATCAAAGCATTGGCCGAGGTGATAGTCGATCGAGATATTTTTGTCGTTGCTGACGAGATTTACGAAAAAATTATATATGACGGCGCTCAACACGTCAGCATCGGTTCCCTAGGCAAAGAAATCTTCGATCGCACCCTAATCAGCAGCGGTTTTGCTAAAGCTTACTCGATGACAGGCTGGCGAGTCGGTTATTTGGCCGGGCCGATCGAATTAATCAAAGCCACCGGCACGATTCAAGGTCACAGTACCTCAAATGTATGTACTTTTGCACAGTACGGGGCGATCGCAGCTTTGGAAAGCAGTCAAGAGTCTGTCGAAACAATGCGTCTAGCTTTTGCCGAAAGGCGTCAGGTAATATTTGAATTACTCGATGCTATCCCTGGGATTAGCTGTATTAAACCCGACGGTGCTTTCTATATGTTTGTCAACATCAGCAAGACTGGAATGAATTCTCTGGAATTTTGCGACGCTTTCTTAGAACAGCAGCAAGTAGCAGTTATTCCGGGGATTGCGTTTGGTGCAGACGACCATATTCGCTTGTCTTACGCCACCGATTTAGGCACAATTAAAAAAGCCGTAGAAAGGCTGGATAAATTTGTCCGCAGCATCTAAAAATTAGTCCGTGGGCAGTAGTCAGTAGTTATTAGTTGTCATTAGTGAGCGATGATTAGTGATTAGTTATTGGCAGTAACTGACAACTGTCAACTGTCAACTGCCCACTGCCCACTGTCAACTGTCAACTGTCAACTGACTAAAGCTGTTTAGTCATGATTTCCTTGAGCAAATCCAGCCCCTTCTTAACTCGCCGAGAAACAGTCACCGCACTGATACCCAAGCGTTCAGCCGTTTCTTTCTGGGTCAAATCGTAGAGAAACACAAACTCCAATATCTCGCGAGTCCGTTGTTCCAACATAGCCAAAGCTTGCTGTACGCGAATTTGATCCTCTTGCGCCAACTGAAAACTCCGATACTTAGTATCGGGCACCAATTCTCCCAGACAACTAGCCCCCTCATCTTCATCTTGCACCGGCGCGTCCAAACTCAGAGGCGATCTGTTGAGATGGGCTAATTTAATTTCTTGCCATTCTTCTACAGAAACCTCAAGGACTGCTGCTACCTCAGCATCGGTAGGTTTGCGGTTTAACTGCACCTGCAAATCCTTGATTGCTGCTACGGATTTGCGTTCGAGGGACTGCCAGTGGCGGGGAAATCGGACAGAAGGGCTTTTGTCCCGCAAGTAGTGTTGAATTTCACCCCGTATGTAGGGAATTGCAAAGGAACTAAAAGCGTGCCCCTTGGCGATATCAAACCGCTCTATCGCCCTGATCAACCCAATACACCCGACTTGCAGCAAATCGTCGTAGCTTTCACCGCACTGGTTGATCCAGTGATAAACTTCTTTTCTGACCAGCCCAATATTCAGTTTAACTAACTGATTGCGGGTTTCATTCGATCCAGAAAGTTGATACTCGCGCAACAATTGCAAATTTTCGCTTTTTAGCTCGTTCGGCACTGTGGTAGACATGGTGGCATAAGGGTGGGTAGAGCAGAGGACTGAGCTTGCTTTAGATCTAGTTTCCAATCTAGTCTAAAAAAATTCACTTTTAGGTAGTGTAATCCTAGCACTTAATAGGTGTGATAGCGGACACACCAGTTTAATTTTCGGAAGGTGCAGGGATTTAGTTGGATTATCCGAATTTTTTTCGGCAGGATGCAGAACTCTATCCGGAAGAAGACCTTCGGCACAAGCCAGAATTTAACCGGATTTTTTTAAGTAAATTATAATTTTAAAGCGGTTTTAATACAATACTTTAATTAATTAAAAATACCAAATTAATAACTTGGTATTTATCCAAATTAAATCATAAATGTAGTCATTAGTCAACAGTCCTAAGTTATGTTGCTCCAGACTGTTGGCTAATGAAGGGTGAGCAGTAGCTCTAGGGCAAAAAACTGCTCAAGTTCGATCGATCCTGAAAGCCAATTTTATGACACAGAAGGCTCAATGCGAGCGTAAAACAAACCCCGAATTTTCACGTCCAGAGCGGGTCTAGCTCCCAAATCAGTATCAGAAGGCTGCGTACTCTCAAAAATCCCGCCAATTTCGCCAGTGGCGCTGTTAACTTTAGCAACTTGGAGAGAAATTTTGCCCGCCTTGGTGCGAGTGTCAGCGACCTTAACATTAGCCCGCACGCGTTTGGAATTGTCACTAGCCGGAAGCGCTACAGCATTGTCGTAGCCAGTCGCTACCCCGCGAGCTTTAGGGTCTAAAAAGCCTGCGCTGCGGTAAGAAGGAACGTTAAACTCCCCTCGCAAATCGGTGGAAGTATTGATAGCAACCACTCCCGGTTCGGAACTGGCCACTAGCTGTTTAATGGTAAACAAGAAAGGTACTTGCTCTCCGCCCGGTAACTGAATCGTAATAGCTTGAAAATCCAAGCCGTCTTCTTCTGTGAAAGTCAGAGTGCCGTCAGTACCGACGTTGAGCGTACCTTGAACTTGGTCAATGCTCGACGTGAACCGGGTCAGCAATTTACCAGGCACAAATTCAGCTTCTTGGCGTTTGTTTGCTGGTTCTTCCTTCACAAAATAAGTTGTGGGCTGCAAACACAAACCAGTCAGTTTATAGGTGGCGCCCCCTTCGATGGGGATCGATCCCCGAGAAGTTTCTGCCAAGCTAGGGCAGTTATTAGCCAATCCAGTACCTCTAATCTGGTCGTAGGTGAGCAACTCGGTAGTCGCCACCGTCGTGTCAGGAGCAGAAGAACAAGCAACCAGCGCACTCATGCAAAATGCTAAAAGTGCAACAATTAAAGCACGATATTTCATTGCAAACCTCAATATCCAACATCGGATTATATTAAGAAAAAGCCCTACTTCGAGCAAAATATAATTGCCCGCCGGCAGGCTAGGCCAGCGCTTCGGGCAGCATTTAGATCCTGATCCCTCGCTTCACCGACACCGGCATTGACTCACACAATCAAGCTAGTGCGGCGTGAAAATAAGCAAGAACTTATGATTTCTCAATCATGTTCCGATCGCAGCCCAATACACATGGTACGACGGGTGGTGCTCTTTTCCTGACTTGGACTGCAAATTAATATTGCTTAAGTCAACCTACTTAAGTTACTTTGCTTATGACCCCGAATGGCGATCGCGACTAGCTCGATTAGTCGGTTGACCAAAAGGCTGGGGACAAAGGCCTTGTAGATTTCAAAGGAAGCAGCGGTATGGACAACGGCAAAGATTTAGAGTCAGAAAATTTGCAGTCTCAAATGCAATCAGTGACAGAGGCGATTCGGACTTTAGCCGAAAATTGTCAGGGAGACAGTCTGCTGCTTTTGGCCCTGCTGCGGACACTGGAAGCTTCGCACCGGGAAATTCGCGACGGTTTGTTTCAAGCGTCTTTTCCCGACAACCGCCAAGCACTTTACAAACTGCTCAGGAATATTGAAGCCAATGGCGGCTGGCCTTACATCCACCGCATGAAACTTCGATCGCTCTTGGGGTACACCCAACAATTATCTCCCCTAGAAGATTCTCCAGCCGAGTCGCCAGAAGACTCGGCCGAAACTCCCCAGGATGTTAAATAGTTTTGAGTGATGAGTTTAGTGAGTTTTACATTAACTCATCACTCATCAGCGAGCTGCGCGATCGCCCCTACAGCCCGTAAGGTGTAGGAACAGGTGTAGGAAAAGGTATCGGGTTCGGCACCGCCGTCGGGAATATCGGCGTCTGACCCGGCATTGGCAATAGTCCGGGAGTCGGGGGAATCGAACTAATTGATAGCAGAGGTGAATCAGGCACGCTAACTGTCGGCGGAATTGGAATCCTCGAAGCAGTCGGAGTCGGGGTCGGTGCTGCTGTCGGAGTCGGGGTCGGTGCTGCTGTCGGAGTTGGAGTTGGCGTCGGAGTCGGTGCTGCTGTGGGAGTTGGAGTTGGCGTCGGAGTCGGTGCTGCTGTGGGAGTTGGAGTCGGCGTCGGAGTCGGTGCTGCTGTGGGAGTTGGAGTCGGAGTCGGAGTCGGAGTCGGAGTCGGCGTCGGCGTTGGAGTCGGAGTCGGAGTCGGAGTCGGAGTCGGAGTTGGAGTTGGAGTTGGAGTCGGCGTCTCAGTCGGAGTTGGAGTTAGAGTTGGATCTGTAGTTGTGCTGGTAACTGTAGTTGTAGTTGTAGTTGTAATGGTGGTTGGTCTGGGAGTAGCCGTCCCAGTCACAGCGATAAAATCATTCCCCTCGATCAGCGCGGCCGGAGTGTCTGTCAAAATTGCTAAAAGCTTGCCATCGAGCGTCGTAATTACTGTATCCCTGACATTGGCACCGTTACCTTGGCGAACTTGCAGTTGAGCGAAAGATAAATTGCTCGGCAGTCCAAAGAAATCCTCTGTGTCATTGTAATCAGTAATTAAAGCCAAACTGCCAGGCCCGGCTCCCAATCCAAAGACATCGCTGCCGCTGCCGCCAATCAGAGTATCCGAACCCTCACCTCCGATCAGAGAATCATTACCCTCTGCCCCAAATAAATTGTCATTGCCGAAACCTCCCAAAATGGTATCGTCGCCGATACCTCCAGCCAAGGAGTCATCGCCAAAACCGCCGTCGATACCATCATTACCTTTGCCGCCAAACAGGAAGTCATTACCTTCATCTCCCAGTACCGAGTCGTCGGCTTCATCGCCGCGAAGGGTATCGGAACCGCTGCCGCCAAAAGCTGTATCGTCAGCCTTGCCGCCGAATATCTGGTCATTACCACCGTCTCCGAAGAGCGAATCGTTGTCGGCATTGCCGTACAAAGTGTCGTCGCCGTCGCTGGCGGTCAAATAATCGTTGCCCTCAGCGCCCAACATTTGATCCCTACCACTGCCGCCGTTGAGAGAATCGTTCCCAAAATTCCCGTAGAGAAAGTCATCATCAGCATTGCCGAACACGGAATCGTCGCCGTCATTCCCTGTGAGCGTGTCGTTGCCAGTACCGCCGGCAATCACATCAGAACCTCCGTTGCCAAAAACTAAGTCGTCCCCAGCGTCTCCCACCACGCTGTCTATCCCGTCGTTGCCTTCGAGGATGTCGTTGCCCAAACCGCCGCGAATCGAGTCGTCGCCGTTCCCGCCGGAAGCAAAATCGCGCCCTTGGTTGCCAATGAGTTCGTCGTTTCCTTCACCGCCAATCAGCGAATCTGCTCCGTCCGCTCCAAGAAGCTGGTCGTTACCGCCGTCGCCCTCTAGGGTGTCATCTCCTCCCGCACCCAGGGGCGTGTCATCGCCATCTAAGGCGCGAATTCGATCGCCCAGCGGAGTTCCTAGAATAAAGTCGTTGCTGTCTGTGCCGATCAGGTTTGCCATACGGGATACACCGGTCCTCAATAAAATAAATTGTTTGAAATTATGTTAATCGCCTTCGTGACAAGGGATTGCTGCTTGCCTAGGTTAGCATAATTGAGATTTTGGCAATCTGGCGAAGGGGCGCTGGAAGTTTTGCTCGTGTCTGCAGTTGCGATCGGGGCTGGTATAATGCCCGATCTGCAATCTAATTTAGTTATTACAATACTCCGGACAGTTTTTAAATAGGGATGCTTACGCAATAAAGCACAGAAGCGAAAAAACTGAGTGCTATCT
>NZ_JAUBQN010000024.1:0-103527 GCF_036701295.1 Microcoleus harperi Pol14_C6 | reverse complement strand
TCTATCCTGGCTCTTCGCTGTGCTTATCTCAACGGTCAACTTTCAATTTGATGTATGTGCCAAAGTGAGATGCACCCCATCTAGCCTACTGTGTGAAGGCAATTCTTAACTATAACGTAAAAATTGTAAAACTCAAATTTCGTTTTAATAAGGGTTATAGGGAAAACTCTCCTCCTTAAGTAGTAACCTCCCACTGATGTTTTTAAACCAAGCTAAGCCAATATAAAAACACACTTTATTCACCTCAAACAGTGCAATGTCTAATTTAAATATTCATGTTACCGACCCAGAACTGGCTCGTTACTATGCCGCTCGAATGTTAGTCGGGAATGCCTTCGCCTTCATCGATTCCCAACCATCCAAAAATTATAAAAATTATCAAATTGCACTAGAAAACTTTTACGGCCCACCACAACGGCGCACTATTCCCTTAGTGCCGAACGGTCAGATATTTCCCGGTTTTAAGATCAAACCGCAAATACAACATTTTAAAAAATCCCATATATTGCTACCAGACAAGGAAATTTATCAAGCAATTCATGACTCGGTACGTTTACTCATCATAGCCCCCGACTGGTTAATAAAAAAAAGTCAGGATGCAACATCACAGGCAGTTGTGGAATTAGCGATCGAAAAAAATTGGAGCGTTTACCGCACTCAAAAAATCGAGTTAGGGGCAGAGGGACTCACCTTAGTAGAACTGTCTCAGCTTCCTGTAGGGAATTATCGAGTTTACCTGAAAGACACGGAAGACTGGGAATATCAAAATAATAAATTGGAATGGTCTTTCACTGTAGCTGAATATGTTCTCTCACCTTTGCAAGCTACCCTAAAAAGCCATGAATTGCAAGAACATAATTTAAATTGTCGCCTGCAAGTCGAGCGTTTTAATCAACCGCTTAACCAACCCATACAAGTTGAATTGTGGATTGGAGAACACAAACTAGGTGAACAGCAACTAGAACCCGTCAAAGTTGGCATTTATGACGCTAATTTCAATTTACCATTTTTCACTACTAAAAGATTAGAATTGCGGATCAGTTACCTCGATGCAGTGGCGACAGTTGTGATTCCAGGTTCTCAACAGATAGACCGAGGTGCAACTTTCCTTTCAAATTTAGGGCGAGAAGTGCGAGTAAGCATGATGCCGCAACCGCAAACTAGATTAGTGCGGGGACTGTATGTGAGTGAAAGTAGCAGGGTGGAAAATACCCCAGAGCCCGATATGAATGATGGCTGGTACGTGTCTGGGTGTGAAAGTAGCAAGGTGGAAAATACCCCCGTGATGATTGTTGACCCCACACCTGCCAACCGTCAAACGCCGTTGCGGTGGATGGTTGGAGCACAAGCAGCGCGGTTATTAATATTAGATTTGCAAGGAAATGTTTGCTGTGAAAAAGACTTAGGCGATGTCGTTTCTGGACACGAAATAGATATTGAAGTGCCCGCACCTATAGGTTTGATAGCTATTGCCGCTTGGATAGAAGATAAAGCTTGGGAAGGTTGGTCAACATTACTTGTTCCTTCAACAGCACAGCTAGCTGTAAGCGCGCCTGCAACTGCTAGTCCGGGCGCAACCGTAGAACTGAGTCTTACCGCCGATAAAGCCGCAGCCGTTTACCTGCGAGTGCGGGATAGCCGTTTAACAGGTGCTAGTCCTGAAGAAAGTCTCGCCGCCTCACTCCAGGAAAAGTTACAAGAAGTAAGTAATTGGGCAACTTCGCGCTATATTACACAAAACCTCACACAACACCCAGAATGGAGTCGTTTCAAAAGCAGCAACGTAGTCGGCATTGACTTGGGTGCAACTCGCTCAAAGGTAGCTATTAAGAAGTACGGTCAAATTACGACGATCGCTAGTATTTCTTCGGTGGTTGCCTATACTCAAGATCGAGCTTGCCTTGTAGGTGAGGAAGCTAAACGTCAAGCTGCACTCAACCCAGAAAATACTTTTCATTCTCTCAAGAAGTGGCTCGGACGCAAATATAATGAAGTCCTCCGCGAAGCCAGTCAACTACCTTACCAAGTTACCACTGTTAACGGTGATATTGATCTTAATTGTCAGAATTTAGGCAAACAATTGACACCCCAAGAAATAGTAGCGGAAATTATCCGAAAACTGATTGACGAGGCTAGTAACTACTTGGAGGAAGAAGTAAATCAAGCCGTAATTACAGTTCCTGCTTATTTCAATGATGCTCAACGTCAAGCTATCAAAGAGGCTGGCAAAATTGCTGGAATTGAAGTATTGAGAATCATTAACGAACCTACAGCGGCGTGTTTAGCTTACGGGTTGGATAAAAAGTCTAACGAAACCATCTTGGTATTTAACCTCGGTGGTACCACGTTGGACTTGTCCATTCTAGAAGTTGGCGATGGCGTGTTTGAAGTGCTAGCTACTGCCGAGGAGGCTCATGTAGGAGGTGATGAATTTGACAAGAAAATTGTCGATTTCATCGCGAATGAATTCCAAAGATCCGAAGGAATTGACCTCCGAAAAGACAAACAAGCACTGCAACGTCTGACAGAAGCAGCAGAAAAAGCCAAGATTGAACTGTCGAGAGTTACCGAAGCCCAAATCAACTTGCCGTTTATTACCGCGACTCCAGACAAGCCAAAACACTTGTCCACGACTTTGACGCGCGCCAAGTTTGAAGAAGTGTGCTCGGATTCGATCGATAGCTACCGCATCCTCGTAGAAAACGCGCTAGAAAACGCCATGCGCAAAGCCAAACTTGGCAAATCTCAAATTGATGAAGTTGTTTTAGTTGGCGGTTCTACCCAAATTCCAGCAGTTCAAGCATTAGTCAGGCAAATACTGAATAAAGAACCTCAGCAGAGCATTAACCCAAATGAAGTAGTGGCTTTCGGTGCTGCGATTCAAGCAAGTTTTCTTCCGAGAGAGCAGAGTGGCATATTCTTGGTAGATTTGCCCGATCGCGCTAATGAAAAATTCTTGCCACGGACTGACTTTGCTGATGTAGCTTACTGCGGTATTGTTCGCACCGATGAATTGGGTAAGGCTGAGGTTAGTTTCAAATTACCCGATGCTATTACTTCCTATAATATTGAAGCATTTGCTTTGTCTCAGTCGGGTAAAGAATGGTGCAGTGTCAAACAGCATTTGGAGGTTTCCCTACCTATTTGGGCTGAATTTAAGCTACCTAAGTTCATTTATCCGGGCGATAAAAGTCCCGCAACTTTATACGTAAAGTGTACTAGCGGGCAATTCTGGTTGCGGTTATTTTGTAACGGTGTGCCGATTGAATTCAGTTTATTGGATGCGGAACAAATCGCACCCTGTACTTATCAAGGCAATCAAGCTAAGGTAATTTTTGAAGTACAGCCTGGTGAGTGGCGTGCCGAAGTGCAGGATTTAGTTACTCAGGATTATGATGTTTGCGTGGGAACTGTTGGTGAACTCGGTAAGTTTCAAGAAGTGGCACAGCGCTTTCAATTATTGCGGGCTGGCGAAACTTTTGATTTGCGATCGCACCAAGTATTGGAATTGCGAGTTTTATCCTGTTTAGAAAAGCCTTTTAACTTGCTGTGCGATGCAACTATTAATTACGAACATCACTGCTGCGAACAAACGGCTGCTAAGCTTCTAGCTGCGGTTGCTTCTCTAACAGCAGGAGGCAATGCGGCGAAGTTGCGCGATGTAATTATAGCTGGAGTGGCGCGAGAACAAAAGATGTATTTGCCGGGAAAAGGATTAGCTTTATACCCTCCACAAACAGGGACTGGTAATGCTCAAGCAGATAATTATTGGGGTAGAATAGCTGCCCAATATCTATGCGATTTAAGTACGACTGGCGAGTCTTTATTTGGTTTAGCAGCAGTTAAGAGCGATCGGGAACTTGAGTTTGCGTTGCGAAGCGCGATCGCCATTGGTGAAGGTGCTGCCGCGGCCTATCATTTGCCAATTATACCAACTCAAATTGCCAACGGTCGCGATGCTTACCGTTCTTTCATGGGGCTTGCTTCAACCAGAAATGAAGCTTTGTTATATGCTCGCAGTTACCTAAAAACTAAAAAAAGAACGCATCAGAATAACGTCATCAACCGCAGCGAACAAGCTTACTGTGCGGCAGTTTTGTTAATGGCGGGGGAGAATTGCGATTTGCGATGGGCTTTAAATACTGTCAACCAACTTGCCAACTGTTTAAATGGCAGCGGTAGTTTATATTCTACTGTGGATTCGGTAGGAATGATTGCCTTAATGAGTGCTTTGCAAGCTGCGGGAATCAATTTGAATGGTACTGTATATGCCCTGCAGGAAGGTGAAATGCGTGCCCTGGAATCAGAGGAGGTTTTTAGCACTCAAAAAATCGAGGCGATCGCTCTCTTGGAAGGTACAGCTTTAGTTGAGATGAAAACTATTGCGATCGAAGATTGGAGTACCTTTGTCGCAGATATACCAGTCAAAATTCAATTGAGCAAAACGAATAGTTCTCTACAACCGGGTGATACTGTTGAACTAATTGCCGAAGTGGAATCTTACGAACCGGGTTTGTTACTGCAAGTATGTTTGCCGCCTGCACTTTCTCGTTTGGAAGGAGGAGGCGAAGTCAAACGATTTTCAGTAGACTTTTGCGGTCAAACAACTCTCAAAATTCCGCTGCGAGTCAGTGGTTACACTTCACCTGCTGGCGAACATTGGCGCGCGGTGGTAAGGAATATGTTTAATGAAGAAGAAACGGGTAATTCTGGATTGTTGCGCGTTCAAGTTGGTGGTTGATAACCCATCACTATTGACAGTACGGCTGCTGTTGCTAGCAGTAGGAGAATTCCGGCTGCACCTGCTAGCGGCTTGGCGGCGATTCCTGTAATCCATTCTGGTACGCTAGAAGTAGGTTTAATTGCGCCTTCTGTATCTACGGTAGTTATACCCCAAATCCAAGCTGCGTGAATGCCGATCGCCAATCCTAAACTGCCATTGTCGGCGATGCGGGCTAATGTTAAAACCATCCCCATCAGCCACAATCCGGGCAGTTGCGGTAGAGTTTCATTGGCGGCCCAAATTAGATGGGCGATCGCGAAAATGAAACTGGCGAGCGCTGCGGCGATTAGCAATGAGTAATCTTGCTGGAGGATTGTTTGCAAGCAGCCGCGAAAGATTAACTCTTCTGTGGCGCTAATCCACAGTGCTAATAACAGAGTCAGCAGACTAGCAGGGTTAAAAATTAAACCCCAAAAATTAATTATTTTTTCGCCTGTTTCGGTGGAATTTTGCCCGATTTGTAGTTCGATCCAGCCTGCGGTTAATTGCAGGCAGAATAAAATTACTAAGCTGATTATTCCTAATCCTAATCCCCGCATTAATGACATCAAAACTGCGGGTTGCCAATCCCAACCCCAGTGGGCAAAAGATGTGTTTTCGATCCAGCTTGTTGCCCATAAAATGAAGGGCACAATCAGGTAGAGGGAAGCTAGTAAAGGTAGTTTTTTGTTTCCCAGGGGTTGGGGTGGATGCCATTTGAGGGCGATCGCCAGCACAATTGCTGCGGGAAGCCACACAACCATCCAAGTTGAGAAAAACAAGATTATTTTGACAATTGCTGGTATTGACGGCGACAGCAGTCGCAGGTTGTTTATGCTATTCACATTTAAGGGGTTGCGATCGGTACGCCTCTAATCAGTTAAAAACTTGACATTATTGGACAAATGGCAATAAATGTAACCATCAAAATGGTGAATGGGTGTGGCAGGGTTTTCAACGAATACTCTGCAAGCATACCTTTTCCACAGTCAAATCAAAAGCACCCGATTTCCTGACGGTAACTTTCGACACTTGGAGTTGGATGGGTGTAAGTGCCCCCACACAGGCAGCATCGAGCCAGTGAGTGCTGCGAACCTAAATGCAGAATATAATCGAGCATAATATATAATTGAGCGGTTTGATGATACTAGATTTACACAGATTCTTTAAAGCATCCAATCCCAGCCGGACTCTCGATATCAGCCAACCTGAAGATCGACAGTATTACATCGATTTTTCAGCAGTGCGAGGGAGCAATCTGATCAAAGAACTGGGTCGTACTATAATCTTCTCCCAAGATGAGCCCACTTGTCAGTTATTCACCGGACATATCGGTTGCGGGAAATCCACTGAATTATCGCGACTAAAAGCAGAGCTAGAACAAAAAAGTTTCCACGTAGTTTATTTTGAGTCTTCTCAAGACTTCGATATGGGAGATGTGGATATCAGCGATATCTTACTGGCGATCGCCCGTCAAGTGAGCCACAGTTTGGAGGCCGCTCAAATCCAACTCCAACCAACCCGTTTCCAGTATTTACTCCAAGGAGCTGCCAACCTTTTAAACTCAGAAGTCACCGGAATCAAAGCTAAAGTTCCTGTCGTGGGCGATATCGGCATCAATGCAGAACCAGGAAAGTTTTCCCTAGCAGTAGGAATAGGAGAAATAACCACAAAAGCCAAGGATAGTAAAGATATTCGCTCTCTGTTAAGACAACACTTGGAGCCGCGAGTCAATAATATTTTAGAAGCCATTAATCAGGAACTAATTGAGCCCGCCCAAAAGCAGCTAAAGCAGCAAGGCCAAGCCGGAATGGTTGTGATTGTTGACAATCTAGACCGGATTGATAACAAGCCAAGGTCATCAGGAAGAACTCAACCAGAGTACCTTTTTGTTGACCGAGGAGAACAACTGAACAAACTCAAGTGCCACGTTGTCTACACCGTCCCCTTAGTTCTTGCTTTCTCCAATGACAAAGAAAATTTGACTAATCGCTTTGGCTCAGATCCTCAACTGTTGCCGATGGTGCGAGTGCATGAACGATGTGGCAGTCAATGCTCTGAAGGCATTGCTTTGCTCCGAAAAATGATTCTAGCAAGAGCTTTCCCTAATGTAGATTCAGAGCAACGCAGCAGCTTAATTTCAGAAGTGTTTGACGCATCAGAAACGTTAGATTACCTCTGTCAAGTCAGTGGCGGTCATGTGCGAAACTTGTTAGTGCTGCTTAATAGCTGTATGAAAAAAGACGACCCGCCTTTTTCCCGCGATTTGGTAGAGCGAGTCATTAGCCAGCGGCGCAGCGAACTGAGTAAAGCAATCACGCCCCACGAATGGGAACTGCTACGGCTGGTAGCGCAACAAAAAACTGTCAGAGGTGAGGAAGAATATCAAACTTTACTGCGGAGTTTGTTTGTCTTTGAGTATCGCGATGCAGATGAAAGTTGGTTTGATATCAACCCTATTTTAGCAGAGGCAAAGGAGTTGCAATGATGAATGATCCGTTACCCGAATTAATACAGATTAATCAAGCGTCTTTGAAAACCCTGATCCGGGGAATTACTTGCTTTCAAGAAGAGTTTTCCTTAATTTTAGCCGTTTGCAACTACAGAACATTGCGGGAACAAATTGTGCACCAGTTGCGGGAACAATGTCCGGTTCAGATTCGGGAATTGGTGCTAGAAAAGTCCGTTCAAACTCTCTACACCAGGATTGCGGAAGAACTGGGTGCAGAACAGCCTAATGCACTAATGATAGTCGGTCTGGAGTCTCTGATCGAAATCGACCCGGTTTTGAGGGCGACCAATCAGATTCGAGAGGAGTTTCGCAACTTTACTTTTCCTGTAGTGTTGTGGGTGACAGATGCGATCCTGTGCAAGCTGATTCGGTTGATTCCAGATTTCCACAGTTGGGCAACGACGGTGGAGTTTCAAATGACGGTGGACGAGTTGATTCAATTGATTCGGCAAACTGTTGATGAGGTGTTTGCTAAGGTTTTAAATTCTCGCGAAAACGTATTTTTAGATAATGCTGCACTCGATCTTGAAAAGGGTTCTGCGCGTTGTGCTGAACTCAAGTCAGCTCGTGAAGAGTTACAAGGTCGAGGGGTAATGTTAGATCCAGAGTTGGAAGCTGGTTTGGAATTTATCCTGGGTCGAGTCGCGGATAATTCCGATGTTGTATCTCGCCAGCATTACGAACAGAGTTTGGCTTTGTGGCAGCAAACAGGCGATCGACAACGTTGCGGAATTTTACTATTTTATATTGGACTGTGGTGGCGTAATTATGCAGCACGACATCGCGTGGAGTATCAGCAAGCTGCCGATCGCGCCAGAGACTATTTTCAGCAGTCAATAGAGGCTTTTGAACAAGCCAATCGTCCCGACTTAGCGGCTAAATTTATCAATTTCTTGGCAGAGGTGCTGCATCGCCTGAAGCGTTGGCGCGAACTAGAGCTGGTGGCGCAAAAAGCCTTAGTTCTCCATCAAACCCATTACGACCAATTCAGACAAGCGCGAGTTCATGGCTTTCTCGCTGAAGTGGCATTGTCTACATCATTGTGGATTGAGGCAAAACAAGCGGCGCGGCAGGCTCTGATTCTACTAAGTGATGCTACAGAGACTATATCAAATCCATCGCCTGAACAAAGTGTTTTATTGGATTTAGAACTTTCTTTTCATCAAGGTTGGTATTTGTTTTCGCTAGCGAAAGCACAACAGCAACTCGGTCAGGTATCAGAGGCGATCGCCACTTTAGAAACTGCCAGGAATCAAACCAAACCTCAATACGATCCTGAGCTTTACATCCAGATTTTGACAAGTTTGCGAGAAGACTATTTCCAACAAGGACAATACCTCGATGCCTTTTATATTAAACAAGAGCGACAAGCGATCGAAAGTCAGTTTGGTTTTCGAGCTTTCATCGGTGCAGGGAGGTTGCAGCCAAAACAACAGATTGCCAATCCAGCGTTACCCTCTGCCGAATCGCAACACGAAGTTGCCCAGGAAATTGCCTCTTCGGGACGGTTGCACAGTGTCGAATGCTTGCTGGAACGGATCGAGCGAGATGACTGCAAACTGACGATCATCCATGGGGAATCAGGGGTTGGCAAAAGCTCGATCGAGCAGGCTGGACTAATCCCTGCTTTGAAGCAAAAGCCGATAAATGCCCGCAGTGTTCTGCCAGTTTTACAACAGGTTTATGCAGATTGGGCTGAGGAACTGGCTAAGTGTTTGGCAAAAGAACTGGTCAATATTCAAAAAGGATTTTCTTTAACCCTTTTTAGTATCGAAGAAAGAGAAGATGACCAATCTGATGTTCGGCTTGACTCCGCTACCTTAAGTTTAACAGACACTCTGCTCGCTCAGTTACGGAAAAATGCGGAGCATAATCTGTTAACTATTCTGATTTTTGACCAATTTGAAGAATTTTTCTTTATTTGTAAAGACAGCGTAGAAAGAAAAAGATTTTATGATTTTTTGCGCGCTTGTTTAGATATCCCTTATGTAAAAGTAATTTTTTCGCTTCGAGAAGATTACCTGCATTATTTATTAGAATGTACGCGATTCACTAATTTTGATGTGATTCATAATAATATTTTGGATAAAAATATTATTTTTTACTTGGGTAACTTTAAGCCCGATGAGGCCAAGTTAGTTATTCAAAGTTTAACTGAAAGAACTCAGTTTGAGTTAGAACCTGCTTTGATTGACGAACTTGTCAAAGATTTAGCAGGAGAAGTTAACGAGGTGCGTCCAGTGGAACTGCAAATTGTGGGCGCACAATTACAATCTGAGAATATTACGACCCTAGCCCAATATCAAGAAAAAGGGCCAAAAGCAGCACTGGTAGGAAGATTTTTAGAAGAAGTTATTAAAGATTGCGGTTCAGAAAATAAGCAGCTTGCTGAACTTGTTTTGTGGCTGCTAACAGATGAAAATAGTACCCGCCCTCTCAGAACTCGTGAGGATTTAAAAAAAGGTTTAGAAGACTTACTAACAGATATCCCTCACCTAGAATTAGTTCTAGAAATTTTTGTGAAGTCGGGGTTCGTATTGCTGTTACCTAGTTTTCCCGACAATCGCTATCAACTGGTTCACGATTATCTGGCTGATTTCGTGCGCCGTCAAAAAAACAATGAACTAATTGAAGAATTGGAAAAAGAAAGAGCGCAAAGGAAGCAAAGTGAAGCTGAGTTAAATCGGGTGCTGAAACGTCAATTAAAACTGGCGATGACCGGCGGGGCTATGATGGCAGTTCTCGCAGTCCTAGCAGGTGTATTGGGAGTGGCAGCAAAAATCGGTGAAACTAATGCTGAACTCAAGCAAATTAGCGCCAACTCCGAATCTCTGTGGGCTTCAAATAAAGAGTTAGAGGCGTTGGTAGAAGGTTTAAAAGCTGGAAAAAAGCTTAAACACGGATGGAAAATCGAACCGAGTACTAAGAATCAAGTAGTGTCGAGATTGCAAGAGGTTGTTTATAACGTTAGAGAGCGCAACCGATTGGAGGGTCATACCGATACTATCACAGATATTAGTTTTAGCCCTGATGGCAAATACATTGCTTCTGCTAGTAAAGATAAAACTGTCAAGCTTTGGAACCGCGACGGTAGCGAGAAAAAACCTACTTTGCAAGGAAAATATGGGAATGAATTTACAAGTGTCGCGTTTAGCCCCGACAGTCAAATTATTGCCGTTGGAAACAAGGATAGTAACATTTACCTCTGGCGTCTGAATGGCACATTAATTAAAACTTTAAAAGCACACAGAGACTGGGTGACAAATATTCGATTTAGTCCTGACGGTAAGACGATTGTTTCTGCTAGCCGGGACAATAGTGTAAGACTTTGGAACATTGATGGCACTCAGAAAGAAAAGCTGGAAGGGCATAATTCTACTGTTAACATCGTGCGTTTTAGCCCTGACGGTCAAAGGATTGCTTCAGCTAGTGAGGATGGTACTATCAAACTCTGGAGTTTAGAGGGCAAGCAACTTCAATCTATAAATAGTCCTGGCGTTTTTGACTTGGCATTTAGTCCAGATACCAAAACTCTGAGTGTAGCTAGTAGGGACAATACCATCAAAATCTGGAAAATTGATGGTATTTTACTCAGAACATTTAATAATATAGCAGGTTTTTCTAGTCCTGTTTTCGCTTGTTTCAGTTATGATGGTAAGTTTTTGGCTACTGTTGGTCACTATCTTCAAGGGAATCTTTGGAAGATAGGAGGTAGTAAAATTGAACAGTTGAAAGATTTAAGACTGCCCGCTCCGACAACTGGCACTTTGAGTCCTGATACTAAAACTATTGCCTTAGCTGGTAAGGACAATGTAGTGAAACTTGTGAGTCTAGATTCAGAGACTTTGGATCTCCATGAAGAGGGAATTAATAAAAGCAATGTTATCGGGCTTAGCCCTGACAATTTGCCCGTTTCTATTGATGATAACCAGTTGAAATTTTGGAACAGCGACGGAACCGTAAAAAATTCCATAGAACTTGCCGATCGCATGGAAAACGTAAGTTTCAGTCGCGACGGTAAGGTAATTGCTTTAATGGGTACTCAGGCGACGACAAAACTGTGGAACAGTACAAACAAATTACTGAATACCTTCGAGGTGCATTCGTCATTGCCCGAAGTCAGTCCTGATGGTAATCTCATGGTTACTGTAGAGAGAAATAATACAGCAAAGCTGTGGAACCATGATGGCAAGCTAATTGGAAATCTGCCCGGTCACAAAGCACGTATTACGAAGGTAATTTTTAGTCCTGACAGTCGGCTGGTTACGACTGTCAGCCAAGACAATATAGCCAAGCTGTGGAACCATGATGGCAAGTCTATCGGCACTTTGCAAGGTCACACAAAGAAGATTTCAGAAGTTATTTTTAGTCCTGACAGTCAGCTTATTGCTACTGTAAGTTTGGATGATACAGTGAAGCTGTGGAATCGCGAGGGTGTACTGATTCAAACAATTGAGAAGTCTAGTGACCGATTAAATGGACGGACTTCTTCCGATAAAAGTCAAGTAAAATTTAGCCCCGACAGTCAGATTTTATTTGTCCCCAGCAATTACAATGACGTGCAACTCTGGGGTCGAAATGGAAAAGTTATTCCCACCCTTAAGGGGCATGATGGGCTAGTTTATAGCGCGATTTTCAGCCCCAACAATCAGATTATTGCTACCACGAGTTCCGATCGCAATGTGAAACTTTGGAGGCGGAATGGGGCTTTGATTACCACTTTACCGCAAAACTTCTATGAAGTTGATGTTAGTTTTAGCCTTGACAGCCAACTGCTTGTTTCAGTTAATAATTCTAGTATTGTCAAACTTTGGGGTATTGACGGGAAAGAAATCGCGAATCTGGCAAATAATAGCGATGATTCTCCTAAAATTAGTTTCAGTCCTGACCGCACAACCGTTATATTGATAGCTAAGGATAACGTCAAACTTTACAACAGAAAAGGTGGGCTAACGGGAACTATAAAAAATGACGGGGATGACGTTCCTCCAATTAGTGTTAGTCAAGATGGAAGACTAATTGCTTCTGTCGCTCGGAATAATGTAATAAAGCTTTCGAGTAGTAATAATGGCAAGCTGATCAAATTCCTGAAGGGACATCACAGTAAAATTACTTTAGTCAATTTTAGTCCAAATAGTAAGATGCTTGCCACAGCAGACAAAGATAATACTGTCAAGCTTTGGGAGAGCGACGGTACACTGCTTCTAACTCTTAAGGGACACGGGAACCGTGTTGAACGTGTGGATTTTGGAGCGGATGGCAAGACATTTGCTGTTTCCGGTGTTGAAGATGTGGTGCAACTCTGGAATAGGGAACACAAAAAGATAGTTGCTACTTTAAAAGGACACCGCGATCGCATCAATAGTGTCAGTTTTAGTCCTACCAGTCAGCTAGTTGCCTCTGCCAGCGATGATAAAACAGTGAGACTGTGGGATTTTGATGGTCATGCACTGCATATTTTAGACAAACATCTAGATAAAGTAAATCGCGTCCGTTTTAGTCAGGACGGTGAGATACTTGCCTCGGCAAGTAATGACAAAACCGTAAAACTTTGGAACTTAAAAGGTGGATTGATTAAAACTCTTGAAAAACAACATAAAAGTCCTGTTCGGGATGTAATTTTCAATCATCATAGTTCAATAATTGCCTCAGCTAGCGATGACAGCACTGTTATCCTCTGGAATTATCAAAGTGGCAAGCTTAAGCATCGCTTATCAGGACACAGTGCGTCTGTTAAAAGCCTCAGTTTCAGCCCAAATGGTGAGATACTTGCCTCGGCTGATGAGAATAGTGTAGTAAACATTTGGAGCCGCGATGGGATAATGCTAAAAAGCTTTAAATATGGAAGCTTTAATGGTAATAACATTAGCTTCAACTCTGATGGGCAGCAGATTTTTACTTGGATGCGGGGCGAAGATAATGGCTATTACCGTAAACCCTTGCTGTGGAGTATGAACCTCGATGAGCTTTTACGTATCGGTTGCCTGAAGGCAGGGGATTATCTGAAGAATAACCAGAATTTAGAGAAGAACGATCGCTCTCTTTGCGACTAGCTATGAAATGGATAGTCAATAATTTCGGTATACTGAATTAAGTCTGGCCTGTGAGGGGCGCGTGAATAAGACCCTCAAACCGTCGAAAAATCCTTGCGGGCGATCGTTAAATCTTCTTCTTTTAACAGGTGATATCATGTCCCGTTGATTCGTCCTTATCTGGGGGGGCGGGTTTATAAAGCTGTGGGCTTTAAAATTAAGAAAACTCGCGAACCCGACCCTACAGAACTTGACATTATACAAGAATGAATCAAGATGCTTAAGTATCTAACTAATGACTACCGATCGAGCTTGCGCTGAATTTGCCTCAAAGATTGGTACATTTCCGGCAAACGGTTGTAGACGGCTGCGGCTTTTAGAAATAGTTTGTGGGGAATTGCGGGAACGCCCGTCACGATCGCACCTGCGGGCACGTCGCTGTGAATTCCGGCTTTAGCAGTGGCGATCGCCCCATCTCCGATTTTGGCTTGATTAGCAATTCCCACTTGACCTGCCAAAATTACATTGTTGCCAATTTTTACCCCGCCAGCCATGCCAACGTGAGCGGCAAAAGCGCAATTTTTTCCTACTTGACAGCCATGACCTACCTGTACTAAATTGTCGATTTTTGTATTCTGGCCGATGCGGGTTTCTCCGACAGCGGGCCTGTCGATCGTGCTGTTGCAGCCAACCTCAACGCCCTCTTCTAATACAGTGCAGCCAGACTGCTCCATTTTCACCCATCCTGTGGCTGTCGGCACGAACCCAAAACCTTCGCTGCCGATCGCCGCACCGCTGTGAATCACGCAATTTGCCCCGATGCGAGTACGTTCGTGAATGACACAGTTAGCGTGTAAAACTGTGCCGGGACCTATTTCCGCATCTGGGTAAATTACGACATTTGGATGAATGCAAACGTTGCTGCCAATTTTGACTTTTGCTTGAATAACGACGTGGGGGCCAATATAGACATTTTCACCAATTTCTGCTGAGGGGTGAACGACGGCTGAGGCATGAATTTCGGATGCTGGGCGAAACGGTTGATAGAAAATGGCGATCGTTTCAGCAAACAGCAATCGCGGATCTGGTGCGGCAATCCAAGCAATATTGCGATCGTCACATTGAGCTTGGATACTTTCATCTAAGGGTAAAATTAAAGCCGAAGCATTTGTAGTGGCTGTATGAGCGGCAAATTTAGCACCTTCTATGTAACTGATAGTACCGGGTGCAGCTTCATCAACAGGGGTCGCGCCTGTAATTTCTGGATCGGTAGCAACCGACGCTGTGAGGGTGCGACTGGTGGCTAAGTTAAGTTTTTGTACTATTTCGCTAAACTTCATCTATAAAAATTTGTTGTTAGCACAGATGGATCATAGTTAAAATTACCAGTTTTGGAGCACGATCTGAGCAGTTGGCATTTAAAAAACAAAAACCCCGATTTCTTGAAGAAGTCGAGGTTGTAGCGCTCGATTATTTTTGGCAATTATTTTACAGAAACTGCATCTACGTCAACGGTGCTGCCTTGGGCTTCAGAATAATCGGCACCGGTGGCTTCGGATGCTGAGGCTGTCTCTGTTTGGCGGGATTTAAAGTAGTCGATCGCCATTTGGGAAACTTCGGAAATCAGCAAAACTGCGATCGCCACATCGTCAATTTGTCCGACGACGGGGAGAAAGTCTGGGGCAATGTCGATCGGGCTTACCAGATATGCCAGCGTTCCCAGAATAATCCACCAGCGGTATTTGGGGTTGCGGAGGGTGTCGCGGTACCAGTTGTAAACAGATTGTATAGAAAAGTTCATGGGGTTGTCCTCTACTTATATTTTCAATCTTGACAAATTGTCGCTCGAAATGCTTGTGGAGATATCCCCCCTAGGGTTGGCAAGAGACTTCTACCTGGGAGTATAGGGAATTGTGGAGGGAGAAGTTGTCAAGCTGTGTCGGAAGGGCGGGGACTCGTGACAACGCCCCTACAGAAACCTGACAGATGAAAGCCGATGGAATTAATCTGTGTTTATCTGCGCTTATCTGCGGTTTAAAAAAACATTCATATTGTTGACGGTAGATTCGGCATCTATTACTTGTAGATCGTGATTAAAGCAAGTTACTTAGATTGGGATTGTGTTACCGCAGATGTCAGCAGATAAACACAGATGAACGCCGATGGGATTTATCTGTGTTTATCTGCTGTTTAAACAAATCTTCATCTCTCTCTCTCACGAATTTTGAAATATCCATTTTTGGTCGCCGATCGCAATTTCGCAGCCATTGGGCAGCCAAAAAGGCTCGTTAGCAGCCAGCCTCTGCCCACCCACAAAAGTGCCGTTGGAACTGCCGCTATCGACAAGCTGGTATCGCTGTTTGCCAATTTCGTCCGTGGCCCGGCGGATTTGAGCGTGGTAGCGAGAACTTTGCGGATCTTGTAATACTAAAGTGTTGGTTGGTTCGCGTCCAATTGTAAAAGGATTTGCCGTTAAAGCGATCGCTTCTCCAGAAAGTTTGTAGATTAAATATGCGGTTGTTTTGCGATCGCTGCTTGCGAGTACCGTCGGTGCAAGTTGGGGAGGATTTCTCCCTGCTGGGAGGCTGTTTTGAGCAAGTTGTTGTGTCAGTTGTTGTAAATCGCGATCGAAGCCCGCTGCTGTGTCGGAAGCTGGAATACTCGCAGGAGAATTACCTGAAATTAAGTTTAACTGCTGTACGGGAGATTGAGGAACAATCGGGCGGCCGGCTTCGGCAATTCTCATTTGCAGGGCGGCGGCATTTTCTGCTTCTTGTCGGGCACTCATTCCCTCAACTTGGCGAATAACTCCGTTGGTTTCGGGAAAGCTGACATCGCCAATTCGCACGTCTTCTAAGTTAAAACCTAGGGTATAAAAATCTTGGACGCGATCGAGCAAATTTTGGCGCAGTAACTGCCGTCCTTGACTGATAAGCTGTTGTAGGGGTATTTGCCCGATCGCTAATCCCATACAATCCTTAACTGCACTTGCTAAAGCACCTATAGGATCGGACAATTCCAAAGCTACCCGTTTCGGATCTATAACTTGATAAATAACGGTCAGAGTGGCATCAATTAAAAATCGATCCTTAGACAAAAAATCTCCGTGCGACTGCACCTCCAAAT
The DNA here is from genome assembly GCF_036701295.1 of Microcoleus harperi Pol14_C6. Classification (NCBI taxonomy): domain Bacteria; kingdom Bacillati; phylum Cyanobacteriota; class Cyanophyceae; order Oscillatoriales; family Microcoleaceae; genus Microcoleus; species Microcoleus harperi. The sequence continues at coordinate 87,095 of NZ_JAUBQN010000024.1, read as the reverse complement.
TGCGGAGTTTGGTGTCTACGAGGACAATTTGAGACTGTTCCAGCAGGGGAAGGGCAAAGCTGAAATGTCGCCCGGATTTTAGGGTACGCACGGCGCGGCCGTTTTTGACCAACACACCCGTGTAACCCGCCCCTATAAAGTCCATACTAAACCCGGCCCAGCGTTCTGGAGTTATCGTTTGAATTAGGGGAGAAGTGTTGTTCATGGGAGGGAGTTGAGGGAGGGAAGATTCTATTTTTAGGGTAACAAATTGCTGGGGGCGAGCGATCGGGCGGTGTGCCGGTTCCGCAACCTCTATTCTATACTTCTGGACACCCCCCGATTCAGGCAGGACTGGATCTAGTTTGCACCCCAGCAATCCACCTTCTGTTTGTACTGGATTCCCACTTTTGCCATCACCCACGGGGAAGCAATATTTTCCGGTTTGGAAAGCGCTAAAATGCGATCGAGTCCTAGAGTTTGAAACCCGTATTCTAAGATAGCAAACGCTGCTTCATTTGCTCAACCCCACCCCCAGTTTATATCTATTTGTACTCACTTACTCACTAGGCTTAAATTGCATACATTCGCAAAAAATCTTTAAATTATTATCTGCGTTGCATCTATGGTTTCCCTATCAATCAAAGATTTATGCAATAAGTGTAGTGGGTCGATCACCCTTTTGATTTACCGCACCAAAAAAGCCACACACTCAACATGAGAAGTCTGAGGAAAGAAATCCGCCGGCTGCACTCGCGCTAACTTATAATCCCCATTTTCGCACAAAATCTTCAGGTCGCGAGCCAAAGTAGCAGGCTTGCAGCTAACATAAACAATGCGATTTGGTTTGATTTCCTTGATAGCTTCCAAAACCGCGCGATCGCACCCTTTCCTCGGCGGATCTAGCAGCAGAATATCCGGTGTCAATCCCAAGGAAGGCAGCAAACTCTCTACAGTTCCGGCCTGAAACTCGACATTTCTCACGTCATTTAACTCAGCATTTAATTGGGCTTGTTCGATCGCCGCCGGTTGCACTTCTAAACCAATGGCTATTTTTACTTGTTTTGCCAGAGGTAAAGTAAAAGTACCAATTCCGCAGAAAGCGTCAACCAAAATCTCGTTTCCCTGCAAATTCAATTCCCCTACCATCACCTCTAACAACGCTTCAGCAGCCTCTGTATTAACCTGGAAAAAAGTATCGGCTCTTAGCTGAAATTTCAAACCAGCAAAGCTTTCTCGCAGATAAGAACGACCAGCAATGCAGCGAGTTTCGGAACCAAAAATCACATTAGTTTGAGCGGGATTTATATTCAAACAAACCCCTGCCAGTTGAGGATATTGTTTCAGCCACTGAGATGCTTGCTCTTCGAGTCCCGGCAAGTCTCCAGTGCGAACTATTAAAGTTAGCAGCATCTCGCCAGTGCGCCGTCCGATCCGCAAGGACAAGTGACGCAATTCTCCTGTATGTTTCTTTTCGTCGTAGACTGGCCAATCCCGCCAGTGGATGTCTTCTTTGACTTCTTTTAACAAAGGATTGAGGCGCGGGTCTTGCACCGGACACTGATTGAGATTGACTAATTTGTGGGTGCTTTTTTGATAGTAACCTGCTTGGACTTGACCTGTTGCAGATATTGCCACGGGATAAGTCGCTTTGTTGCGGTATCCCAAAAATTGAGGAAATCCCTCGATTTTTCCAGTTAAAATTTCATCAACTTGCAGATTGCTAAATCCGCCAATCCTTTCTAAGGCTTGAATGATTTGATTTTGCTTGGCTGCAAGCTGATATGGATAATCTACGTGCTGCCACTGACAACCGCCGCACTTGTCGGCCACAATGCAGTTAGCTCGAATGCGGTGTTCGGAGGTTTCCAGAAGTGTGTCCAGCTTGCCTGTAGCATAGGTGGATTTGACTTGCACGAGGCGCACAAGGACTCGATCGCCCGTCACTGTATCGGGCACAAACACTACTAACTCACCAAAACGACCAACTCCATCGCCGGTGTCTGTCAAGTCGGTAATCTCTATCTCAATCAGTTGACCTTGCTGGCAAGGGTTTGCCAATTTCGTCGAGTTTGGGGTGGGGAATTTAGATTTGGTCACAAGTAGTCATGGTAGGATTTAATATGGTAATGCAATATCGCTCTCTCTTTCCTGAGATAAGTCGTAGCGAAGCGGGGCGTAAGCCATCGCACTCAAACTCAATTGCAGGCTGTCTTCCTGCTGCTGAACGTCTTGCTGCTAAAGCCAAGCTTCAACCGGGGAGTCAAGCTTGTCGCGAGTTGCCTCGATCCCGTCGGTGCGATCGGCTGTTGGGGCGATGTAGCAAAAACTCGTTAAACAGTCAAAGTGTCTGCCGACATCCAAACTTTCACTCGCAGTTTTTGAGTTTTTCCCGCAGTACCCTGGAACACAAGGAAACTGGCTTGAATATCAAGCATAACGCTTGGGGAGATTTACCCTCTACTTCTAGGATTGATAAATGTTAGGAGCAAGGCGAGTCTGCGAACCAAGAATCCCGTCGCCAACAGATGGGAATGTTTATTAATGTTATCCTCAAATTTGAATAACAATGAGCGTAGTTAGCCAATTAATTCTCCAAGCCGACGACGAACTTCGCTATCCCAGTACCGGCGAACTTCAAAGCATCAAAGATTTTTTTAAAACCGGAGAACAGCGGGTGCGTATTGCTACTGCGCTGTCTGACAGTGAGAAAAAAATTGTTGAAGAAGCTAGCAAAAAACTCTGGAAAAAACGCCCTGACTTTATCTCTCCTGGGGGCAATGCTTACGGCCAGCGCGAACGGGCTTTGTGTCTGCGCGACTACGGCTGGTACTTGCGCCTGATTACCTACGGTATCTTGGCGGGTGACAAGGAGCCGATCGAAAGCATCGGTTTGATTGGCGTTCGGGAAATGTATAATTCTCTCGGCGTTCCTGTTCCTGGCATGGTCGAAGCTATCCGCTGTTTGAAGGAAGCTTCTTTGGCTTTGCTGAATCAGGAGGATGCTAAGGAAGCAGCTCCTTATTTTGATTATATCGCTCAGGCAATGTCTTAATTGCTTTGGTGATTGCTTTGATGAATGTGGCGGAGCATTCGCGGGTGATTTTTGGGGTGATTTTATCTCGCAATTGCTCGCAAATGTTTCGCTTCTGTTTTGGGAAAGGAAATCTGCCTAATTTCTGCTAGGAAGCAATGCAGTTTAAGCTTTTCCAGATGTTGAGTTCGTCTTGTCTTTCAATGCAGATTTGATTTAAAAAGTCAAGTGTTTTTTGGAGGCATTGTTTTTTGAATTTCCGGCTGTCGTAGTGAATGGATGTTTTGAGCTGCGAGAGTTCTCCAAGGGTGGGGCAGGTTTGGATATGATGGGCGATCGCATTTTGCCATTCTTCCAGCCTGCGGTAGCTGACAAACAAGCCGCCTCTATCCCGATGGTGGACGAAAACCACGAAAGCCCATGATTCGACTCGCTTAATTTGATTTTGGCTGATTTTGAGCACTTGGGCGATCGACCTGACGGTGATGCGGAGCTTTTTCGAGGGTTGGATGCGGCGAAACAATGCTGTCATGGCTGTATACTCAGGGGTTGAGAGGCAAGTTCTGTTTAGAGTCAATTACATATTACTATATCAGACTCTTATTGCACAAGTGCAATAAAGATTAATTTAAAATTCTTAAGCTCAGATGTTGCTCGTGGAACCCTCAATCATTGATGCTGTGCTAGTTTGAGAGTTAACGTAGGTGGGAAAAATGTCAGGACTCTCTAACAAGGCTGTGGTAGACAAAGAGCAGGAATTGCGTCCCGTTCGCTTTACGGAAACGGGGCGGATGCGTTTGGGGAAGATTTTAAAAGCAGCAAGACAGACAACAGGCTGGTCTGTCAGCGAAACAGAGTTTAAAACCAAGGGATACGAAGAGGCGCTGTTCACAGCTAGAAATCAACCCGTACCCAAAGATGTGGGTATCAGTGCCGCAACAGTCAACCGTTACGAACGCGGGAAGCTGGATAATTTGGATTGGCGATCGCTCTCTCTGTTATGCTTTGTTCTCAAGCCGATCGATCCGGTGACAGGGGAAGCCTTGGAACCGACAAATGCTTTATATATCGCGTGCGAACATCCGCCGTACAATGACGCGAAGCTTTACGAGTAGTTGATTGCTGACATCTGAACTGATACAACCAAATTTTTGAGATTGAGAGTTTTGAACCGCAGATATTAGCGGATGAACGCTGATTAACGCTGATGTCATTTTATCTGTGTTTATCGGCAGTGATTGATTACCGATCGCCCTTTTGTTTAGCAATTAAAGCTTTAGCTTGCTGCCACAGAGATTCTAACTCTTCTGGGGCATAATCCGACAAAGGTCGATCGCACGCAGCCTCTACCTTCGCAAACCGCTGCACGAAGCGATCGTTTGTTCCCTGCAAAGCAGCCGACGGATCTAAATCGTACCAGCGAGCTAATTGAATCAACACAAACATAATATCTCCCAATTCTGACTCCTGCGCTGCCTTATCCTCGTGTTTGAGAGCGTGTTCAAATTCTGCCATTTCTTCGTGAAATTTATCCCACACGCCCTCTACACTATCCCAATCAAAACTCACTTCCGCAGCTTTTTGGGAGATTTTCATCCCGGCGGTTATCGGCGGCAAAGTGCTGGCATAACGGCTCATTTTCGAGGCTAAAGTTGGCGGCTTTTCCGAAGTCGTGCCTTTTTCTGCTGCTTTGATTTTTTCCCAGTTTTCGTTGACTTCATCGACGCTGTTGAGTTCCACATCGCCGAAGACGTGGGGATGTCGCCGAATTAGTTTTTCTGTAATGCCCGCAGCAATTTCGGCGAAGGTAAACTGATTAGATTCGCTGGCAATTTGAGCTTGCAGAATTACCTGTAACAGTAAGTCGCCCAATTCTTCGACGATCGCATCTTTATCTCCTTTGCGAATCGCATCGGCGGTTTCATAAGCTTCTTCGATGATGTGAGGAACTAGCGTTTGGGGAGTTTGGGCTAAATCCCAAGGACATCCGCCGTCTGGCGATCGCAATTTAGCCACAACTTCTATAAGTTCTTTGAGTGCTGTGAGCGATCGACTTTCAGAATTAGACATAATAATTTACCTTTTATATCAACCGCCAAGACGGTTATAACGTTGTTTCTCCAACTATTGATTTTATTACTTCTGCCTTCTTCCTTCTGCCTTCTTCCTTCTGCCTTCTGCTAGGGATTTGCTAGATGTGCGAGTGGGAGCTTTGATTTTGTGCCTCTTAATTGTCTTAGGATGGCGCAACCCGCTCAATCCTTTCTTTTTGAATCTTTTATAAGCCGAGCCGCCCCAATCGCTCAGATAGTGGCTCATCGCGCCCAATTCTAGACCGATGTAAACGGCTAAAATTTCGGTGCGGTGTTCCCAGGTCGATCGCCCGTAACTCAAAACCACATCCTGCCAATTCCCGCCTAAGTTCCCGACTTTTTCGGCAATTGCCAATCCCAACATTCCGAGAACTGCGATCCAGATAGCGAGGTACAAGATTCGCAAAGCAGTGCCGATCAGAGGGCCATGGGACAAAAAAGAGCGGTGGCGCAGGCTTTTTTGGTATGGGAGCCAAATCGCTTTGAACCATCCCCAGCGCTGATACTGGCAAGAGTAGATATCCAAGTCGGGGCCAAACATCAGCCCGCCGAATAAGAAGCTGCCGGAAACGAGCAAAGTCAGGTTGCTGCTCTGAGTCTGGCCAAAGGTGAGGGCTGCCACGAAGGGCAAACTCCACATGGTTATTTGATCGTGGGTGCGGCCAGAGGGCATTTAAAGTTTATGATTTTTTTTACTTGATCTTTCTGAGTTACTGTGATATGATAAATCCCGGTGAGTGCAATTGGGTGATTAGCTCAGTGGTAGAGCGCCTGCTTTACACGCAGGATGCCGTAGGTTCAAATCCTACATTACCCATCCGATAACTCAATATCAACAGTTCCAGCCGTTTTTAGCCGTCAAGCCGAGAACGGCTTTAACTTTTGCTGCTGACGGCTGACTTTTGAATTTAGTGACGACTAAATTTAACATTCTGTGGCGAATATCTCAAAAGTTGGCACCCCATGCTAGAAAATTAATTTATTGATTTTCTTTTTTAGAACCCTGTATATGAAGCCTAAAATAACTAGCCCGATCGCGTGGCAGCAAGCTGAACTGCTCATGCAGCCAGCGATGATTCGAGTGCTCGACAATATTCGCAAACAATTAGAGGAGTCTGTGTGGACGGGCACTTATCAAGAAGTCCAGATTCCAATTCCGGGCTATCAACTAATTTTAGAGCTTCAAGGTGAGCAAAGATGCGTCGATATTTGGGAGCTTTGTTATCGAGTCTGCTTTGTCAACTACCAGCCCGCCCACGCTCAACAGCAAAGCCAGGAAGTCGTAATTGACACTAGCCTGATTGACGATGACACTGGCGATGTAGATTGGAATCGTCTTGATGCCAAAGCCAGTCAATTAATACAAGAAATATTTGCCAATTTGGGCAAATAGTTCAGTTGTCAGTTGTCAGTTGACACGAAAGCAGTAGTTAACAGTCAACAGTCATCAGTCAACACTCAACAGTCAACACTCAACAAAATTTTATGCTGATTCAAGAATTGCACGACATTCAAGCAGCGGCTGGTGCTACTTTTGCAGAGTTAACAACCAAAGAAATTGTGCCAGTCAGTTTTGGTAACGACGCAGAAGCGATCGCAGCAACTAAAAAAGGTGTAGCTTTGTACGATCGCACTCACTGGGGACGCATTCAAATCTCAGACAGCGATCGCCTGCGGTTCTTGCACAATCAAAGTACCAATAACTTCAATATACTCAAACCCGGTCAAGGTTGCGATACCGTTTTCGTCACATCCACCGCCCGGACGATCGACCTCGCCACCGCTTACGCGACAGAAGATGCCGTACTGCTGTTAGTCTCAGCCAACCGCCGCCGCCAACTGCTGGAATTGCTCGATCGCTATATTTTCCCAATGGATCGCGTTGAGTTAACAGATTTAACTGATACAACTGTGGCTTTCAGTTTCATCGGGCCAGAAAGCACTCAACTACTAGAAAAAATCGGAGTTACCGAACTAGAAAATCAACCTTACGCTACTCACGAATTGATAAATTTTGCAGGTATGGAAGTCAGAGTTGCGGTTGGTAGCGGTTTAGCAACTCCCGGATACACGTTAATTGCGCCAGCAAGCGATGCAGCAAGCTTGTGGAAGGAATTAGTCCAAGCTGGGGCCGTACCGATGGGCGATCGAGTTTGGGAACAACTGCGAATTGAACAAGGACGCCCTGCACCAGATTTTGAACTCACAGACGATTACAACCCGTTAGAAGCCCGTCTTTTACACACGATTACCTATGACAAAGGCTGCTACATCGGTCAAGAAACAATTGCCCGCTTGAACACCTACAAAGGAGTAAAACAGCAACTTTGGGGCGTGCAGTTAAGCGGTGCGGTTGAACCCGGAACCGCAGTCACAATCGGAGAAGAAAAAGTCGGCAAACTCACCAGTTTTACGGAAACTGACGCAGGTTTTTTTGGTCTTGCTTACATCCGCGCAAAAGCGGGAGGCGAAGGACTGAAAGTGCAAGTCGGAGCGGCGTCAGGGGAAGTAGTAAATGTACCTTTCTTGAGTTCCTAGTTGCGCTCGATCGCCTCTTGGCGTCGCAGCGTCCAAAACTTTTTTGTTGAGGTTGATTTAGGTGAAAGTTAGCGCAATAAATTGACACCAAGTCCTATCTTTAGATAGATTTGCCAACAAACAGCAGCAATTATTCTGTATTACAGTCGTCACAGAAAAACCTGAGTTTTTCAATGAAAAATTTTATATCGCGCTTCGTTAAAATTTGCCTGCGAGTAGGAATAATCTTTGCTTTAGGAATAGCACTGATTTTTAGCTCCGAGCTTGAATTGTCGGGCAACAAAGTGCAAGCTATCGCTACACCTTGAACTCCTGAAGCTAAGTCTTACGAAGTTGCCCGTCCCGATCGGCAGCCAACAAGGGATACAGAGAAGGATGCGAGGGGTGTAGTTGACAATATCACAGAAAAGCTGCATCTCGACCAACCGATTGCCCCCAGTACCAAAAGATTTATAGAATCGGTAAAAAATAACGTGGGCGAAGCAGTTACGCCGGCAGGGGAAGCAGTAGAAAAAGCTACAGATCGAGGAAGCAGCGATCGAGCCAACTAATTCAATCGCATCCTGTTTTCAAAAATCATATTATTAGTCCGCCTGCGCGGACTTTGTTTGTTTAGTAGCGATTTCCAGATCCGAATCATGGAAGGGATGATGAACAAGGGCAACCTATTCCCATTGATGACCCATTAGCCGACATCCTCACTCAACGCACCAGTTTGAGTGAATTAGATCTCAGACCATTACGGGACCTATCTGAAATTTTTGGACATTTAGTAGAGTCACCACGTTTCGTCGAGACTGTTGCTAACCTGTTGCTTAGTTTGCATGAGTTCGGTGTTCAAGGAACGCTAGCCCGATTGTCCCAAGCACGATCCACATCCGTGAGGAAACTTATTTGACACTGCCACGGCTGCACTACTTTAAACTCGTGGGATTCTCCCGTCTAGCCCCGATCTGTGTCTACAAGTGCAAAGGGAAATTCAGCAGCCAGTACAGCGCAATATTTATTGAGGTCATTCTTTTCTACATTCCATCTCGCCAAAGCATCTATCTTAAGGCAGATTCTCCTCAGTGAGTAACTCAGGTTCAATGGAGAAGACCGTGTATGCCTACGGATGAATCTTCATGAAGCGCGACGCCACAGGTAAGTTTGTTAGCAATTGGAATTCGGAGACTAAACAACGAGTGAGCGTGTCTCTGACTAATACAGCATGGCGATCGCTCGATAAAGAGGCTCACAGGCGAGGAATTTCTCGCTCTGAAGTTATTGAACGCTTTGCTCGCACTCTTGAAGGCGAACAGTTGTTCTCTGCCCAAGAAACTGAGGGCAAGGTAGCAACGATTCTTGAAAGCATTACGGATGCTTTTGTCGCCTTCGATCGCGATTGGCGCTACACCTACGTGAATCGGGCGGCGGCTAAAATCCTGCACAAAACGCCAGAAGAGCTACTGGGAAAACACGTTTGGAATGAGGTTTTTCCTGAGTTGGTCGGTGGAATTGCCTATCGGGAACTACATCGGGCAGTGGCACAACAGGTTCCTGTTTCCTGGGAAGAATTTGGGGAACCTATCGAGTGTTGGTTAGAGACGAATGCCTATCCGTCTCCAACAGGGGTAGCCGTTTATTTTCGAGATGTGACCGATCGCAAGCAAGCGGAGGCAGAACGAGAACGCTTGTGGCACGAGCTTGAAATTCAACGCGCCAGATTTGAAGCCGTTTTGCGGCAGATGCCTGCGGGAGTAATTATTGCCGATGCGGCATCCGGTAAGTTGGTTCTGGCGAACGAACAAGCTAAGCAGATTGTTGGGTATGACTTTGAACAATCGCTTGAGCTTAATGAATATAATCCCGTGGTTCCATATATTCCACTTCGTTCTAATGGTCAGCCCTATGCTCATGAAGACATGCCCTTAGCGCGATCGCTAAAAACAGGTGAAGTGCTGACCAACGAAGAGATGGAAATTCATCGAGATGATGGGAGCCGCATTTTCATTAACCTCAATTCAGCACCGATTTTAGATAACCAAGGGCAGATTGTAGCAGCCGTTGTTATCTTCCAAGACGTGACCGAACAGCAAGCTGCACTACGCGAACGCGAACTTATAGAGCAAGCTTTACGTGAGAGTGAATTACAGCTACGAGGTTTATTTGATGCAAATCTCATTGGCATCATCATCGGTGATTTTCAAGGCAATATTTTAAAAGTCAACGATGCTTGGTTAGCAACTTTAGGTTATACACGAGAAGAAGTTTTATCGGGAGAGGTAAACTTCATTGAGATTACTCCACCGGAGTTTCGATATTTAGACCAACAAGCAATGGCACAAATGAAACAAGTTGGTCACCATGCGCCGTTTGAGAAGGAATACATTCGTAAAGATGGTAGCCGAGTTCCTGTTTTAATTGGAACTGCCTATTTAAGAGGACCCAATGACTTAGGCGTAGGCTTCTCGATCGACTTAACAGAGCGCAAACGCTTGGAATTAGAACTGTGGCAGCGAGAGCAACATTTCAAAATGCTGGCTGAAAATGCCCCGGATATTATTACCCGAATTGATGCAGAGTTTCGCCATCTTTATGTCAGCCCTTCTGTAGAACTGGCAACAGGTATTCCATCAGAGCAATTTCTTGGCAAGACTAATGCCGAGCTAGGAATCCCAGAAGACATCTATCGCGTTTGGCATAACAGTTGGCGGCAAGTCTTTGCAACAGGCTGCGAACAGACGATTGAATTTAAGTTTCCGACTTCTTATGGTATTCGATGGTATCAGTCGCGTATTGTCCCTGAATTTGCTCCTGATGGCTCCGTAGAAACGGTACTGGGGATTACTCGTGATGTGACCGATTACAAACAAGTTGAACAGGCATTACGAGAGAGCGAAGAACGCCTGCAGTTATCACTTGCAGCAGCGCAGATGTTTGTCTGGGATATGGATTTGCAGACCAATCAGATCGTTTGTTCTACCAATGCTCTAGACGTTTGGGGTGTTCACAAAGGCACAGGAGAAGAGTTTTTTGCGCTCATTCATCCAGACGATCGACAACGGATGATGCAAGCGGCCCAAGGGGCAATTGATGGAGAACAATCCTACGCACAGGAGTATCGGGTAATTTGTCCGGACGGCGTTGTGCGCTGGCTCAACAGCCAGGGACAAGTTTATCTGGATGAAACCGGACGGGGAGTTCGCATGATTGGCGTTTCGGTTGATATTACAGAGCGCAAACAAATGGAAGCAGAGCGCGATCGCCTTTTAAAACGAGAACAAACTGCCCGACTGGAAGCAGAAACTGAACGCAAGCGGTTGCATGACATCCTGATGCAATTGCCTGCCATGATTGGAATTCTTAAAGGTCCCGATCTTGTGTATGAATTTGCGAATCCAACTTATCTGCAAGTGGCTGGGCGCACTCCACACATTATCGGGAGATCAATGCGGGAGCTTTTCCCAGAGCTAGAGGGACAAATTTACTTTGAAGCCTTGGATCGCGTTTACCGGACGGGAGAACCGTTCATTGGAAATGAGTCGGTTGCTTACTGGGATCGAAACAGCAATGGTGTGTTGGAAGAGGGATTTTTCAACTGCATCTTTGCGCCTTGGCGGGATACTAAGGAAACCATTCAGGGCGTGTTGGTTTATAACATTGAAGTGACAACCCAGGTGCGGGCAAGGCAACAAATTGAGGAATTACTGGCAGAACTTCAGCACAAGGAGAGACAGCAGCAATTTCTGATCGAATTGAATGATGCGATTCGTGCCATTCAAGACCCCAAGGAAATTATGTGGCAAGTGGTTTGTGCCACAGGGCAACACTTCCAAGTTACTCGCTGTACCTACGGCGAAATTGATTCTACTCAGGAATACGTCATCGTCGATCGCGACTATTGCAATGGTGTCATCAGCGTGGTGGGTAGACATCACATGGATTCGTTTGGCCCTGAACTTATTGCTGAATTAAAGCAGAGCAAAACTATTGTCGTAGATGATGTCGCTCGCGATCCTAGGACTGCCGGATCGGGGGCTGCTACCTTTGACGCAATCCAAACCCAATCTCTCCTATGTGTTCCATTGGTGAAAGAAGGGCGATTTGTTGCATTGTTGGTGTTGCACCATGTCTCTGTTCGCCACTGGACCGAGGAAGATGTGGTGCTGATGGAGCGCATTGCTCAAAAAACCTGGCTAGCGGTGGAGCGATCGCGGGCAGAAGCGGAATTGCGAGAAAGTGAAGCTCACCTGCAACTCGCTCTGAAGGTTGGACGCATGGGAACCTGGGAGTGGGACATACAGACCGATGCATTGCTTTGGTCAGAAGGCCACTTCACCGTCCTGGGTCTACAACCGAATGAATGCGAACCCAGCTATGAGGTTTGGGCAAGTCGGGTTCATCCCGATGACCTAGCAGAAGCTAACGCGAAATTTCAGCAAGCCATAGCTGAAAAGAAAGAGTATCACCATGAATATCGCCTGCGTTGGTCAGATGGCTCGATTCACTGGGTGGAAGCGAGAGGACAGTTTACTTATGATTCTCAGGGAAATCCCAAGCACTCGATCGGCGTCGTCATCGATATCACACAACGCAAGCAAGCAGAAGAGGCGTTGCGTCAAGCCCTACAAAAGCTCAACTTCCATGTTGAAAACTCTCCAATGGCAGTGGTTGAATGGGATCGAGACTTTCGAGTCATTCGGTGGTCTGCTGGTGCAGAGCGCATTTTGGGCTGGAAAGCCCAAGAAATGCTGGGCAGATCTTTAACAGAGATACCTTTTGTCTTTGAGGAAGACTTGGAAGCAGTTGCTGAAGTCTGCCAACGGCTGGTCTATGGTGAAGAACCCCATATTTTTTCATACAACCGCAATTACACCGAAGATCGCAACATTGTGCATTGCGAGTGGTATAACTCCAGTCTCAGGGACGAATCGGGACGGATGATTTCGGTATTATCGCTGGTGCTGGATGTGACGGAGCGCAAGCAAGCAGAAAAAGAACGAGAACAACTGTTAGAACGCGAGCGCCTTGCACGCTCCGAAGCAGAAGCCGCACAGCGCCAACTGGAAACCATCTTTGAAATATCACCCATTGGACTTGCTCTGTTAGATGAAAAGCAGCGATTTATTGCCATCAACGAAGCATTAGCAGAAATTAATGGATTAACCCGCGAGCAGCACTTAGGCTCTTCAATTCTAGAACTTTTTGGTCAGTTCGATCCCAAATTAGTCGAAGTCTTCGATCGGATTTACACAACAGGGAATCCTTTCATCTCACCGAACTTTGCGGTGAATGTTCCCGGACGCAGCGATCGCCGTCCCGGTTACTACAATGTTTACTATCTCCCAGCGGTTAACTCAACTAGCCAGGTAGAAGGCGTTCTAGTTTATGTGGTAGATGTGACGGAACGGGTGCATTTAGAACGTGCCCAACGCTTTCTCTCTGAGGCGAGTGCAGTGCTTGCATCCTCACTCGATTATCAAACGACTCTAGAGCGAGTCGCGCAGCTTACAGTACCGGAATTAGCCGACTGGTGTACGGTTCACATCGTTGAGGAACAGGGTTCGATCGAGCAGATTGCAGTGGCTCACATTGACCCTGCCAAACTGGAATGGGCACATCAGATTAGAGACAAGTATCCTATGAACCCGGATGACCCTCGCGGTGGTGCCTTTACACTGCGAACTGGGCAATCCGACTTGCTGCCGCATATTCCCGATGAAGTATTGGTACAGGCAGCGCGTGACTCAGAGCATTTAGAGATGCTGCGGCAGGTTGGATTCAGCTCTGCAATGACGGTGCCGCTACGAACTCAGGCACGAATTCTAGGAGTGATCTCCTTTATCTCAGCCGAATCTGGACGACAGTACACCCCGACAGATTTGGAACTGGCAGAGGAATTGGCTCGTCGTGCTTCCTTGGCGATCGACAATGCTCAGTTGTACCGGGTAGCTCAACGCGATCGCGCAAAAGCAGAAGCCGCTAACCGGATTAAAGACGAATTCTTAGCGGTATTGTCCCACGAGTTGCGATCGCCTCTCAATCCAATTCTGGGCTGGACAAAATTGCTACGAACTGGGCGACTAGATACCACAAAAACCCAGCAAGCCCTGGAAACGATCGAACGCAATGCCAAGCTGCAAGCTCAACTAATTGAGGACTTATTGGATGTCTCGCGCATTCTGCAAGGAAAAATGACGTTTAACGTCGCTCCTGTGAATCTAGTGGCAATGATTGAGGCTGCACGGGAAACTGTACGACTGGCAGCCGAAGCCAAACACATTCAAATCCAGACCACATTTAATCCTATTTCAGGAACGGTTTCAGGCGATACCAATCGCCTCCAACAAGTAGTCTGGAACCTGCTCTCCAATGCTGTGAAGTTCACCCCAACCGGAGGACGAGTCGAAGTGCAACTAGAACAGGTTGGTATGTATGCTCAGATTCAAGTCAAAGATACTGGAAAAGGCATCAGACGAGACTTCTTACCCCATGTGTTTGACTACTTCCGTCAAGAAGATGGTACAACAACCCGACAATTCGGCGGATTGGGATTGGGACTAGCGATCGTCCGTCATTTTACCGAACTGCATGGAGGAACCGTTCAAGCAGACAGTTTAGGAGAGAACTTAGGGGCTACATTTACCATCCGGCTACCGTTAAACATCGTAGAGCCGGAACCCTCTTCTGATGACAGGCACCCAGAAAGTGCGGCAGACTTAGCAGGTGTTCAGGTCTTGGTTGTGGACGACGATGCAGATATGCGGGAGTTGGCAGAATTCACGTTGATGCAATCGGGTGCACAAGTTGCCACAGCAGCTTCGGCGGCACAGGCGTTAGCCCTCCTGAATCAATCTGTCCCCGATCTGCTGTTATGTGACATTGGGATGCCAGAGATGGATGGTTATGCCCTGATTCGGCAAATTAGAAAGTGGTCACCCCAACAGGGAGGCACGATGCCTGCGATCGCGCTTACTGCCTATGCCGGAGAAATCAATCAGCAGCAAGCCTTAGCTGCCGGATTTCAGATCCATATCTCGAAGCCTTTTGAACATGAGGAATTGGTAAAAGCGATCGCCCGTTTGCTAAGACACTAAATGATTTGAGGATTAGCTATCATGCTGCTTGGTATAGATTTAGGAACAGGCTCTGCTAAGGCATTGCTCTTAGCGACAGACGGAACCGTTATAGGTGAGGCGTCAAGCTCCTATCCTGTTCATGCACCCCACCCTGGATGGGCTGAGTCGGAACCAGAAGATTGGTGGTTAGCTGCTGCCTCGGCTGTGAGGAAGGCAGTGGGGAATCATGCTCACCAAGTACAGGCGATCGCACTTTCAGGACAAATGCACGGTGTTGTCCTAGTTTCGGAGTCGGGTCAGCCCCTGCGCCCTGCTATCCTCTGGGCAGATACTCGCTCTAGTGCCGCGCTTAGCGCTTATCATTCGCTCGATGCCACTATTCTAGAGCGATTGGGCAACCCGATTACGGCTGGAATGGCGGGTGCAACTTTGTTGTGGCTACGAGAACACGAGGCTACTGTCTACACCGAAGCGCGTTGGGTACTTCAGCCAAAAGATTGGCTGCGGTTACGGATGACTGGAGAAGTCGCAACCGAACCATCTGATGCTAGTGGTACTTTGCTTTACGATGTTGTGTCGGACAAATGGGCAACAGAAGCCATCTCAGCCTTGAATCTACGTGGTGATTGGTTACCAAAAATTATCCGCTCTAGTGCGATCTCCGGCTACCTAACAACTATTGCTTCAGAGCATCTCAGCTTACCTGTTGGCTTACCCGTTATCGCTGGTGCTGCGGATACCGCAGCGGCGGCACTTGGTAACGGACTACTAGAGCCTGGATTAGTTCAACTAACCATCGGCACAGGCGCTCAAATTATTACACCTCGATCGCAACCAATTATCGATCGTCATGGTCGTACACATCTCTATCGAGCCACCGTACCTAACCAGTGGTACAGCCTTGCAGCCATGCAAAATGCGGGGTTAGCGCTTGAGTGGGTGCGAGGTATCCTCGGCTTGAGCTGGCAGCAAGTTTATACTACAGCGTTTTCTGTTCCCCCAGGATGCGAAGGATTGACATTTTTGCCATACCTCACGGGTGAGCGAACTCCACACCTTGACCCTTATGTACGCGGCGCATGGGTGGGGCTGGGACTTCATCACACACAGGGGCACCTGATGCGGGCAGCTTTAGAGGGAGTTGCTTTTGCCTTGCGACAAGGTTTTGAGGCACTTGAGGCAACAGGTTTTAAAGCCACAGAAGTGCGTTTAGCAGGCGGTGGAACGGCAGAAATGCCTTGGAAACAATTACTGACTGATGTATTGAGAATACCCCTCTATGCAACTACAGTTGCTGCTGCTTCCGCGCGCGGTGCTGCTCTACTGGCGGGTATCGGAATTGGTGTATACGCAGATGCTAATGACACCATCAAAATGGTAGCCGCACCAACGCTTGCTGCAAGTCCGCAATCAGTTGATCCAACCCTAGAAGAGGCTTGGATGCGATATCAATCCCTTTACCCACGACTTAAAAATATCTGATTAGCATTTTATCAAAGTAATAATTGAGTCTTTATCAAAATTTAATTCTCATCATGTATAAAGGGTTGCATTTTTTTAATACTATATAAAAGACAATTTTTTTCTTAAAAACTCTCACCTCTCAGTCGGGCAATTAAACAGTTTAAAGCTTAGTAAAAACTATAATAATTAAAATGACACAGAAGACAGATTAGCTGGTATTAACCTTTTGAATCGATGGTTTAAATTTGCTGGTGAAAGTAGTATTGAATAGTCATCCGTAAGTATAGAATATAACAGTGCTTCAAAGAATATGACATCTACTATATTTTGGCAGCAATACCTTGCAATCAAGAACTACCATTGAAAGCCTCCATTGGTTGATGGCTGACAGCTTCGACCGCCAGCAACTCAACGATTCACAACAAAAGCGCCTGGGAATTAATTGTGGTAGTTGACGCTCCCCCGTCACAGCGTAGCTTGACGGGGAATACTTCCTTCACAGCTTGATGCCAAGTAAAAGCAGTGCCTTTGCTTAGTCTTACTCTAGCTCGAGAAGCTACGGAGGTATGCCCTACGTCTCAAATTCGTAAACCTTGATCTCTAATGTTTTTAGCTGCATTGATTTTTCTATCATGGTGAGGCCGACATTAGGGCATTCCCACTTTTTGATATCTAATGAAAGCCAATTTACAGCAGATTGCAAGCTTATAGACCTCAATATCAGCATTTAGAAAACTAATTCCTTAGATGTTGAGTATTAATTAAGTTAAGTGCAAAATGCGACCATGATTTAGTAAGTGTGGAGGCGATGTAAAACACAATTGTTAAACAATAATCAAGTATCCAAAGACCATAAATTTGTCTACTTCAGGGCGGTTTATATACTGTTAAATAGCTCTGTTTACTCCTGCTTACCTACTTATCAGATGGAAGAAAATTGAGTTAAATAATGACATAATTTTCGCCTAAAATAGGTTGATTAACCTGCGGTTCCGGCTCTACTGGATCGCTGTAATGAGTGTCAATGTATTTCATGAAACTTTCCCGATAAGCTTTGAGATGCGAGTTAAGTGCTTCGATATCCTGCTCTCCTGTCGCGAAACCCCTCTCTCTTCTGAAGTGACCGGATTCCTTAACAAAAGCCATGTCAACTTGCCACAAAGCTGAATCAATCGGGCGATATGACAAATCAACAATATCGTAAGCTGCGAAGCCTTGGGACTTCATAAAACTCATTACATCATACATCTGACCGAACAAAGTAACTTCTACAATTACATATTCAGTCTGCTGCAAAATCTCAGTTGCTCCTGCTAAAACATCTAATTCCTGTCCGTCTACATCAACTTTAATTAAATACGGGCTTGGCAAATTTCTTTCTCTGCATATTCCATCCAGAGTAATTGCTGGTATGTTTCTCAAATAAGGATTGCTGCTGTCATTAACGCGATTTTCAGAAATTGAAGAATGCAACATAGATGGACTAACGTTAAGCGTGAAAACTCCCGCTTCTTTGCTCGCTGCCGCAATAATATATTCTGCACTTTTGAGCTTGCGACAAATTTTGGCGAGATAAGGTTCATTTTCGGCGATGGGTTCTATTAGCAAATGTCGCGAATTAGGGAAAGTATCATAAAGGTTAAAAGTTCCCAATGCCGCACCGACATCAATCACAGTTTTGGGCTCAAAACCTAACTGTTTAGCCAGCAGCAAGCTGCCTGACATCGAGTTTCTCGGAATTCCTGTTTGTTGTTGGCTCACATTTTTTTCCTGATTTCAATGTGGATATAATTAATATTATGTCTTGCGGCAGAGTTATGGTATGTCCGAATAAAGAAACGAAGCAATCGAAACCTCGGCGATTGCTTTCCTTCGGATCCCTATGACAGAAATACGTTTTAACTGAGATGTTGCACCATTCTCAATAAGCTTTTTATGGACAGGTAAGATGTGATTTTCAATGCAGCCTGCTACTATTTCCCGGATTTATGCGCCTTGTTTTCCGGTTCTACAGATTGCAAAGCTTCGTCGAGAATGGCCCGTGCTTCTTCGGCTTTACTTCTAGCGTCCCGATAGCGGACATTTGCTTGAGCAAAGTTTTTTAGAACCTTGAAACCATCTTTCAAACGACCAATTTCTTCGGCAGTTACAGCCTCATCTGTAAACAAAATGTCGATCGCCGCCCGGATTTTGAGTGCTTCTTCGCGGGATTCCATCACTTTCAATTTGAGACTTGCCAAATTGCTCAAAATCTGTACAGCTTCAGTAATCGCGTCCTCCCCTTCAGACGCAGCATCTTCGATCTCCTTAACTTCAACAAACTGCTTGGGCCCAAATCCCTCCACGAGTTCCGTGGGAAGCTTGCCCTCATCCATGAGATCCATCAGCCGATCCATCGCTTCTTCCCGGGCTTTGGCTGAATCTTTCCCTTTGACAGTTAAAATAATTTCGGGGCTTTGAGGAAGTGTATAGCGAACCATATTTTGACAGCCTGTGCGCGAAAACAATTGAATGATATTTTATCTTTATTCGATCGCCAATTGCAGCTATCAATCTGCTCCATTACCAACCGCTGGCCAAAACTTGACACATATACACTCAAAAGGAACCCTCGGCAATGAAAGATAAATTTCTTAACTTGCTTAACTTCATTCTAGTAGCTGATGTATTTTTCGTCTTTGCCAGTTTTGCGTGGTTTGCGATCGCAGTAGCAGGTCGATCGACTGGCGTGAATCTCGGTTTTGATTTGTGGTACAGTCTCTGGCAGCCCGTATTTAATCCCGCCCTCGGAATTCTTATGGGTGGTGCTATTCTCAGCGGTATAATTAACCAAGTTTCTAAACGCCTCAATCCGAAGTAAAATTGATGTTTTGTTGGAGACGGTGATTGGCGATGCTACTTAGTTGGCGATCGAACTTGTGGGATGCGTCAGAGATGAGGCACTCCATTAGGTCGATGAAGCTTGAAAATACATAAGTAGTCAAAAACGAGTGAAACGCTCTCCGAAGGAGCGATATCTTATGAAAGCAATCACAAAAGTTATGATTGCTTTACATTGTGTTACAGGGTAAAGTTTATTTTCGCCTACCTATTTAGGTCGGAAATAAAGATTGGACGATCGGGATCTAAAAATATCAACTCATATTCGGAGTAACAAAAGTCGGGCATTAATTATGGGAGAACAAAAATGTATCGGTATCCTCACCAGCGGGGGTGACTGTGCAGGCTTAAACGCAGTTATCCGAGCCGTTGTCCACCGCGCAACGGGAACTTACAATTGGAAAGTGATGGGCATTCGTCAAGCCACGAAGGGATTGATGAGTCGTCCCCCTCAAGCAATTCCCTTGGATATTGAGAAAGTAGACTCGTGGCTCACCATTGGCGGTACGATGCTAGGCACGACAAATGAGGGCAATCCTTTTGCCTTCCCGATGTCTGATGGGACTCTACGCGATCGTTCTGAGGACATTATCGAAGGCTATCATCAGTTAGGTCTGGATGCCTTAATTGGCATTGGTGGCGACGGCAGTCTCGCCATTCTCAGGAAGATTGCTCAACACGGCAATTTGAATTTAGTTGCTATTCCTAAAACTATAGATAATGATGTCGGAATTACCGAGCGTTCCATCGGTTTTGATACTGCTGTCAATATTGCCACTGAAGCACTCGATCGCTTGCATTTTACTGCTGCCAGTCACAGTCGCGTCATGATAGTTGAAGTCATGGGACGCGATGCCGGACATATTGCAATCAGTGCTGGAATTTCTGGGGGAGCTGATATAATTCTGATTCCGGAAATCCCTTACAAAATTTCCCAAATCTGTGCCCAAATTCAAGATCGCCAAGAGCGGGGAAAAAACTACTGTTTAATTATAGTAGCGGAGGCAGTTCGCACAGAAGCAGGCGAGTTAGTAATGCACACAAATCGCTTAGGTCAAAGTCGATTAGGCGGAATTGGTCAGTATTTAGCTGATACAATTTCTGACTGTAGCGGTGCAGAAACTCGCGTCACCGTTTTGGGACATACTCAACGCGGGGGAACTCCTTCACCGCTAGAAAGATTAATTGCTTCGGCTTTTGGCGTGGCAGCAGTTGATTTAGTTGCCGAAGAGAAATACGACTGCATGGTATCTTGGCAAAAGCGGGAAGTTGTGAGCGTTCCTCTGGAAGATGCGATCTCCAAATACAGACCTGTAGAGTTCAATGGTACTCTGGTTAAAACGGCCCGCGGTTTAGGGATTTGTCTGGGAGACTAAACAATTACCCGTCCGATTTCTCAAAGGTTTAGTCGGGGACGCACTCAGAACCACAAAACAGGGTTAACCGAGACTGAGGGTTTTAAGCCAGTGTATTGTGCTTAAAAAACCAAGGTGCTGACCGTCCTTGCTTCCAGGACTAATATTAACCTGGAAGTAGTGGCGTTTCAACGATGATTAGTTTAACTTGCAATCAGTTCCGAGCGAGTATCGACCCCAAGTGCGATCGCGCTCGGAACTACAAAATACCGCAACAAGTAGACAGGTGAGAAATTGACACCATTTACTGCACAAATTAGAGTGCGCCATTACGAAATGGACGCCCTCGGTCATGTAAATAATGCTGTCTACCAGCATTATTTAGAACACGCTGCGATCGAACATTTAGAACACTTGGGATTTACACTCGATCGCTACCGGGAACTGGGCGGCGTCTTTGTAATGCGGCGGATAGAGATTGACTATTTGCGATCGGCCGCTGCGGGCGATCGACTGGAGATATCAACTTGGATCGAACAACTGCGCGGCCCGCGCGCCGTCCGCCGCTACGAAATTCGCTTACTTGGAAAGGACGAAATATTGTTAAAAGCCGAGGCGCTTTGGGTTTGGGTAGAAGTTACCACCATGCGACCGCGAGCAATTCCCAAACAAATAATTGATATTTTTGAATCACAATCTCAAGCATTACCAACATAGAGAAAAAATCAACTATTATATTTGCAAAATCCTGTAAAAATCTGTTGGTTTGTAGTGAGGACTTCAGTCCCCTATTCCTCGTTTGTAGAAGTGCAAAAAGTTGATTGTGCAGCGGGCCGCAAATCCCGATGGCAAAAAGTCGGATTGCCCGCCTGCCAGTTTGGATGTCACAGAGGTACGATGGAATATAGGGAGGGAGGCCAAGCCGGCGAAGGTTAAGCTTGGTGACAATACCCACAGGAAGGAAAAAATGACACTTAACTTGCGGCGACCGATTTTAATAGGCGGAATAGGACTTTCAGCAGCGCTGTGGCTGCTGGAAACTCTACAGCATTCGGGTTCAGAAATGGGCGAAACAGCACTCATCGGCTTGGCTGCTGCCGGTGCGGGGTATTGGTGGTGGAAGCAACAATCCCCCAAACTCGAACTCGCACTCCCGCAACCCCTGGCGAACCGGGAAGCAGCCGAAAAAGCGATCGCGACCTCCGAAGCCACCATTAAATTGCTGGCTTCAGAAGCTCAAAACTCCGCCGCTCCTGCTAATCTAACAGCAAAGCTCGATCGGCTCAGAAGCGAATTAGACAGAGAAGATTTGCGGATTACCGTAACTGGCGGCAAAGCTGTCGGTAAAACTGCCTTAATTCAAGTTTTAAATTCTAATTGGGCATCTCAACACCAGCACAAGCTGAGTTTTCCAGAAACAGCACCGCTATTTGCTAATACAAATACCGATGCCAAAATCGGCGGTGATTTAGTGCTGTTTGTGACAGCGGGTGACATCACAGATTCCGAATTTCAAACATTATCTCAGCTAGCTGCAGCAGGTCAGCGCGTGCTGCTAGTCTGGAACAAACTAGACCAATATTTGCCAGAACAGCAGTCGCAGGTTTTGCACTCTTTGCAGCAGAAAATGCAAGGAATATTGGGGACAGAAGATATAATTGCGATCGCAGCTTCTCCCAAATCTATTAAAGTGCGCCAGCACCAAGCGGACGGCACATTTAAAGAACGCATCGAAAATCAAGTCTCTCAACTCGACGCGCTGACGGAAAGATTGACTAAAATCTTAACTGAAGAACGACAACAGTTGGTGTGGGCGAGTGCAGTGCGCGAGGCTGCAAGTATCAATTTAGAGGCAAAAACCTTATTAAATGCAGTCAGGCGCGATCGGGCAATTCCCATTATCGAACAATATCAGTACATCGCCGCCGCCACCGTGTTTGCTAATCCGGTTCCGGCTTTAGACTTGCTAGCAACAACCGCCATCAGCACCCAGCTCGTAATCGACCTCGGCGCTATCTATCAGCGAAAGTTTTCCTTAGACCAAGCTAAGACAGTAGCGGGTACTTTGGCTAATCAAATGTTCAAATTGGGATTAGTAGAACTGTCTACCCAAACTATTACTGGACTGCTGAAAAGCAATGCCGTCACCTATGTAGCAGGAGGCGCGGTGCAGGGAATTAGTGCAGCATATTTTACCAGAATAGCAGGACTGAGTTTAATTGAATATTTCCAAAGTCAAGAACTGGAAAATGCTGCCCAAGGCATTTTCAATCTCGCCCAGTTGACTAAAACTTTGCAAGCAGTATTTACGCAAAATCAGCAAGTTTCCTTCTTGCAATCTTTCGTCAACCAAGTGGCGAGTCGCCTTTCATCTCAGGTATCTGGGCCTGAGACCGTTAAGTCGGCGGTCAATTAGAAGTAGTGCAGCATCTGATGTTGTTAAATTCGCTCGATCGCCCATGATATCCCTAGGGACACGGCAGTGCCGTGTCCTAGCCGCAGCCCATTAAGAAACCGTTCATTCAGGGGTCAATTAAAATTAGTCCAGCATCTGATATTAAATCCGGTCAATCGCCCAGGATATCTGATATTAAATCCGGTCGATTGCCCACGATATCCGTAGGGACACGGCAGTGCCGTGTCCCTACCTAATTCCCCAATAAAAAATTATAAATTTATGAAAAATTGTATTAAAATAAGAAATAGGATTTATAATTCGACGATCAATTATACCTGCTTAAAAAAGCCGATCGCCAATGGCTGACAATTCCCTTCAAGAAAATCGCTTATCGCTTGCCCGCGCCAGTTTGCGCGAATCCCTGGCGCGCTATTCCCACCTGCGCCAAGGGAAAAAAAACTCGAATAATACAGAATTAGAAGCAGCGCTGCAATATCAGTTAGATATCTTAACTTCCACATCAGAAAAACTAGACCACAACGTCATTCGCATTGCTACTTTCGGCTTAGTCAGCCGTGGCAAGTCAGCCGTATTAAACGCGCTTTTAGGTCAAAAAATTCTGCAAACAGGCCCTCTCAACGGCGTGACTCAGTGGCCGCGTTCCGTGCGCTGGAGTGTGCCTTTATCCTTCCTTGACAGCGAGGAATCCCCCCAATCCCCCCTTGGCAAGGGGGGGAAAGGAGGGGTGCAAGTTGAATTAATTGACACTCCCGGACTTGATGAAGTTGGCGGCGAAGTGCGCGGCGAAATGGCGAAACAAGTAACTCGCCAAGCTGACTTAATTCTGTTTGTCGTTGCAGGGGATATCACCCGAACTGAATATCAAGCACTGTGCGAATTGCAAACAGCTCAAAAACCGCTGATTTTAGTTTTTAATAAAATTGACCTTTATCCAGAATTAGACAGAAAAGCTATTTACCAAAGTTTGCAAGCGCTGGGAAATTCTGAAGAGTTAGCAGCCGCTGCGGTAGCAGAGAAAACAGATAGCGAAAATTTGTCCGATCGCCCAAACAACTCCTCCGATAAATCTACCGCAAAATCACCGCCTAAAA
The DNA here is from genome assembly GCF_036701295.1 of Microcoleus harperi Pol14_C6. Classification (NCBI taxonomy): domain Bacteria; kingdom Bacillati; phylum Cyanobacteriota; class Cyanophyceae; order Oscillatoriales; family Microcoleaceae; genus Microcoleus; species Microcoleus harperi. The sequence goes on along the minus strand of NZ_JAUBQN010000024.1, from coordinate 63,181 downwards.
TTGCCAAATCATTAGAAATAGTCATGGTAGCCGCCGAACCCGCGCCGGTGCAAGTGCGGGTGGAATGGTCCGACGGAAGAGTAACTAACGAATGGGAGTCGCCACCCGCGCAGATAGACGAACTCAAACATAAAATTCTCACAATTCTTAACAGAGAAGGTCGATCACTCCTCGCTTTAAATGCTTTAGTTGAAGCTAGAGATGCCGAAGCAAACATTGCCCGTCACGTTCTCAAATTGCGACAAACAGAAGCCGAAGATTTAATCTGGCAATTTGCAAAATATAAAGCTTTGGCTGTCGGTTTAAATCCAGTGGCATTCTTGGATGTAATGGGAGCAAGTGTCGCAGATTTAGCTTTAATTCGCTCTTTATCCAGACTTTACGGCTTACCCATGACTGGTTACGAAGCCGGGAAACTTTGGCAGACTATTTTCTCAAGTGCTGGTGGCGTACTTTTGGGAGAATTGGGTAGCAGTTTTCTGTTGGGATTTGGCAAAACAGCAGCCGCTGCTGCCCCGCACATCGGCTTTTCTACTTTTGCCGGAGTTGCTGTCACTCAAGCTAGTTTAGCAGCTTACGGAACCTATGCTGTTGGTCGTGCCGCCCAAGTTTATTTAGAAAAAGGCTGCACCTGGGGTCCCCTGGGACAAGATACGGTAATTCAAGAAATTCTCGCCACCATCGAGCGTAATACAATTATCGATCGCTTGCAGCAAGAGTTTAAAATTGGCAATTAAAAATTGCCCTAGTAGTTGAGTAGGGTGCGTCAGCAGATGGTTATTTGCGAATAATCGAAGAGCTAGGATCTGACGCCCCCTACTGCTTGTAATCTTATTATACTATTGTCAAAAAAGAATGCAACTGTAGTTAAGCTCCCAACCACGATCTTCATCAGTGATTCCCAATTATTTAATCGAAAATCGAAAATCATATTACCGTCTGGCAATTCTAACACCTTCTCTAAAATGCGCGATCGTCGCAATTACCGCTATAGAAAAGTAAAATATTCTAATCAGCCAAAAACAAACCCGCATTGACCAAGAAACAATAGTCGGAGCAATACCTGTGAACTGTACAAATCTGGAATTAACTTTTTTTTCAAAACTGTCAAGGTCTTTCATCTCCGATTGTTTCGTCGGAATAACCGGAAACTGACCAGTATATACGTAATAACCGATAAAACCGGGCAATCCAACTTTTCTATTCAAAAATGAGTTAGTTAAGGTTGCAGTTTGCGAAGGCGATAATTTATCCGATTCTTCCACTTTTTCCAGCCAAGCATTATATCGAATGGCTGGCGTAATCATGAAAACTAAGGGAACTATAACTATCAACAAAGCCGCACTAATTTTGCGACCGTATTGAGGGTGTAGAAGTCGTGTCCCCACACCCACTCCCATACCGATAAATGCAAATATCAATATATTTAACAGTTCAATAATTTCGATACCCCTCAACAGATCGCCGATAATCAGAATTGTATATAATAATTTGTCTGCTAGTAGCAGAGCGGCCCACTTGATGAGAATTGAAACGCCTAAAATAGTAGCTACAATTGCTACATACCCGATGCCACCTAGAACGTAGAGTAAAATTGAACCGGCTTGTTTGAATGATTGCATGGAATTATTCACTCTTGTGAAACTTGAGGAGTCCGATTGACAAAAAAAATTGAAAATTTAAAGCAATCTGGAGTTCCAAATTTGACTTTTAAAATTGATTAGTTTGACATCTAGAAATCAATCTACAATCTACAATCGATCGACAAGTTCCCGCGCCGCCGCTTTGGTGACTTGTGCGATCCGTTCTTTCACAACATCCTCTTCGATCGCCCTCGGCTCTGGCTCCTGTTCGCGATCGATCCCCAACCATAAAAGATACTCGATATTACCGGCCGGGCCAAGTAAAGGCGACCACGTTAAGCCGCGTTGCTGCCATCCTAAAGCTGTGGCTGCCTTCCACACTTGAAAAATCGCATCAGCTTGAGTGGCTGAGTCTCGCACTACGCCTTTTTTCCCGACTCTCTCGCGCCCTACCTCAAACTGCGGCTTTACCAACAATACCGCTTCTCGCGGTGGTGCCAACAATTCCCACAGCGCCGGTAAAATCTTATCCAGGGAAATAAACGACACATCTACTACCGCCAAATCTGCTCGCTCAGAGTCGCCGTAAAGCTCAGCAGCAGTCATGTACCGCAAATTGGTGCGTTCTTTCAAAATTACTTTCGGATCGTTACGCAAGCCCCAATCTGCTTGACCGTAGCCAACATCTATGCCGTACACTAGGGCGGCGCCGGCTTGCAGCAAACAGTCGGTAAAACCGCCTGTGGAGATGCCGCCGTCGAGACAAATTCTGCCTGCAACGGGAATCGCAAAAACTTCTAAAGCTTTGGCTAATTTGTCACCGCCTCTAGAAACATAGCGCGATCGCTCTTTAATCTGAATTTTTGCTGCGATGTCAACCTCAGTGCCCGGTTTGTCAACTACCTGCTGGTTGATAGAAACTTTCCCAGTCCGAATCAAAGCCTGAGCTTGCTGTCTGGAACTGCACAAATCTAGGCTGACCAATAATGTGTCTAGTCGCTGTTTAGCCAAGGTTTTTAATCTGTACGGATAGGGTTAAGAACAGTACCAGATTAGCACTTACGCACAAACCCCACTGCTAATTTTTGGCGATTATTTTGGTTTTGCGATTGTCGCGGGGCGATCGCCTCCAGGTCACAGGATGTGACTGAGATCGCTCTGAGTGTGTACTTGGATCACAGATAAACATTCATAGAATCACACAATAATTTTTGTGACTAGCGGATGATTTATATGGAGCTAAAAGCGCTACCAATACCATCAGGGCGAGCGACCATGAAAACAATTAACTTTCCTATCAGAAATCCTGGCAATTGTCAAGAAAATCCCCTCGCATTCGTCAGCGGTGACATCATCCACATTCTTTACCCCAACGGCGAAGTAGAAGCAACAACCGTCGCACAAATCGAGCTGCGCCAAACCAAAAATCCCCTGGACAAATGTCTCGTCTGGGGATGTGTTGACGATTTTTAGTACCAGTTTCAAACAAGAATGCAATTGTAGGGAAGCTCCAAACCCTTAATTCATCAGTCATTCCCAATTCTTCAAATTTTTAACCTATAATTTTTAATTTATAATTTTTAATCTCAAATCTTTAATCTAAAATTGTATAACCCATAAAAAAAGATCGCTTGGAGGCTGTGAAGCCAAAAAAAGCGATCGATCTAAGTGCTGCTAACTGCCAGCCAAAAATGCAATTTACTGCTAAAAGAACTAGCAAATTGACTTAAATATCTTGTTCGCTCAATTCGCGAATCATGTAATCAAAAGGCTGCTCCAAAAAAGGCCCAACAGACAAGCCAGCAGCTTCCACCTGAGCCTTAACCATCTCCTTCATAATGCTAATTCCCATCACCGTCGGGCCAATGGGAACGCTTAGAGAATTGTAAGTTTCCCGCAAACCTTGCAGCACGCGCTCGTCGAGCACGTCGGTACTTCCAGCCACTAGGGCGTAAGTAGCATAGCGCAAGTAGTAATCCATATCCCGCAGACAAGCCGCGTAACGGCGAGTCGTGTAGGCATTTCCCCCGGGACGGATCAGTTCCGGCTGTTCAGCAAATAGCTGGATACCAGCTTGCTTGACAATTGCCGCAGCATTGCTGTTAATCGCAGCCGCCGCCTGTACCCGTGCCGTGCCCGTTGCAAAATAAGATTTCAACCGATCGATACCATCTCGGTCTAAATACCTACCAGCAACATCATAATTTTCAATCAGGCTCGTCACTGCATCGCGCATAAGTTTCTCTCCCAAAAATCTTTATCAATACTTTGCTATCTGAGACAGACCGCCTATTGTAGACTACTACAAATCGGCGTTTGATTAAGATTTGAGATGGGATTTTCACTCTAGGTAGTCTATCCTCGGCAAACAGCAGCAAAATTCAGCCGTCTGCCTTGTATCTTCAGCCGAAAAATAATCCACAGGGCAAGAATCCCGAACTGCCCAGCCGCACTGGGCACCAATTTCAAAATTTTGTAGCCATAGATACAAAATAGTGGGTACTGAAGGCCTACGATCGCCCAAACAGTCTGAAATCGGCCGATCGCCAAGACACAACCAATATCAGGAGTAAGTCATGTTCCAGACACCCCAAGAAGCCTTAAACTACATACAAGAAAATAAGATCCAGATCGTTGACCTCAAATTCATCGATATGCCGGGGATCTGGCAGCACCTTTCCCTGTACCACGACCAAATCGACGAAAGCTCCTTCACAGACGGCGTACCCTTCGACGGTTCCAGCATTCGGGGCTGGAAAGCCATCAACGAATCAGACATGACGATGGTCATCGATCCGACCACCGCTTGGATGGACCCGTTCATGGCAGAACCGACCATCAGCTTCATTTGCAGCATCAAAGAACCTCGCACCGGCGAACCGTACAGTCGCTGTCCCCGCACCATTGCCCAAAAAGCCATAGACTACTTGCTTTCGACCGGTCTCGGCGATACAGCATTCTTTGGCCCGGAAGCAGAATTCTTTATTTTTGACGACGTTCGCTTCGACCAAACCCAAAATTCCGGCTACTATTACGTAGATTCGATCGAAGGTCGCTGGAATTCCGGCAAAGAAGAAGCAGGCGGCAACCTCGGCTACAAACCGCGTTACAAAGAAGGTTATTTCCCAGTAGCACCAACCGACACCTCACAAGACATGAGAACGGAAATGCTGCTGACAATGGCAAAATGCGGCGTACCCATCGAAAAACACCACCACGAAGTCGCCACCGGCGGTCAATGCGAACTCGGTTTCCGCTTTGCAACTTTAGTACAAGCAGCCGACTACTTGCTGACTTACAAATACGTCATCAAAAACGTCGGCAAAAAATACGGCAAAACCATCACCTTCATGCCCAAACCGCTGTTTAACGACAACGGTTCCGGGATGCACGTTCACCAGTCGATTTGGAAAGACGGTCAACCTCTGTTTGCAGGCGATCAATATGCAGGTTTCAGCCAAATGGGACTGCATTACATCGGCGGCATTCTCAAGCACGCCCCGGCACTTTTGGCAATCACCAACCCCACGACCAATTCCTACAAGCGTTTAGTTCCAGGCTTTGAAGCGCCTGTAAACTTAGCTTACTCTCAAGGAAATCGATCTGCATCAGTGCGGATTCCGTTGTCAGGAACCAACCCCAAAGCCAAGCGGTTAGAATTCCGCTGTCCTGATGCCACATCCAACCCCTATTTAGCATTTGCAGCCATGCTGTGTGCCGGCATAGACGGAATCAAGAATCAAATTGATCCGGGCGAACCTTTGGACGTGGATATCTACGACCTTTCCCCAGAAGAATTGAGCAAGATTCCTTCGACGCCTGGTTCGTTGGAAGGTGCTTTAGAAGCTTTGGAAAAAGACCACAGTTTCTTAACTGAAACCGGCGTATTTACCGAAGACTTCATCCAAACCTGGATTTCCTACAAACTCGACAATGAAGTCAACCCGATGCGGCTGCGTCCTCACCCCTACGAGTTTGCTCTCTACTACGACTGTTAGAAGAAAATTAATAATTAAAAATTAAAAGTTAAAACTGGGATTATACCATTTTTAACCTGTAATTTTTAATTGATAAGAACGCCGCCTTTAAAAGCGGCGTTTTTTTCGAGTTTAGAACTTCTGGATCAGAGCCCATACTCTCCCGTTACCCGACACTATCTGAGCAACGCTGTTAGTAGTAGGGCCCATTGTAGCGTCAGAGACATCCTCTACAGCCCATTTATTTGCTTTCTCATCAACAATAAATAAATCGTCAGGAGTAGTGCCTTCCTGAACCCGATATATCTTATTCAAAATGAAACGCTGTCGCGCCTCAGCTTTTGGTATGCCGGTAACTTCATCAGGATCGATAGAGAGGGCACTGCCTTCTTTTAATGTACCTTTCGAGTTACTTAAATTGCGATCGTCCCTTTGAGCAACCCGCACGCCGTGAAGCTGTAAACAAGGCTCTGTCTCAGAGATATTCGAGACAGCAGCTAGGGCTCCACTTTTTGCCAAACCGAGAACCCCTGCAAAAGGCATCAAAATTAGCAAAAGCTTGAAATGATTCACTGTATTTATGCTCCTTTGTTTGTGAGGTGCTGCACTCATTCTAAATTAGCAATTAGCAATTAACAATGACAAAACAATGTCCGATATTTTTGTAATGATCCGCAATCAGAGTAATAATGCTATGACTTCTGTTGACGGCATTGCCTTTGTCACTTTACTAACTCGGGAGGGACGAGTGCTGGCTGAGGAGACAGTTGATCTGTTTGAGGCAGATGTGAATTTTGATAACCTGAAGCAGGGAAAATATACTGTAGTTGTCAGACACGAAGGCGTTGAACCTCGATCGGCAACTTGTAGTGTTACAATCACCCATGAAGATAAAGTAATCATGCTGACATTTGTTTACTTGGAGCTAGAACGGGTGCTGCTCCGCATTCAAACTTCAACAGAAGAAAGACTATGACCGTGAAAGTTACTCCGCCAAATTCAATTAAAATGTTTCGCTATCGAGTACATTTCTTGGCAAAAGACCTTTGGAGGGAAAAAAACCCGGTTTGTCGGATGAATCTGGCTTTACAGTTAGCTGATGTGGCGACAACTCTGGCTAGGTTAGAAGTAGAAGAGGCGCGAAAATTTCAACAAGAGTCTGCTAGTGTTGAGACCCAAGACTCGACGGAACCTGAAAAGTTTTGAGTGTATGAGGTTGCTTTCTGCGATCCGCGCCACCCTTGCGCGATCGCAGTTTAAAAAAATAACGTAACTGTAGAAAAGCTCCAAACCCTGATAGTCATCAGTCATTTTTAATCTAAAATCTAAAATCTAAAATGGTATGGCTCGCAACTCAAAACTATTGTCATTTGTTGAGCTAGTAAAAAAACTGTCTGTATAAAATTGACTCTCCGTGCTAAACAACAACTTTCAGCCTTGCGAGGTAATTGGTTGTCGAAAAAACTGCGTTACACTTATATAAGTATCTTTATAAAACAACATAAAAGCATGACTGTTGCCTATCCCCGCAAGCTTCGCAACGCTATGGGAGCGCGCGAAATTTTAGCTAATGTAGTGCGCGATCGCGAAATTCACCTTATCACCCTCAACCGCTACCGCTACAGCGAACAGCGCAGTTGCAAAGACCTCACGGACCTGCTCGAACGGCTAGACGGGGAACCGGCCGAACTCGTGCGCGACCTCTCCCGGCACATTTCCGACGAAGCGCGACACGCGATGTGGCTCACCGACTTGCTGGTAGACTTGGGCCAAAAGGTGGGAACGCCACCGGGAGTCTCCTACATTGACGAATTTGAGCGGCTGCTGGACAAAGAGCAATACCGCAACCTCGATGACGGTATAATTGCAGCCTTAGCCGCAATAAATGTCACCGAAAAGCGGGGCTGCGAGTATTTCTCAGCCCACATTCACGCCCTCAAACAGGCTCCCCAAACCGCAGAAAACGTCAAAATCCGCGAAACAATCGAAAAGATTTTTCCAGAAGAAGCTGGTCACGTCCGCTGGGGCAATCGCTGGCTGGCCCAAATCGCCGACAAAAGCCCGGAACACCGCCAAAAGGTGGAACAGGCAAAGCGCAAGTATGTGGCGATCGAACAAGCAGCATTTGAATCGGGAATGGATATCATGCTGGGGGCCGAACTGCGCCGCGTCACCCGCCTCGTGGATATTGCCAACACGATGCCGATGTGGGAACGCCCGCAATATCTGATGGAACGCTTGCCCGCAACCCTGCTGGCCCCCGACCTACAAATGACCAGAGTTGATGTAGCTCAGCGGGCCTGGAACCGCGACCCGCAGGCATTTATGGAGAAATTGGTGCCCATGTTCCTCAACGGCTTGAATACCATTGAGAAGAAGCCGGCGGCGACTAAGCCCAAGGCTTAAAAACGATCGCGAACCCGTTTGAAACCGTTCTGCAAGTCAAACTTGCGTCTGCCTCCGCAAACAAGCGAGATATAATGGTTCCAAGGCTATGCCTTGGAACCAGTTATTTAAAGTCATAATTTTAAGCTTTAGCAAGTAAACTGATTATTGGAATAGTTTTCCATCTAAATATAATCATGACTACCAGCGAGCCGAACATACAAACAGCTTCCGCAGAGAGCCTCTCAAGTGAAAGTGCGATCGCCTCCGAGCAGGTCGAAAAAGCCACAGCCGTCACCTATGCAGAAGAAATTGAAACTGTCATCGCCAGCATGGCTGTAGACCAAAAAGTGATGGTCGGTCAAAGTGAAGCTGGCGGACATCTTTGGAAGTTCAAGTACGGCAGTGTCGAAGTGTTCGTGCAACTTACGGGCGAAACCGAAGATGATACTTTGACTGTTTGGGCTTTTGTACTGCAGTTGCCAGCGAAGAATGAAGCTCAATTAATGCGGAAAATTCTAGAAATGAATTGGCTGTCTACTTTAGAAGCTCATTTTGCCATTGTTGATAATCAAGTTGCCGTAGTATCGACTCGGACGATGGCGGAAATCTCGGCCGGGGAAATTTCTCGGGTTATTACTATTGTCGCCACGATCGCCGATGATAATGACGATATTTTGCAAGCAGAATTCGGTCTGTAGTCATTAGTTAACAGTTAACAGTCAACAACTAACAGTTAACAGTTAACAGTTAACTAATATGCAGGCCCTGCGATCCAAGCAATAGTGATTCCTAACCCCAAACCGACAAGCACTTGAAAAGGAGTGTGTCCCAACAACTCTTTCAGGCGAGCCTCATTAAGGTTGTGATCTTCCTCAAAAAACTCGTCAATAATTTGGTTGAGGATGCGAGCTTGCTTGCCTGCGGCTTGGCGGACGCCTGCTGCGTCATACATCACAATAATTGCAAAGATCGCAGCGATCGCAAAATCCGGACTTTCCCATCCCATCGTTTGTCCCACTCCAGCAGCCAAAGCGCCCACAAAAGACGAGTGAGCGCTGGGCATTCCCCCCGTGGTTACCAAATACCGAAGATTAAACTTGCGATTTTTGACCAACTCGATCGGCAGCTTCATGATCTGAGCAGCCAGACAAGCGAGCAAAGCAACCACGAGTACATGATTGTTTAAGATGGCGCTGCAAATTTCCTGCATAGTGTTTGGTATTTCTAGTTACTCCGGCTGGTAATAAAATCGGCTATCGCCAGCAGCGGTAGAGCTTTGCTCCCAAACACTGCCAATTGAGCCTTAGCATCAGCAACAAGCTGCGAAGCTTGGCGCCGAGACTCCTCAATTCCCCACAAACTCGGATAAGTGACTTTCCCTGCTTGAACATCTTTGCCAGCAGTTTTGCCCAGTTCTTCTTGGGTAGCAGTAATATCCAGAATGTCGTCAACGATCTGGAAAGCCAGCCCAATATTTTGAGCGAAACGAGACAGCCGCTGCAAATCCGCAGCCGAGGCCCCAGCCAGAATTGCCCCACAAACTACGCAAGCCTCTAACAGCGCGCCTGTTTTGTGAGCGTGAATATAATTCAAAGTTTCCAAAGAAACATCTGTCTTTCCTTCGGATTCCAAATCCACCACCTGACCGCCTACGAGTCCAGCAGCACCCGATGCCCGCGCTAAATGGGCGATCGTCTGCAACACCTGCTGGGGGGGTACGTTCTGAGTTTTAGTGGCGATAAATTCAAAAGCATAGGTCAACAAACCATCGCCAGCCAAAATGGCGATATCTTCGCCGTAGACTTTGTGGTTCGTCAGTTTGCCGCGCCGGTAGTCGTCATTGTCCATTGCCGGCAAATCGTCGTGAATCAGCGACATCGTGTGGATCATTTCCAAAGCGCAAGCTGTGGGAATTGCCATAGATGTAGTGCCACCGGCCAGTTCGCAGCTAGCCAGACACAGGATCGGACGCAGGCGCTTGCCCCCCGCTAGCAGCGAGTAGCGCATTGCTTCGTAAATTTTCTCTGGGTAGATGACCGGGAGTGCACTGTCGAGAGCTACCTCGATCGCCTCTTTTCGCTTGACTAGATAAGTAGATAAATCGAAAGAGGATTCCGGTTGGGACGAACCCATTTCTGTTGCCAATACCATCCCTTGCTCTCTTGTACTGAATAGTTACGTGGGATATTCTGATCCGTTGGGGTCGGGTCGTGCCGACTTTTACGGCGGTAGTTGCTCGAACTCCGAGCATCAATTAATCATTCTACGGGTGTTGTTGCACAGAAAATCTTTGAGTTTTGATAACTTTGTCAATTTACCAGTCAATCTCAAATTTACAATCTCAAATATCAAATCCGCTGCTGCAGTCTGGCGACTTCCAAAAAGCGCTGCACCGCCGCCGTTGGATCGCTGCGCCAAATCAGAGCGATCGCCACAATGCAAGTTGATTCTGGTAACGCTTTGTAAACAACCCCGCTGCGCTGAAAATTTTGCATCGACGCGGGGACGATCGCCACTCCCATCTCGGCGGCTACCAAGCTGACAATTGTTTGCATTTGAATTGCTTCTTGAGCTGCGATCGGGCTAAAACCTGCTTGTTGACAAAGACTGACGATCGCATCGTACAATCCCGGAGCCTGGGATCGCGGAAATAAAATGAACGGTTCGGTAGAGAGTTCGCGTAATTCTACCGTCGCCCGATCGGCCGCCGGATGCGTTTCTGGAAGTGCCACGATCAGCGGTTCTCGAAAAACGATTTCAGAATTTATCCCCTCTTCCTCAACCGGAGGGCGCACGAAGCCGATATCAATTTGCCCGAACCGCAGCCGCTGCAACTGTTCGTTGGTCGTCAGTTCGTGCAGTTCCAGCTTGACGGCGGGACACCGAGTGCGAAAAGCCTGCAAAATCGCTGGAACCACGTTGTGTGCTGCCGAACTCACAAAGCCGATCGTCAGTTGGCCGAGTTCGCCCCGACTGGTTTGTCGGCCGAGTTGAATTGCTCGATCGACTTGCTGCAGAATTTTCCCGGCTTCCTCGAAAAAAACCTGTCCCGCTGCCGTTAAATGCACCGTCCGCTTGGTGCGGCGAAACAGTTGAAACCCCAACTCCGCCTCCAAATGCTGGATTTGTTGGCTCAGCGGAGGTTGGGCAATATGCAGTTTTTCGGCTGCACGAGTGAAATTCAGTTCCTCTGCAACTGCAATGAAATAACGCAAATGCCGAAGTTCCATAGCTCCCCAATCATTTATATTTTAAAAGTATAAGTTGTTAGTTAAACATATATTGGACATTTATGAAGACATTTCATACAGTGATTAATAGGCGACATTGAGAATTAAACAATGGCTAATTTGGATATCAAAATTAGAGAAGCAGAGCTGGCTGATTTGGAACTAATTCTTGCTTTTATTTCGCAAAAATCAGAATTCGATGGAGTTCCACATCTTTTAGAAGCCACAGCAGATAAATTGCAGCAAACGTTGTTTTGCCAGCCTCCGTTAGTGAGGGTTTTGTTGGCGAAAGTTGCGGAAAAAGCGGTAGGATTTGCTCTTTTTTATTCGTCCTATTCAAGTCTTTTGGCGCAGCCGTGCCTTTGGCTTGATGATTTATTTGTGCAAGCTCCTATGCGCGGTATGGGAGTCGGTACAGCGCTGTTAAAGTATTTGGCACAAATTGCTGAGTCTACAAATTGCGGGCGTATGGAATGGACTGTTAATACTGGCAATGCGCCGGGAATTGCTTTTTATGAAAAGCAGGGAGCGCGCATTTTGGAAAATATTAGGGTTTGCCGAATCGATGGAAGTGCGATAGCCGAACTGGCCAACAAATAAGTTGGTTGGTTTTGTGAAGAAGGCTTTTTTTAAATTAACCGCAGAGACGCAGAGAACACAGAGAAAGAGAAGAAAAGTTCAGGGTAGTTATCATGGCACAACATTCTTGGAATACAAGTCTTTACGAACAACAGCACGCTTTTGTATGGCAGTACGGCGAATCGCTTTTGGAGTTACTCGTTCCTCAATCTGGAGAACGTATTCTAGATTTGGGCTGCGGTACGGGACAGTTAACTGAAAAGATTGCTCAAAGTGGTGCTTTGGTGCAAGGTATTGATTCATCTTTGTCGATGATTTCCACGGCAAAAGTAAACTATCCTCACATTAACTTCGCTGCCGCCGATGGGAGGAGTTTTCAAGTAGAAGAGCCGTTAGATGCTGTGTTTTCTAATGCGGCTTTGCATTGGATTAAACAGCCGGATGCTGTGATTAATTGTGTGGAAAAAGCGCTGAAGGCGGGAGGGCGTTTTGTGGCTGAGTTTGGGGGTAAAGGGAACGTGGGGGCGATCGTCCGAGCCCTTTTGAGTGTTTTGTCGGAAATTGGCTGCCAGGAGCCTGAAGCGCTTAATCCTTGGTATTTTCCGAGTATTGGCGAGTATGCTGGGCTTTTGGAAAAGCAGGGATTTGAGGTTAGTTATGCCGTTTTGTTCGATCGCCCGACTTCCCTAGAAGGTGGCAGCGCGGGTATGGTAAATTGGATTGAAATGTTTGCTGGCGAGTTTTTGTCGGGGTTGTCTGATGATGTGCGATCGCAGGTAATGAACTCCGTTGAAGAGCGTTTGCGGCCGACGCTGTACCGCGATGGTAATTGGATTGCAGATTATCGCCGAATTCGCGTTGTTGCTCTCAAAAATTCCTATTGACAAATATAAGGCTACAAATCTCCCCGATTTGTAGCCTTCGTCCACTCAGTATCCCCATCGCGCCGCACGCTAGTCCCAGCAGTTATTTTCTTTTCCTATTGTAACTGCGCTTTTGTGTATATCCCCATCAATTCTCCCCTGCCAAAAACTTACTAATCAGGCTTTTTGGATGTTGAATTTTACAGTCATATTTGTACGGGTAAGCCGAGTCCATAAAAAATATTGTTGGAATGACACTTAGCCTCAACCAAAATCGACTTTTCCTTAATAAAGAATAATCTAATCTGGCGCTTCCATAGGGAGCAAGAAGCAAAAACGAACTAACACTTAAAAACATAGCAAATGCTACAAAAGTTACGCTCAAAGCGTTTAGCCCTTCTCGCCAGTGCGACCAATTTCCCGCAGCAAGGTGCCCCGCTAGCCATTTGTAAATTTGCTGATAGCGAAAAACTCGATCGGGAAAATGTGCGATCGTGAATTCGTATCCGCAAACACCGCAACAACTCGGTTTCATGGATCAAGCGGGTTGCTAAACACAGACCTTAGTTTAAATCTGTTCTTCCCCTTGATTAAAACGCTGAATTCCGTGATTTTCCTCGACTTGCAAAATAGCATCATTGGGAATATTGAGGATGCCTGTAAATGAATTTTGACTTATTTTCAAAGCTTGTTCCTTATTTTTGTGTTCGGCAAGTTCTCGCTGTAAATTGTCAATAGTCTGTTGAAACCGAGCGGCTTGTCTCAGCATTTCTTGTTCTGAAAAGTCCAGCAATTGCATCAGAGTAGCCACTTGATCTTCCAGTAATTGGGTTTCGCAATTATTGTGATTTGTTGTAACAAAGCTGGTAGGCTTTTCTGAATATTCAAAAACACTCTTTTCGTTGGGGAGGGACAATGCTGTTTTGACACTAAGTGCCAAATTTTTAAACATTTCAGCCCTGCTTTGGGGAATTTTAACTTTCAGGAACATCATTACCGCAAACAAACTTCCTGACGGCAGGAGTCCCCCAAATCCCAAGACAGACTTGACCTGGTAAGGGATAATTAAAAAATTTTGCTCAGGAATAAAGGGGCTGCCTTTTGCCTCTGATACATAAAAAATATTTAATACTGCCGGCTCTAATTGCAGGAACCTTTCTCGCTCAATTCCGAGGAATGTAGGAATGTCTAAACCCAACTGCCGGATTATTTCCGAAATCGCTGGCATTTGAGCCACTAATTTTGTGCTAACTAATGGAATAGCTGTATTTTCTGCTGCTGTGTGCCGAGAATTCCACTGCGGTTCTGTGCCTGCGGCTGCTAGCAGAGTCCAACATTTCATGTCGGCGGCGGGGGAATTGCCCTTCATCAAGCGGCGGGCGGATTGTTGCAATGAGTCTTCTAATTCCCCGTAGGGATGAGTTTTGAACAAACGCACTAAGGCACAGGTATTTTCTCCTGTTTGCGAATCGCAAAAATGTTGGTAAATATAGTTAACAATCTTCTGGCTGGTGGCTTCCATACTAGCAGTATTTCTACCTAACTGGCGCAGGACTAAGCTGCATTTAGCCATGTCTTGCGGGGTAAATAAGGTAATATCGTACATTAAAAAATGCTCTCCAAGAGCTCAAACACTCTTGTTCATTTATCGTTAAGGCCGCTACGCCATCCGGAATCCTACTGAGAGTTTTGAACAAAGTGTTAGTGAAAATATGTAGAAAATTAGCCCGCCAAATGCAGCGCTTGTATGGCAGGATACAGAAATTAAGATTGAATAAAAAAAATCTATTTCCTAGGGTAGGCGACAAGGACAGAAAAGCCGATTAACAATTATTAAAAGGATTTTTAATGACAACTCTCCCAAAGCAATTAAAGAAACGGAGTTTTTCACCGGATATGCCTCGCGTTTTACAGGGCATTTTCGTAGATAAAAGTCGGTTTCTGGGTAAGCCATATTCACCGAACTCCTAGAAACTCAAGCTGCAATTTTTGTGGCGGGCGATCGCACGCCGATTAATCAAAAATTGGTAAAATTTCGGCAGTCTTGGACGCAGAAACCGGGTTTGCTTACAGAGAAAAAACCCGGTTTCCTGGGTATTGGTAAGTAGATGGTGTGTTCAAAACTTTTAACCACCCCAAAAAAACTCTACTCAGCAGGTTGAGACTTTGCTTCCAGGGCATCTTTAGCAGACAATCCCTGATCTTGAACGCCAAAATACCACAAACTAGCAGCAGCTTCGGCGCGAGTCACGGCTTTCTTGGGCTGAAACAGAGTAGTAAAACCAAAAACGCGGCGAATATTCGCCAAATCTCCATTGTTAAAATCAGCTAAAACTGCTCGCGATGCCTGGGAATCAATCTTAGAAGCATCTTGAAAACCCCACTTTTCTTTCACTCCGTCAATGTTAGCTGTCGGTAAAACTTGACGACTATCTAAAGGGACTTTCCATAGAATCATTGTTTCGCGAGTTAAAGGTGCATCAGGGCGAAATTTCACATCTTTACTTTCACCCGAAAGCGAACTCGGAATTACACCGGCTTCTGCTAAACCTTGAATTGCTGAAAAATCCGGGTCTGTTTTGGGTACGTCAGAAAAGGCTGGTTCGCTAGAGTCTACTGCTAATCTAATTTGTTTGGCTTGACGGCTAGCATAAATCTGATTGTTAGCTGCTACTAACCAGCGGGCGTATTCGCGGCGAGTGACTATTTTGTTGGGTTTGGGCAAAGTGCTGGCTGTTTCTAAATTAGCATTTTCTGTCGATCGCACTTTCAGCACTTCCAACTGACTTAAATCAGCCACATACTGCCGCAACTGTTGAGGAATTTGACCGTCTTGTTGGCTAACCTGTGCTGATTTTGGCGAGGGGGATGGCGTTGGAGTAGTTCCCTCTGAATTAGATGGAGTTGGTGAAGCGGTTGGAGATGCGCTAGACTCGGAATTGTTAGGTTGGGGACTGGCGGCAATTTCGGGGCTTTCTTTGCTGTAGTCGATCGCAAATTCTGTAGAACCCCCTACTTTCTGAGTAGGAGAAAGCGACACAGTTACCCGTAAATTATCTCGCGTTGCTACCAAAGAACCTTGTCCCTCGGCGGTGGGGCGGCTGACTATTTCCCAGTTGCGACGCCCAAACTCTGTGGAGTAAAAGTTCTGAACCGAATTAACAGGATCAGTGCTTTCCCAGCGCAGCCGCACATTTTTTTGCGACGGATCGGTTCCCCCACCAACTTCGATTAACTCAGCATTAGGATAGAGTGGAATCTCTGTCGGGAAATCGGGAGGAAGTTGGGCGGTAGAGTTTGTCTCAATTGCTGTCGCTGGTGGCGGGGAAGAGAAAACTACTGGGTTTTGTTTTAATTTTGGATCGGCGGCTAAAGCTTCTTCGAGGGCCTTGCTGTTGGGGCTGTTTGCACAAGCTGTGACAGCAGCCAGCAGACACACAGCCAACCAAGTATTTACAGCAGCGAGTATATTGGTTTTATTGGTTTTAGTGATTTTAGATCGCCTTGGAGAGTTGCCTCGCCGTTGAGTAAATATAATATTCAGCATAAATCGCCCCTTTGCAGATATATTTCTAGGCTAGCGCAGATCGATCGGGCATATATAATTTTTACCCAGATGAAATTTCTGTATTTACTTCTAGTTACGGCTACATTACTTTCATACCCTGTCAAGTTTGCCCGTCCCGCTGCTTCTCAACCAGCCCCGCTGCGGACAGCCATTCAGACGCCAGAGTGGCAGCCATTTTGCTCGGCGATGGGTCAGTTTGCGATCGATATGCCGGGAAATCCCAAAATTAATTCAGAAACTTTTTCAAATCAAATTATTGCTCATACATACCGATCGAACTTAAAAAACAAAGAAACTTATTTGCTTCAATACTTTGACCTAGATTTTCGTCTGAGGAACAATAATATCAATAATATCAGAATTACTTTAAATAATGCCGTTGATTTTTTCGTCGTGGCAGCGAATGCTAAAGTCTTGCAGGTGCGGGATATTTCCCTCGGAGGCTATCCCGGAAAAGAATTTGAGTTTCAGCCGCTTTCCCCCACTGAACCTGTAGGTGTAGGTCAAGTTTTTTTGGTGGAAACGCGCGTTTACGGGCTGGTTACCACTACCGCAGAACCAGAAAATGCTCAAAAATTTCTCGACTCTTTTCGTTTGTTTTGAAGCAGGAAGTTTGGCAATGAGTAGTGTAGGAGATTTAACAGATTTAACGGAGAGAGGTTGAGGGAATAAGTCACAGGTTCCAGGGAAGACAGAAAAATGAGTTGGGAGTGGCGATCGAATTTATTAATGAAACTTACGCTTTTCAACTTGGTGTTTAGGAAAATATTGGCTTTGGCAACAAACAAGGTCGCCATCAACGGGGTTTTTGAGTAATAATGCGGTCAGAACTAAATTACGCTAAATTTGACTTAAGACCTTATTTTATTTTTTGTACTCTATCTAACGACATAGATAAATTTTACACCCGTGGAGCGATGTAGATACTTGCTCAAGTTTATATATTTGATATAAGGATTTTTAAATCGCAGAAAGCACAAACCAGAAAGCACAAACTAAAGATACTGTCTTGCTCCATCTGGCTCCCATCTGGCTCAACCAAGTCAGCCTCATTGAAAGCTTACCCGGAGGGTATTAACCTATTATGAACAAACTAACACCAATTCTCCTCAGCGGCCTCCTATTATTTGGAGCTGCTGCTTGCAGCGAAGGGGCTAAAACTAGCGCTGATGCTCCTAATTCTACCACAGAAAATACCACTAGCCCGCCCCCAGCCGATACAGTTCAAAAAACTCAGGGTGACGCCACTAGCGATATTCGCAAAAACCAAGCAAATAATGATATCAGGGCCAGAGAACAGCGCAACAATGTGACGGGCGGTGATGCCGTAAGAGCCGATGGCGACCTCCAAAGTGAAGTGCGCTCCAAGTTAGAAGTAAACATCACTAAAGGTCAGCTCACTGTTGACGCCAAAGATGGTCTTGTCACCGTAGGCGGTACAGTTCCCAGTCAAACAGATTTAGCTAAAATTGAGCCACTAGCTAAAGAGATTAAGGGTGTCAAACAGGTGAATGTTACTGCTGTTGTCGCCCCCGCTTCACCCGCATCATCGCCTAGCAGCAATCAATAAAATAGAAGGAAGAAGTCCGAGGGAAATAAGGGAAAAGGATGTAGTTATCTAGGAGAGAAGTCTGAGGGAAGAGGGTAAAGTTTGGCATTGTCAGAGGCCTGGCAGAGCGGAGTGCAACGCTGAGGTGACTCTCTAGGGAGAGCGGGTTTTAAGTTAAAAAGTGTAAATTTAATTTAAAAATCACGCACTCAAAACTCGCGCAATACCTCCAACTCCCTCTTCTCTATTTCCGATTTTTCAGTCCGGATAATTAGTGGGAAACCAACCTGAAGATAGAGCAGGAAGTTATTCCCAGCGACCGATGAAAATTGTTGGGAAAAAATGACTAAATGTGATTGATGGGTGATTGATGGCAGAGCATAAATTCTGTGGTTGTGTAAAAGTAGTATATTTTCCAGGAGAAAAAAAATGGCTTTAGGTCAACACAAGCGAGCTGTAGGAGCATTTTCTAATTACCGAGATACGGAACTAGCCCTGCTGGAACTGCAAAGTAGCGGGTTTCCGATGAATAAAGTTTCGGTAGTTGGCGAAAATCTCGATCGCAACGAAATTGCGGGCGCTACCGCTGGTAAGGGTACCGACGAGAAAGTGGGCGGTGGTGCCAAAGCAGGCGCGACAGCGGGAGCAGTGACGGGCGGTTTGATTGGGTTACTCGGAAGCATTGGAGCGCTAGCGATTCCCGGAGTTGGCCCGGTGATGGCAGGGGGTGCGATCGCAACTCTGCTGGCAGATACTGTTGTCGGAGGCGCGATTGGGGCAGCAGCAGGCGGTTTGGTCGGCGGTTTGGTCGGCTTGGGAGTTCCCGAAGAAAAAGCTAAAGTTTATAACGATCGCGTCTCGCGCGGAGAATATTTGGTATTCGTAGAAGGAACAGATGCCGAACTTGCCACAGCCGAAGGAATTATGAGCGTGCGGGGCATTCACGATTGGGGCATTTACGATGTGCCGGCAGACACCGGCCGCAGAGCTTCGGGTCGCCAGAAGCGCGCCGTGGGAGTATTTTCAACCCGCCGCGAGACGGAACACGCACTGGGAGAACTGAGAACTGCCGGTTTCGACATGAATCGGGTTTCGGTCATCGCTAAGGATGCTGACTCGAAAGGAGACATCGCAGGCATTGACGTGCACGACAGCACAGACAACAAATCCGATGAAGGGGCCACAAAAGGCGCTCTCACAGGTGGCACTTTGGGCGGTTTGACAGGCTTGTTGGTAGGTCTGGGCCTAGTGGCAATTCCGGGAATCGGGCCGATTATGCTGGCAGGAGCCTCAGCTACGGCGATCGCCACTACACTTGCCGGTACGGCTTTGGGTGCCGCAGCAGGCGGCTTGATCGGAGCTTTAGTCGGTATGGGCATTCCCGAAGAGGAAGCTAGAGCATACAACGATCGCGTCGCGAGAGGAGATTACTTGGTGCTGGTTGACGGCAGCGAAACAGAAGTCGCTCAAGCCGAAAGCATTCTGAGTCGCGGAGGTATTCAACATTGGAACACCTACGACTATCCCAGCGTAGATAGTGCTCGCGCTGATTACGGCGCTCCCGGTACTCCTGGGGTTGATACTACGGCTGATATTTACGATCCCAATCAGGGCCTCACCGGCCACCGTCGGATTTAATAATAATTCAGACTTTGTTTGGGTATTGTTTCTACTTTCTGCAGGGTAGTCGCACTCGCGGACTCGGATTGTGGAAAGCGATCCAACCAACATCGGCGAGCTAGCGGTTTTACGCTTGGTCGGTAAAATTATCTCAAAAGTCGGTTTTTTATCTGAAAGCCGGCTTTTGTTTTGTTCTGGAAACTTAAAAAAGCCACCTGTCAAAAGTTTAATTTGGATTAGGGGCCCAGTCCGTGAGCTCGGCTTTGCGCCGGAGGATCGATCGGCTCCCTGAATTTTTACAGCAGAAATCCGCAGCGGTTTTTTAGTCTGTAACACTCACTACTGCTCGATTTTAAACCCCGCAGTATTATCAAATTTAATGACCTAAATTACCACAGATATTGCCCAGTTAGTCAAAGAGCGACTATCTTTAATTATGGGTAGCTAATTTCAGCAACTTATACAGGTGAAGTCGCCAGTCCCGCGCGCCGAGTAGGGCATGCAGTGGTCGGCAGCTCTTAGAATAATATTGTCGTCGCCTTCCCGCAAGACTTAGGCTGGTCATTGCTTGGCTGTAGCAGCCCAATTGCTGTTGGCAAGACCTGCGGCATGAATACAGTTTTTCTGGGAATGCCTCAGAGAAACATTTGAGAAGCCCAGGAACAGCTTTTATGTCCGGGAGCGCGTCTGGTGTCGAGTGTTCTGTAAATTAGAACCGCAAGCGCTCATGGATCGAGAAAACATTAACAGCAAGCACAGCAGCGCGGGAATAGGGGAACGACTCGCGAGCCATTTTTTCGCGCAATCTCAGGCTCAGCACAGCGTATTGCTTGCTTCGCCGGCGATTCGCTCAGCACTCCGAGGGAAACAGCCTTCCTGTTGGTTTTCACTGGCACGGAGCACAGTGGGGGGAGGTGACACTAGCTGATATGGCCTGGTGCTGCCGTCGGGGTTACTCGAAGGTAGAAAGCACTTATTTAGAAGGCATTAAGCGTTGAAGCTCGGATATCTTCTTTATTGCACTCATAAATTCGATCGCCTGTACTGGCAAATTTTTGGGTGAGAAGGCCGCGCGGATGCCGCTAGCAATACCCCAAATATTCGATCGACCTTGACAAGATAGATCGACAACTTCTCGGTATTTTTGTAAAGAGTTAGCAGGTAATATTTAGTGGTTAGCAGTTAGTATAAATACAACTAACCATTAACAACTAACATCCACCGCTAACTAATTACTAGCCAAATAATACTTACAGGACTTACAGGCGGCGAGAAACGCGATTTTTTCATAACTTCCGCGCTAGGCAAACTCAGATTATACCAGAACCAGGTTTATTTTCGTAAATTATAACTAGGTGAGCAGGGTGATGGTAGGAATCAAGCAGTTTTGACAATTGTTAATGTGGCAGTATTAGTTTAAAAAACTGACTGGCAAACACGATAGTACAAACTTTCACACAACATAGAACATCGAGAAATTAAGGAAACTCACTCAATTTTTTTATGAATTTCACTGAAATTTTAAGTGCCGATGAACTTTTAATTAGACATAGAAACGGGGAACGAGATTTTCGAGGGGCTAACCTCATTGCAGCTCATTTGAGTGAAGCTAATCTCAGTAGAACAAATTTGAGCAGCGCTAATTTGAAAGGTGCTAACTTAATTAGAAGCAAACTGATTGGATCTAATTTAAACGCCGCCGACTTGAGCGGGGCTAATTTGTCTAAGGCGAAATTAATTGAAGCTAACCTCGGGAGTTCTAGTTTAACTGGAACTGTGGCGATCGCCGCAGATTTTAGCGGGGCAAATCTCAGCGGAGCAATATTGTCTCAGGCTGACTTGAGCAAAGCTGTGATGACGGGAGCGAGTTTAGTAGGAGCTTGTTTGCTAAGCGGCTCGAAACTAACTGAGGCTAATTTGAGCGGGGCGACGCTGAGCCGAGCAATTATGAGCGGGGTTGATTTAAGCAGAGCAAATCTGACTAGAGCGATTCTCAGCGAGGTAGATTTGAACGGGGCGAACCTCAGCGGAGCAACTTTAACTCGGGCTTATCTCAATCGCGGAAATCTCAGCGGCGTCAATTTGGTTGGGGCTAGTTTGAGCGAAGTAAGTCTGCGGGAGGCTTCTATTTGCGCTGCTAATTTGAGCGGTGCTGACTTGAGCGGTGCTGACTTACAATCCGCCAATCTAAATGGCTCTAATTTGAGCGGTGCCGACTTGCAGGGAGCTAATTTGAGTAAAGCAAATTTGAATGGTTTGATTCTGCACAATGCTGATTTGAGGGCTGCGAATTTGAACAAAGCTTCTTTGCGGGGAGCTAATTTGAGCGGTGCGAATTTGGCAGGTGCTAGCTTGCTGGAAGCGGATTTGCGGGGGGCGAATTTGAGTCACGCCAATTTGTCGGGAGCGGGTTTGCTGCTGAGTTCTCTGACGGGGGCGAATTTGACAGGAACTAATTTGTCGGAGGCTAATTTGATTGGGGCGAGCTTGAATGTTGCTAATTTGAATGAAGCAGCTTTGGGCGGGGCGATTTTGCCAAATGGAGCTACTCACAGCCGGGATTGATGAGTTGATTGAGGGAAAATAGTTTTGAGTTTTAAGTTAAATAATCTTTAATTTAAAACTCAAAAATTTTGACAATAAAGAATTCAGGAGTCAGAATTCAGTTATCGGTTGTGGGGGGCGGGTTTAATAGATTGTCTGCGATCGACAATCTATTAAAATTCGGACTCAGCGATGCAGTCTCAGAGGCAATTTCAGCATGGCTTTGACTAACTCATTCGCTTCGACAGGTTTTGCAACATGATGTTGAAACCCAGCAGCAAGAGCTTGTTTCTGATTAAAGTCTCCAGCATAAGCAGTCAGGGCGATCGCCGGAATTTGCCCGCCCTGCTCTGGTGGTAGAGTTCTAACTTGCCGCACTAGCATATAGCCATCCATCTCTGGCATTCCGATGTCGCACAGGAGGATATCGAAGGGTGTGGTTGAGAGCAGTTGCAGCGCCTCGATCGCAGACCCAACGGCAGTCACTTTAGCTCCGGCTTGTTCCGCTACAAACGCCACAAACTCCCGTGAATCGCGTTCATCATCCACAACCAACACGCGCAGATTTGCCAGATGAAGCTCGTCAGATCGAGCTTCAGCCCCAGCGGCAACTTCTTCAACCGGATTCGCGGTATGCAAGAGGGGAAGTTCAACGGTGAAGGTAGTTCCCTGTCCTTCACCCCTACTCTCAACCCAAATTCTGCCGCCATGCAGTTCCACAATTTGACGCGCGATCGCCAGCCCCAATCCTAAACCCCCAAATTTACGAGTTATGGCTCCATCCTCTTGCCGAAAATGCTCAAACACATAAGGCAGAAACTCAGGATTGATGCCTTTTCCTGTATCGGTGACAAGAATCTGGGCATAACTTCCAGTTTGGGTTAACCTAACGGTAATTTGCCCGTCTTGAGGGGTGAATTTCACGGCATTCGATAAAAGATTCCAGATTACTTGCTGCAAACGCCCGGAATCGCCCCTTACCATTCCCAGGGAAGGTGAAAAGGTTGTTTGAATTTGCAGTGACTTGGCTTCGGCGGCTAGTCGAACGGTTTCCAAGGCGGCTGAGATCACCATATTCAAGTCAACGGACATCGCATTCAAACTCAGTTTGCCACTCATAATGCGGGAGATGTCGAGCAGGTCATCAATCAGTTGTAACTGGAGTTGGGCGTTGCGTTCGATCGAGGCAAGAGCGCTAGCCGTTTTTGCAGCAGCGAGTTTGTTTTGCTGCAACAGCTTCGACCAGCCGAGAATCGGGTTGAGGGGCGATCGCAACTCATGGGACAACACTGCCAAAAACTCATCTTTGATGCGGTTGGCGGTTTCGGCGGCTTCTCGTGCGGTTTGCTCCTGCGCCAGCAGTTGTTCCCGTTGAGTTTCAGCTTGTTTTTGCTTCGTGATATCTCGTGAAATTGCAACGAGTTGGGTCACCTGCCCATAAGTATTTCGCAGTGGCGTGATTACGCAATCCCACCATTTCAGCGAGCCCTTTCGGGTGGGAACAAAGCCTTGAAACTGACCTGTATTACCAGCTTTGGCATTTGTGAGCGCCGTCAAGGCATTTTCATAATGTTCGCCTTGCCAGAGATCGAGCCAACTGGTGTTCAGAATGAGTGTCGGATCGTCGAGTTCCAAAAGGCACAACCCGCCTGTATTGATATAAACGATTTCGCTATCTAGCGTTAAAACTTTAATGCAGTCATTGCTGCTATCTAGAATGCGTTGCTTTAGCTCTTCACTTTCTCGCAGGGCTTCTACGGTTTGTTTGCGATCGGTGATGTCTGCCAGTGCCCCAGGGAAAGCAATCGGGCTGCCATCAGCAGCATATTCAACCTGACCGCGTGCAGCCAGCCATCGCTCCTCGCCCGCCGCCGTATAAACGCGGTACTCAGTGGCATATTCTTCGCCAGTTTCGATCGCCTGGTTAATGGCTGCAACCACCCGTGGGCGGTCTTCTTCGTGCATCGCCTGCACAAATTGTTCGATCGGTAAGCCGATCGCTGCCACCGCTGGGTCAACGCCAAACAGGTGAGCAAAGGCTGCATTCACGATTATGAGATTCTCAGGAATCTTCCACTGCCAGGTGTAGATGGCTCCTGCTGCTAAAGCGGACTCCAATTGCACATGGGTTTCCCGTAGGTGAGCTTCAGCTTGTTTGCGTTCGGTGATGTCTCGCGTGACGCCTGCCACCGCTTCTACCGCGCCATTCACATCAAAAAGCGGGACGAAAATGTATTCATAGGCGCGCCTGCCAAATGCGATCGTGTACGGCGTTTCGTCCTTGAGCGGTTGGCGCGTCTCGATGACTTGCTGGATCTGATTTTGAAGTCGGGTAGCTAAATCTGTTGGATAATCTAGGTCAAAAAAGTTTTTTCCCAGAGCTTGGGCCGAAGTTTTCTCCAAGAGGTTGAGGAATGCCGGACTGATGTAAGTGAACCGCCCCGACAAATCGAAGGTGTATATAAAATCCGGTACCGAAGCTACGAGCGCGTCGAACTTTCGCAGTTGCCGTTCGAGTTCGGCAGACGTTTGGCGCAGTGCTGTTTCCGCTTGAATTCGATCGGTGACATTCTTAAAATAAACGGTGATTCCATGTGCGGCAGGGTAGGTGCGGACTTCGTACCAACGATCGTGGTCGGGATAAAACGCCGTCAGTGACCCAGGCAGGCGATCGCGCATTGCGATCCTATAGATCGGCTCCAACTCGTTGCCAATCAGTCCTGGGTATTCTTCCCATACATTCTTGCCTATCAAATCACCCGGAATGCGATCGAGCAGTTTTTCGGCGAATTGATTGACGTAGGTGAACCGCCAAGTCTCATCCAGGGCAAAGAATGCTTCAGCAATGCTCTCTAGAATATTCCGGCTTTGCTCCTCGGTTTCACGCAAGGCTGCTTCCGCCCGTTTGCGCTCGTTTTCGACGCGCACGCGATCGGTGATGTCAACTGCAGCGCCGTAAATCACTTGTTCTTCTGGGTACGGCTGGGCATTCCAGAGGAACCAGCGGTAGGACCCATCTTTGTGCCGGTAACGGTTTTCAAACGTAAAGGTTTCGTTACCTGAGAACAGACTGTCGGCTTCTGCAAGGGAGGTTCCCAGGTCGTCCGGGTGGACAAACTCGGTCCAGGGGCGGGATGTCATTTCGTCTGGTGTCCAGCCGAGGATTCGTTCAAAGGTTGGGCTGACCCAGTGGAAATACCCGTTTATGCCCGCGATCACTTGCAAATCTGAACCGACGGCAAGAAACCGTTCTCGTTCCTGCTCAATTTTTTTGCGCTCGTTGATATCCCGAAAGAAAATAGACAGTCCTGTCGGGGAAGGATAAACGTGAACCTCAACCCACAAATCCAACGGGGCATAATATTCCTCAAAGTCCACTGCCACCTGCTCGCTGGACGCTCTGCGATACTGGAATTCAAACTGATTGCCGATCGTGCCTGGGAAGGCTTCCCACATCGTTTTGCCCAGAATAGCTTCTAAAGGAATTCGCGACACTTCTTGTGCGGCTTCGTTGGCATAGGTAATGCGAAAGTCGAGATCCATTGCCATAAACCCATCGGTCACGCGCCCCAGAAGGGTTCGTTCTCGCACAGTTGCTTCCTGCCGCAGCCGTGCCAGCTTCAAACTTGCTTCTACCCTTGCCAGCAGTTCACGCGCCGAGAACGGTTTAATCAGATAGTCGTCGGCTCCGGCTGCGAGTCCTTCAATGCGGGATTCTTCGCCCGCGCGGGCTGATAAGAGAATGATGGGAATGTCTTGGGTTGCCGGATTAGAACGCAGCGATCGCAACAACTCAAACCCATCCATCCCCGGCATCATCACATCCGTTAATACCAAATCAGGGGGATTTTTCTTTAGAGCGGTCAAAGCCGCAACGCCATCGGCGACAGTTTGAACAACATAAGAACCGCTCAGGAGTCGTCGAATATAATCGCGCATATCAGCGTTATCATCTGCCAATAAGATTTTTGATTGAGCGGCCTGATTGCCTGGTGCAAGATTTAACTTAGTAGGATTATTGTCTAATTCAAAATCTAAAATCGGCAATCTAAAATCGCTTTCTGGCAACCAGCGTTGAGCTTCTTCAACATAGGGCATCGCGCCTAACGCCGTTGATGCTAACGTGCGACTGGCGCCAATGCGCTCCTGTGGCAGATGAGCTGTTCCGGTGGGAATCGTCACCCTAAAGCAACTGCCCTGCCCAAAAGTGCTGCTGACATCGATCGCTCCCCCATGTAGTTTGACGAGTTCTTGCACCAGCGACAGCCCAATGCCGGAGCCTTCAAAACTCCGCCCTTGAGAATTTTTGATTCGATGAAATCGCTCAAATAAATGCGGTAGTTCTTCGGACGGAATACCGACTCCTGTATCTGCAACTAATAACTCAACACAATTTTCGGCCCACTGCAATCGAACACTAATTGTTCCCGCTAAGGTAAACTTAAAAGCATTTGATAATAGATTGAGAACAATTTTTTCCCACATTTCGCGATCGACATAAATCGCTTCGGGCAAGGTTGGACAGTCAACACTCAGCGACATTCCCACCCGTTCAATCAGCGATCGAAATGTGCTGGCCAGTTCCGCCGTATAGGTTGCCAAATCTACAGGTTCATAAGCTGCTTGGACTCGACCTGCTTCGATGCGTGAGAAATCAAGCAAGCTATTGACGAGTTTGAGCAGTCGCATTCCATTGCGCTGCACCAACTGTAATTGTTCGCGTTCTTGAGGTGGAATTGTTCCATTCAAATTCGCGATAGTGTCTTCTAAGGGAGCCAGCATCAAGGTGAGTGGCGTGCGGAATTCGTGCGAAACATTGCTAAAAAACGTGGTTTTAGCACGGTCTAACTCAGCTAATGCTTCGGCACGTTTACGCTCTTCTTCGTAAGCTTGGGCGTTGGCGATCGCTGTTGTCACCTGCCCTGCCATCAAGTCAAAAAAACCTTTGTAATCATCATCAAAGGTTCTCAGCGGACTCACTCCAGCAATCAGGAACCCGAAGGTTTCTCCCGATCGAGCTAGTGGTAGAACTACCGCTTGATGAGGAGATTGGGACCACGCGCCGCCCGGTAAAAGTCCAAATTGCGCCTCCAAATCTTCAATGATTCTGCTTTCGCCCGTCTCGATGACTTGCTTCAATTCCCACTGGCACTTTTGGGCGGATGTAAGCTCGATCGTCTCACAAGAGCCAAGCGTTCCGGCTGCTAACCTTGTTGTACCCGCGAGTCGTGCGATCTCGCTTTCGCCATCGAGTAGATAAAACAGCGCAAACGGGATGTCATAGGCGTTATTGGTCAATACGGTGGCGGAGATCTCGCAAGCTGCTTCTTGCGTCTTGGCAGTAACTGTTTCTGCTGCTAATTCGCGCAACGTTGCCAAGCGGCGATCGCTCAAGACGCGCTGAGTATCTTCGCTACAGGCGCAGAAAACGCCCCCCACTGGGCCATCATCATTCGCCACCGGACTGTAGGAAAAGGTAAAGTAGGTTTCCTCTGTATACCCGTTGCGCTCCATGACCAGAAGCAATTCTTGATTCCACGTCGATTGTCCCTGGTTCAAAACCGCTTCTGCTTGCGGCCCTAGCGTGTCCCAGATTTCAGCCCATACCCGTGAGGCAGGCTGACCTAGTGCTTGCGGATGTCGCTTGCCGAGGACAGGAATGTAAGCATCGTTATAAAACTTTGTCATCTGCTGTCCCCACCAGACGAACATGGGGTAGCGAGAGCCTAAGATGATCCGAATCGCGGTTTTCAAGCTTTGCGACCAGGTTTCAACGGCACCAAGGGCCGAAAGGGACCAATCGTGCGATCGCATCAGCATCGCCATCTCGCTATTGCCTGCAAAAATCTGTTCAACGAGTTGAGACTGCCGGATCATGCGCTTGTCCTTCCATTGGGCCCACACAAACGGGCAACGATCTTCATTATCTAGGCTGACCGGGCGGGTTTAGGTAGGTGAGGCCAAAAACCCAGCGGCGATCGCCGGTTGCGGGTCAACTTCTCCAGCATAGGCTGCCAAAGCGAGCGCGGGAATCTGCCCGCCGGGCGATCGTCTAGGATCTGTCGAATTGTATGCATGAGAGCATAGCCGTCCATCTTTGGCCTTTTGATATCGTATCAATTCCGCCGCAGCCGGAACGATCGAGCTTTGGCTTTTTTAGCCAATGGAAACCAGAGATCGCTTTAATCAAAAAAGGTGGTTTGAGAAGAACAAGGCAGCACTGAAATAATACGAATTCCATCAGTGGCATCTGCCTGCGAGACAGTTTGACCCCACCATACAGCCAGCGCTTGGTGGTGGGTATTTCTCCTTATCTGCATTTTTCTTTGTGAAACATACTTGCAAAATTTTTGACATCGTGCTAACGTTAAAAGGTTTGAGACTTAACATCAATAGAGGTAAAACCCCGCAGAATGAAACAATTGGGAACCCATCTGGTCGCTGATGCTTGGCAGTCTCCTGGAGACTTGCTCAACGATCCTGAACGTATCCGCCGCGCCATACTCGATGCGATCGAAGCCGGAGGAGCTACTCTCATCGATTTGTGCGTCCACCAGTTTAGTCCTCACGGAGTGACAGCTACTGCTACTTTGGCAGAGTCTCATATAGCAATCCATACTTGGCCTGAACACGGTTATTTTGCTGCAGACTTATTTTTCTGCGGAGCCGGCGACCCTCACCGAGCCATGAAGGTGCTACAGACAGCTTTGGAAGCTAAACAGGTAAAACTCACTGAGTTTACGCGCGGTTTCGAGCCAGGGGTGGGCATCGTAGGTTCTGCTTGTGAAGAGCAGTATGCGCCTCGTTCAGTAGAAACGAGTGCCGCCCGACCATGATGGCCAATTAGCGTAACTTTGAATATTTTATGCTAGGTTTTGTTTAAAATCCCACGGCTTGAGCCGTGGGATTCTTGTTGGAATTTACTTTTTCATTAATAAAGGGCGTACCACTAAATAACCTGCGCCGAAGGCTGCAATGACAATCAGAAAAATCGCGATGGCCAACCACAATCCGCTTAAGTCTGAGGTTTTTTTGGGTTGAGATATCACACGGTAAGGAGTTTCCGCCACCTCTGTAAATAATTTTTCTGGAAGTGGCTGCGGCATCGGGGAGCCTTTTGGCTCCGGTTCCGGTAGTGGGAAGGGGAAAGCCACTGTCTGAGGTGGTTGAGGTACCGTAGAGTTAGTCCGCGAGGTTGCAGGTGCTGGGGGCGGAGGTTCAATGCTGAAATTGAATTTGACTGAGGGCATCTGAGGCATCCCTGTCTGGGTGATACTCTGAGCAGAGTTGACTACTTGCTGTAACTGTTGGGATACTTGAACTACTGTTTCTACTTCTCGCCGCAGTTGTTGATTTTGTTGGACTAATTGCTGATTGTGGGTTTTGAGGGAGTCCACCATCGCTTGGGCTGCTTGCAGCTCTGCCGTGACTTCTCGATAGAGGGAAATTGGTACCGATGGAGAGTAACTATTTGAGTTTTCAGGGGAAGTATTGTCAGATAAGGTAGTATTTTGCATAATTGTAGATGGCGAGGGTGAACTTGTTTTAGTTTAGCCTGAGAGTATTTGCAATTAGATCGATCGCAACACAATTCGTCAAGATATTTGTTACAGATATTGAAGGTAAATTTAATTTAATGTTACAAGTTATTAGTCAATCGCTATGAACAACTACGCAGCCGAACAAAGTATGTCGCAAAAGTCAAGCACCGAGGAAATGAAATACGGCGAACGCCAGATATTGGAAGGGGAGTTAATTACTTTCCCGAATCCGCGAGTCGGGCGGCGCTACTCAATTAACATTACTTTGCCGGAGTTTACTTGCAAGTGTCCATTTTCTGGCTATCCAGATTTTGCGACAATTCACGTTACTTACGTGCCAGACGAGCGGGTGGTAGAGTTAAAGGCACTTAAACTGTACGTTAACAGTTATCGCGATCGCTACATTTCTCACGAAGAATCGATAAATCAAATTTTAGACGATTTTGTGGCGGCTTGCGCACCGCTGGAAGCGACGATTAAGGGAGATTTTTCGCCGCGGGGGAACGTCCACACAGTGATTGAGGTGTCGCACCAGAAGTAGGGTAGATATTAAGCTGTTGTGGCATTGAGATTTAATTTTGGGGCGGCGTCCAAGCGCGCCCCACAAGGGTTTTAAGAAATAAAATTGTTAAAATTAGTAAGTAATTGTAGAGTGCGTCAGGGCAGCCCTCTCAATGTAGTCAAAAATTCCCTCAAACGCTTAAACTCTCGTATTTTGTAGGGCGTGTACTGCGCGTCGGTTGAGTTTGTTGCCCACCGGAGAGTACCGATAGACAGGCGTTTCAGCATTTGGATTTTTAAACCAAAGCTCCGTATAGAAATTTTCATTACTGAAATTTGAAAACTCGGAAAGTGAAATAGCGGTTTTCTGCTTTTTCTCCGGTTCACATTAACCACCTCAACAAATTTGGCAAGGCGCACCCTACAAACTCAACTAATCTTTTTGATATTTATCGTTGGTGTAAGGTGCGCAGTGCGCACCCTAGGGTTAGCTTTGACTTGCAACAGAAGTCGGGGCGATTCCCTACGGGATAGCTTCGCTTAACGCACTTTTTTCCTCTGCTGTTTTCGATTCTGCCAACTTGTCCAAAATCTCCACAACTTCTCTTTCAAAACTTACCTGGGCACGATTTGTGCGCCCGCCGATATATAGTTTGCCGTTTTTTTCCAAAGCCCAAATCTGCGAGTGAGACAGATAGCTCATCAGCACGCTGAGCATTAACAACCCGAAGCCAGTATAAACTATTGGAATTCCTGGATCGGCTTTAATTTGCAATCCCGTACTGCCTACAACTTCGTCAATTGTCAGCATCACTCCGTTAACTTCTACCGCCGTCCCTGCGCGAACTGTAGTTAACAATTTGCCATCCGTACCGTACACTAACATCGTTCCTTGCAAGTCTTTTGCTAGCAGAGAAACTCCCGCACTCAAATCAGGTTTTGTGGGAATCCAAGCACCCCAAATTCTGCCTTGACCTTGGGTGTCTAACTGAGCCATTGGCAATTGTAAAACCGGGCTTTTGTTGAGGCGAACTCGCACGGCGGATATTGCCCAATCTGCTTGATAAAAAGTGACTCCCCGGTATCTGAGGGGCTGGTTAACATGAATGGTTTTGCGATCGACCTCTTGGCCTGTTTTGTCCAAAACTGACAGGTCAGAGTAAAATTGGTCGATGCCGCCTTCGGGAGTATAATCTATCCAAAACCGATTAACTCGCAGCGACCAATCCTTCGGTATTTGCGGCCCCGCCCAAGGCCCCGCATCCAAGATATTCTGCACCTGAAATGTTTCGCCGCTGGGAACCATTTCTTGACCTAGAAATCCCGTCATCGCGCCCCACATCGACCCAGCTAAAATAATTAGCATACTGGCGTGAACAATAATCGGGCCGATTTTACCAATTATTCCCTTGCGAGCATAAACTTTTTCGCCTTCTCGAAATATGCGGTAGTTTTTTTGCTGCAAAAGTGGTTCTAACGAACTTAAAGTAACTGTTTCTAATTCAGCACTGAGAGCTAATTTTTCAAACTGCTTTGGTTCTTCATAAAATTTCCAGCGGCGGGCGGCTTTTAATGCGGGAAATTGTCGGGTAAATGTACAAGCTGTTAAGCTGCTGCCGAACAAAATTAGGATTGACAAAAACCACCAAGTCCGGTATACGTGATCTAGTCCTGCAATTAGCACAACTTTCCAAGTTAGAAAGCCGAACAAAGCGGGGTGTTCTGGATAGTTAGATTGGTAAAATGGTACTGATTGACCTTGTTCGATGACAGTGCCAGAAATGCTGAAAAATGCGATCGCCAGCAGCAAGATAATTGCCAGCCGCAAATCTGCTAGCACCGGTAAGAGTTCTCGCTTGAAAAACCTTTGAGGGGCAGTCGCCCAATTTGATAGTTTAGATAGAAATACTTCTTTTGATGTCATTGGTAATTATGAAGAAAGTTCGGCAACGGATTTTGTAACAGATGGAAGGAAGTTCGGCAACGAATCAGTGTACAAGATGTAACGCATGGAAGAAGGGAGAAGGAAGAAAAAGGAGGGAAAAGCAAAATATGAACAAAATATTATTATTTTTTAATCAAGAAAATCAATCAATTTTGAATTCTTTCTCTTTTCTTTCTTTTCTTTGTGTCTTCGCGGTTCGTTAAAAAAAACTTAATTCACGCCTTCAGTAGAGATTGCTATATCTTTAAATAAAGACTGAAGTCCTTACTACTAAACTTAAGCGGGAAGGATGCGGGAAAGCAGAGAGAAAACGCCAAATCCTACCAGCAAAACGCCGCTAACAGGCGTAATCCAACTCGACCACCGACGTAATTCTAACAACTTTTTAATGCTAGCAGTGAAAGTACCTGCTATAATCAGCGGAGCGACGTAGCCAGCAGCATAAAACAACAGCAACACACCACCTAAAACTGTATCTCCCGTTTTGGAAACCCAAGCTAAGAGTGTAGCTAAAACCGGAGTGCTGCAGGGAGATGCTACCAAACCAAAAGTTAAGCCCAATAAGTACGATCGCACGCCCGTCGGTAAATCTTTCGGCACCCACCCCACAGCGTCGAAAGACGGCATTTGTAAGGGTAAAGCTTCGAGTAAATTCAGCCCCATTAGAATAGCAATAATGCTGACAAGAATCGGCAAACCCAGGCCAATTTTGCCGTAAACTTGTCCGGCAAATGATGCTACAATACCTAAACCCGCAAGGGTGGTGGCTAATCCCAGGGAAAACCACGCAGACTGGGCTGCAGCTTGCAGGCGACTTTTTGCTTCGTATCCACCGATGTAGCCGATCGTGATCGGCAACATTGAAAGCATACAGGGCGTTAAGCTGGTTAGCAACCCTGCCAGAAAGATGACTCCGACGCTGACTAAACTGAGGTTTGTCAGTTGAGTATTTACTAAATAATTAGCAAATTGTGCGAGTTCGTAAAGTTGAGTTTGCAAGGTTTCCATCAGTCGATTTTAGATTTTAGATTGACTCCACAACAGTCGATTTTAGATTTTAGATTTTAGATTTTAGATTGACTCCACAACAGTCGATTTTAGATTTTAGAGAGCCTCTAGAGATGAATCTGGAAGCTTAAACGAAATATCTAATATTTTTGCTCTTCACGACTCCTGTGGGGGGCTTGTATCCCTAGGCAGGTGACTTCAAGCTTGGGGCTGTTCTGGCTTTGTTGAAAATTGTAACAGATGCGCGCAGGTTAGGTTTGAAATTTAAGATTTTAGCGATATTTACTGGTTGGGAGTTAAAAGGTCGATCGCACCCTGGTTTAAATTGATATCTTGACAGCACCCTCAACAAGCTCTTGGCCACGGGCGCAGCTTGGGAGTTAAAAAGTCGATCGCACCCTGGTTTAAATTGATATCTTGACAGCATCCTCAACAAGCTGTTGGCAACGGGCGCAGCCTATTGAACCACATAATTCATTGACTGCGAAATCTGCCCGAAAGCCTGTTCTTGAAATTATTCAAACAGACTTTAATTTAACTCTACTTTAAATTAAAACCACTTTCTTCATTAATAGACCCGTCCGGCATTATTGCCCCTGCTAGCACCGCACCCCTGAGATTTGCTCCCGTTAAAAGAGCGCCTTCCAAATTAGCATTGCTCAAATTTGTGACTTGTTTGGAACCTCGGAAAAAGAAGCTGTGCAAGTCAGCACCTGTTAAATTAGTGTCTGCCAAATTAGCATATTGCAAGTCAGCACCGTGCAGCGTCGCATCCCTTAAATTAGCTTGGGTAAGATTGCTTCCCCAAAGCCGAGAATCTAAGACATTAGCATCTTGTAAATTGGCGCGACTCAGATTTGCCAAAGTCAGATTAGCATCCCACAACTTCGTGCCGTTGAAATTAGCTTCGGTCAAATTGGCTCGACTGAGATCCGTGCCTAAAATATCAGCATTTGCTAAATTAGCGCCGGTGAGGTCTGCGTCAGAAAGATCCGCATTCTTTAAGTTAGCACCGGACAAATTAGCGCCGGACAAATTAGCGCCGGACAAATTGGCTTCTTGGAGATTAGCGCCCCGCAAATCTACGGCACTCAAATCGCATTGCTGCCACAGAAAGCTGACGCACCAATTATCTTTTAATAGGTGACTCACATCCTCCGTATTCGCTGCCATAACAGGAGGAGTTAAGTAGAGAGTGAACTGGACGATCGCCAACAATGCAGCAAAGAAAGTTTTCAACCTCATAACTTTTTTCATTGGCACTAATTTGCGCCATAAATTATTGATGTCTACTCAAAGCATAGCAAATAATCTGCAACTTTCCTCAGCAAGATCGCTCAAAAATATTAGTGTAGTGAAATGTTAATCAGGGTAGCAGCAGGTACAAACTTAACTCAGCTTGTCTTAGACGCGCTTTGAGCGACAAACACCCTTGCTTCAGAGATGCCTCGCTGCCAAACTAATATTTTTCCTAAAAACCTGGTATAAAATAACCGGAAGTTCGATCGGGATTTGCCAGTGCAATATCGCTACAAAGTAATACTTGCCGCAGCCAGTTGCGATCGCTCCGCCAGGGGCATATCTGCAAACAATCCTGGTATAAACTCCTCAATATGGGAACCAAGAAACCGCTCCTCTAGCCTACAAGCCTTATATTTAAAGGATTATAGACGCAATTTTTGTTAATTGCGATCGGCATCACTAACTAAGCCCAACTTTCATCACACAACTCAAGCCCCAGCATCACCTAATCTCATCAAACTTATCACGTTCCTGAGACTGCGGATATCACTGTCAATAGCTCAGCTATGGAGGAAAATAAGAGCATACAGTTGAACAGCACTTCTGCCATGCCTACTATCCCCCTTTTCCCAACCCAATTAGTTGTCACAACTATTTTCAATTCGATCGAATCTTTGGGATTCACTAATATTGCTGGCGTATTTTCGGGGGATCAAGCTGAATCCCGACAAGAGGCAAATTTAAAAATTAGTACCAAAAAGTTTTACACTCAAGGTTTAAAAAATCTCGAACAACAAGACTTGCACGGCGCTATTAAAAAGTTTACTGCCACAATTAACATTAATCCGCAATTCGCGTCAGCTTACCACGATCGCGGTGTGGCCCGCTACAAATTAGGCTACAAGCAATCGGCGATCGAAGATTTAACTACAGCTATCGAACTCAATCCTTACCAAGCCAAGTATTACAGCAATAGGGGGTTTATGCTGACTCGTTTAAAAGATTATACTGCGGCGATCGCAGATTACACCTCGGCACTCCTGCTCAACCCTAATGTAGCTCAATCTTATTTTAACCGAGGTGCTATCCACCTGCAAATGGAGAATTCCCTGGCAGCACTAGCTGATTTTGAGTCAGCAATTCGCCTCGATAGCGATTTTGCTAAAGCTTACTTCAACCGAGGAGTAACTAGATATAAACTGAGAGAGGTTCAGGGAGCATTTGAGGATTTCCAAAAGGCTGCCGAGCTTTTTAAGCAGCAGGGGAGAATGGATTCTTATCAAGAGGCAGTTTCTCAAATTACAAAGCTATGGTGTTAGTTGAACTTGGTAATTATCAATTGGCAATTGCCAATTGATAATCAGGTAATGTGTACCGAAGAGCACCCTACACCTCTAATTGCCTCAGTCTTGTGAGAGTTAGCCAATACTCAAGGCGGCGTCTCTGGAAGGCAAGCTATCGGCAACGACAGCAGTAGAAAAGTTAATTGTAAAAGCAGCATTTTGAACTGCTGCGGGGGTGGCATTTTGAACGACAGCCAAAGTAGCTCCTCCAAATTGAATGAGTGTGTTGCTACCTGATTGGGTGAATGAGGTGTTGGATAAACCGCTGGTTAAGCCAATGCGATCGCCCTCGGACGGCCTAAAATCAAGAATTATATCGCTCGACCCATCCAACTCCAGATTTTCACCCGTAACCAGAACAAACGTATCAGTACCGCCACCGCCGGTCAGAGTATCACTGCCAATATCGCCAAGTAAAATATCGTTACCATCGCCCCCGATTAAAACATCGTTTCCTCTGCCGCCTCGCAAAAAGTCATTACCAGCATCGCCATTGAGATTATCGTCGCCGAGATTTCCGTTGATAATATCGTTGCCAACACCGCCGCTAATCGAGTCGTTACCTTTGCCGCCTCGCAAAAAGTCGTCGCCTGCTTCGCCCGTGAGGGTATCGTTGCCTTGGCTGCCATTAATTGCATCATCCGTCGCTGAACCGAGGATGCGATCGTTTGCGCTACCTCCCACTACACCGTTAGGATTTTGCTGAGAGTCTTGGGAAGTGACTTGATAGTTGTTTGGGGTGTTGGCCAATCTGAGGGCCCCTAAAGGCAGATTTACAAAATTGGTACTATTAATTAAATCGTTGAGTACATTAACATCGCTAATGATGCTAGAAACCCGACTGGGGACGATTCCTCCAACGACTTTTGCGGTAGAAATGCGATCGCCCTGCTGCACCGCATTCACCGTTTCAAAACCTCCAATAACGTTGCCAAAAACAGCATAATTTCCATCCAAAAATGGCAAATCATCCAAAGCAAAATAGAACTGCGAAGAAGCCGAATTCAAAGCATTAGAACGAGCCATTGCCACAGCCCCGCGAGTGTGCTGCAACTGCGGCGTCTGGGTTACAACTTGGTTGTAAACAGGTTCCGCGGCTCCTTGCGGCTTAATTTCCAAAGGAATAAAACGCGCTTGATTGGTATCCGGGTCAATAAAACTACCCGTTCCCAATTGACTTGCTGGAATTGTCGTATCTCTGCTGCGCGGATCGCCTCCTTGCACCACAAAAGGCTCTGGCTGGCGCACAACTCGGTGAAACATCACTCCGTCGTAAATGCCTCGTTCAACTAAGTCAACAAAATTTCCTCCAGTAATCGGGGCATTAGTGCCGTCTACTTCGATCACAACGGGTTGACCGTTAATTACCTGGACTACTATAGCTTTGCCTGTTAACGGGAGTGCAGCGCTCATGGGTAAATTGCTATTTGAGTGAGTGATATTGGGGTTTTAGAAGCAATCCACGAATTGCCCCTACCCATTTAATCAGAAAACTGTAAACTTGTCTTAAGTACAGTTCTACTTCTAAATTTATGATTTCTCGCCGCAAGTTTTTTACCACTTTATTGGCAATTTGTCTAGTTTTTCTAAGTTTCAATTTTGCCACACCTGCATTTGCCCTCGGCGGCAAGCTTCCGACGGTAAATCAACCAGCGCCGGAGTTTTCTTTGCCAACAAACAGCGGCGACGGACAAGTCTCCCTCTCTGATTATCGCGGCAAGTGGCTGGTAGTCTATTTCTATCCGAAAGACTTTACATCTGGTTGTACGATCGAAGCACGTCGATTTCAGGAAGACTTGCCGAAATACTTGGCAAAGAATACTCAAATTATCGGCATTAGCGCTGATGATGTCAACTCTCACGCGGAATTTTGCGATTCCGAAGGTTTGAAGTTTCCGCTGTTAGCTGATACCGACGGTAAAGTGAGTAAAGCTTACGGTTCTTGGATGAGTTTTATCTCGGCGCGGCACAGTTTTATTATTGACCATAAAGGCATTTTGCGGGAAACTTTTGTGAAGATTAATCCGGCGATTCACTCAAAAGAAGTGTTGGCTCGTTTGGGAGAATTGCAGGCTAACGGGTAATACCATTGAGATTTGAGATTTGAGATTTAAGATTTTAATAATTGGGCATGGCTGATGAAGCTTGTATTTGTAGTGAGGACTAAAATTATCGGTATTTTCAGAGGTTTTTAGTCCTCACTACAAACGTTATCAGGTTGATTTTACGGGAAATGATGACTGGTAACGTGACAAGCAATATCAGAGTAAATCTAAAATCTAAAATCGCCTGTGCCGCCATACTCAGTGAGAATTAAACTTGCTATTGACTGCAAGAGGCTCGACAGAAGATTCAGGCTCTGAAAATTTTCTATTTCTGCTAGCAAGGCGGCGTTCCGGGTCAATTCCCTCGAAAGTTGGCGGCAACCAAACTCGGACTACCAACAGCACCCCCAAAACCAGCAAAAATGCGCCTGTTGATAATATTTGAACCCAGGGAGTTTCCAGCACTCCCCGCACGATAACCTCTCGCAAAACAGATACTATACAAACTTCCACAGCCACCCCTATCGAAACGCGCTGCTCTTGCAAGTAAATAATTAGCAGCCGAAATAATTCCACCAAAACCAATAAAAATAGAATGTCGGCAGTCACTTCCTGAAAATTCAAAGGAGGCAGCAGCGAGAAAAACATTTCTCGCAGTTCGAGTACCATGAAACAGAACAAACCAATACACAAAGAAATTACAATTAAATCTTGGACTGTTTCCAGAGCGGTGACTATTAGTTTTAGATTCAACCATTGCGGGGGGTGATTAATCTGGTTATTTGAACGGTTTTGCATAGACTACTCCTGCAATCTGTTTGACTTACTTACAGCTTAAGTTAATCTGAACTTATCTTTGACAAAAAATAGGTTTAATTTATTTATCACCATTATAAAAATTCCCTCTGTTGACAATTTCCCACCAACTTTTATTTACCGCGCTGGCGGGTTGACATTTTGCCAAACTTTGTGCTATTTAAGACCTGCTATTAGTAGATTTGACTGGTGAAAAGCAGAACTCAAAATCCTAAACTGCTGCAACTGCTATAAAATAGGAAAATTGTAAAGAATTATTTACCACAGCTTGATAAACTCAAGCTAGTGACTCTCGGCTTTAGTCATACAAAAGCCACCAAGTCAACCGAAAAACCCAAAGTAATCCAGAGAGGATTGAACACAATGGCATTTGAACTCGCACCATTACCCTTCGCCGCTGACGCCTTAGAACCAGCTCATATGTCGGCCAACACGTTTTCGTTCCACCACGACAAGCACCACGCTGCTTACGTGACCAATCTGAATAAACTGATTGAAGGGACTGAAATGGCGAGCAAATCCCTTGAAGAAATTGTCAAGGAATCTGCTAAAGACCCATCCAAAGCAGGCATTTTTAACAATGCAGGTCAAGTTTGGAACCACAATTTCTTTTGGAATTCCCTCAAACCGGGCGGCGGCGGCACTCCAACAGGAGCTTTAGCTGACAAAATTAACGCTGACTTCGGCAGCTTCGACAAATTCAAAGAAGAATTCAAGACTGCTGCGACAACTCAGTTCGGTAGCGGCTGGGCTTGGCTGGTTGTGGACAACGGCACT
The DNA here is from genome assembly GCF_036701295.1 of Microcoleus harperi Pol14_C6. NCBI lineage: Bacteria > Bacillati > Cyanobacteriota > Cyanophyceae > Oscillatoriales > Microcoleaceae > Microcoleus > Microcoleus harperi. The sequence continues at coordinate 24,062 of NZ_JAUBQN010000024.1, read as the reverse complement.
TTGAAAGTCACCAAAACTGCTAACGCCGACACCCCGGTAGCACACGGCCAAACTCCGTTGCTGACTTTGGATGTGTGGGAACACGCTTATTATTTGGATTTCCAAAACCGCCGTCCCGACTACATTACTAATTTCTTGGATAATTTGGCTAACTGGGATTTCGCAGCAGCAAATTTGGCTGCAGCTTAGTAGCATCTGAGTTTCAGGATTAAAGTCCTCACTACCAACCTATAAAGTTTGTAGTGAGGACTTTAGTTGTGATGAATGAGAATTATTTAACCCAACTTGCTATTAGCAGACAAAAACAGCTTTCAACATTCCTTCGCTTCGGTCTGGTTGGAGTTCAAATCCTAGTTTTTTACAGAGGCTCTGCATTTTGTAGTTGCTATTGAGAATGTAGCCGACGATCGCATCTAATTTCTCTTCCTGACCAATTTGCAGCAGCCGCCTCAATAATTCTGTTCCCAAACCGCGCTGCTGATAGCTATCGCTAACGATCAGGGCAAATTCGGCTTCGTTTTTGCCGTGGAGTTTGCTCAGACGCGCTACTCCCAAAATCCGGTGTTCTGAGGTTTTCGGGTCTTGACGATCGGCTACTAACAGCATTTCCCGATCGTAGTCAATAAAACAAATCCGGGTCAAACGTTCGTGAGCGATGCGGTGCTTTAACTTTACCATGTGAGCGTAGCGCAAATACACGCTCTCTTCCGAAAGTTCTTCATGGAACAGCACCATCAGCGGCTCATCTTCTGGACGAATCGGACGGATGGTGATGGGACGATCGCCGTTTGTTGACCATGTTTGAACGTATTGCGTAGGATAGGGGCGAATCGCGGGTGAAATGGGGTTTTCCGTTGTTTGCAGAACAACGCGGGCATCAAGAGCGATCGCACCTTCAGGAGAAACCAACAGGGGATTAATATCAATCTCGGCAATTTGAGGTTGCTCTACAATCAGTTGACTAAAACGAACTAATAACTGTTCGAGTTGTACCAAGTCAATTGCCGATCGACCGCGCACTCCTTGCAAAGCTTTATAGATGCGCGTTTGCTCCATCATCCGCCGCGCTAGGGTGGTATTTAAAGGCGGAAGTGCCAGCGATCGATCTTGAAAGACTTCGACTAATTGTCCGCCGGAACCAAACAGCATCACCGGCCCAAATTGTGGGTCGATACTGCTACCTAAAATTAGTTCGTAGCCTTCCAAATGCACCATCGGCTGCACGGTTACGCCGAGAAACGCTGCAGGATCGATCGCCCGTACCCGCTGGGCGATCGCCTCAAAGGCACTAATTACAGCCTTAGCATCGCCTAAATTTAGTTTTACGCCCCCCACATCGGTTTTGTGAGTAATCGTCTCAGAATGGAGTTTTAGCACCACAGGATAACCGAGGCGATCGGCAATTTCTACAGCTTCGGCCGCACTCGCTGCAATTTCTGTCGCTACGGTGGGAATGCCGTAAGCTGCCAGCAACTGTTTTGATTCGTACTCGGTTAATAGAGTGCGATTGTTTTGGCGGGCTGCAGTCAAAATTTTCGCAGCAGTCGCACACCCGGAAGTCTCGATTTCGCAATCAGCGGGGAGAGATGGCGTTTCGTAGATAGCGCGCAGGTTGTATGTGTACCGCCACATATAGTTGAATAACCTGACGGCGGTATCGGGATAGGGGAAAGTCGGAATATTTGCCTGATTGAGAATTTGCGTTCCCGCTGACACTTCCACACCGCCCATCCAGCTTGCTAATAAGGGCTTTCCGAGTTGGCTGTAAGACTTGAGTTTTTCTGCGGTTTGGGTGGGATTTGTCATCGCTTGTGGCGTCAGGATGACCAGCAATCCGTCACTATTGGGATCGGGAGCGACCACTTCTAGAGTTTTGGCGTAACGATCGCTACTAGCATCGCCCAAAATATCGATCGGGTTGTGATGACTCCACTGAGGCGGCAAAAACTCATCAAGCTGCAGCACCGTCTCCGGTGCCAGATCTGCCAGGGCACCGCCGTCGCTAATTAAGGCATCAGTGGCGATCGCCCCTGGGCCTCCTGCATTGGTGACGATCGACAGGCGGTTGCCCTGCGGTCGCGGTTGCTTGGCCAGAATTTCTGCCATGTCGAACAAATCGGAAATCGTATGTACCCGCAACGCGCCACAGCGGCGGAAAGCAGCGTTAAGCACGTCATCGCTGCCTGTCAAAGCTCCCGTATGGGAAGCGGCGGCTTGGGCGGCGGCGGCGGTACGTCCTACCTTGAGAATGATGATCGGTTTGTCGATCGCCACTGGGCGGGCGGCGGACAGGAACGAACGAGCATCACCCATAGATTCCATGTACAAAACGATACTGTGAGTATGGGGATCGTCCCCGAAATACTCGATCAGATCGCCCCAACCGACATCGAGCATAGAGCCGATCGACACAAAAGCACTAAAACCGACATTTTCCCCCAAACTCCAGTCTAGGATCGAAGTACAGAGGGCGCCGCTTTGACTGATGAAGGCGACATTGCCCGGACGGGCGATCGTACCTGCAAAAGTAGCATTGAGCCCAAGCACGGGATTCATCACGCCGAGGCAATTTGGGCCGATAATCCGCATTCCGCCCAGACGCGCTTGGGCGATAACTTGCTGTTCTAAAGCCTCCCCAGCCGCGCCAATCTCTTTAAACCCAGCAGAAACAATAATTGCCCCTTTCACCCCAGCAGCGATACATTCGCGGATCACTTGCGGCACCCCAGCAGCAGGCGTAGCAATCACCGCCAGATCCACTACTTCCGGGACGCTAGCAATGTCAGGATAAGACTTGAGCCCCAAGACGCTGCGGCGCTGCGGATTCACTGGAAAAACTGTTCCGCCAAACGGATTCCGAATCAAGTTCCACAGGATAGTACGTCCGACGCTTCCTTCTCTCTCTGTTGCGCCGATTACAGCCACGGACTGAGGCCGAAAAATCCGATCGAGCGGATGACGCTGTTCTTTCCAAATATCGTGAGCCGGATCGCTCGCAGTGCTTTGATTTCTTGAATTTATCTGCATAATACCCTACTTCAATTAATCAGCAATTAATATTGCTCTGCTTTCGATAACTACCGCATCCAATCCGAACTCTTTTTCTACTTGTTTTCTGCTTTTTATTCAGCTTCTTCGGCTGTTCGCGGTTTCTGAAAAAAAAATCTCATTGCGCGTTTCCGACCCACCCACCCTTAAACAACATTTCGGTTGTCAAAGTGTTAGTTCGGGAACCAATTTGGTCAGAGCTTCCTTAACAATTCAAGAGGATGTTCTGCCTACTATCTATCTTAATTCTTTCCACGGAATTAACAAGTCAACTTTTGTAACAAATAGCGAACCGGGTAGTTAAAATATTGAAATTAAATATATAGTAGATGTAGTGGTCGAAGAAGAAAAGATCGATCGCTAACAAAAAATTGAGGTGAAAGCAAGCTATGTTTGCAGAATGGCACAGCTTTACTGAAGGCAACTGGACAAACGAAGTCAACGTTAGAGACTTCATCCAAAAGAATTACACCCCCTATGAAGGGAATGCAGAATTTCTCACAGCACCAACAGAAAAAACCCAGCAGCTTTGGCAAAAAGTTCTGGAATTAATGAAGCAAGAGCGCGAAAAAGGTGTATTGGATGTTGATACAAAAGTTCCCACATCTATCACGGCTCATGCAGCAGGATACATCGCTCGCGACTTAGAACAAATAGTAGGTTTGCAAACAGATAGACCGTTGAAACGCGCGATTATGCCCTTGGGGGGAATTCGCGTTGTCAAGGCCGGTTTAGAAGCTTACGGCTATCAGCTCGATCCGCAAACAGAAGAAATATTTACGAAATATCGCAAAACTCATAACGATGGTGTATTCGATGCTTACACGCGCTCGATGCGTCTGGCGAGACGTTCTGGTATCATCACAGGTTTGCCAGATGCCTACGGACGCGGGCGGATTATCGGTGACTACCGGCGCGTTGCTTTGTACGGTGTCGATCGCCTAATTGATGATAAAAAAACCCAGCAAGAATCACTCGAACTAGAGGCGATGGACGAGGCAACAATTCGCTTGCGCGAAGAGTTATCCGAGCAAATTCGGGCCTTGTTTGAATTAAAAGAAATGGCTGCCAGCTACGGCTTTGATATTGGCCGTCCGGCGGCAAACGCACGAGAAGCTGTCCAGTGGGTGTATTTTGGCTACTTGGGAGCAGTGAAAGAACAAAACGGGGCAGCGATGTCTCTCGGCCGCGTATCGACGTTTTTAGACATTTATTTCGAGCGCGATTTGCAAAGCGACGCGAGTTCTGAAGTGGAATTGCAAGAACTGATCGACCATTTTGTCATGAAACTCCGCATGGTGCGGTTTTTGCGAACTCCCGACTATAACGCTCTGTTTTCGGGCGATCCAACTTGGGTAACAGAGGCGATCGGCGGTATCGGCGATGACGGTAGAACATTGGTAACTCGCAACAGTTTCCGATTCTTACACACTCTCTCAAACCTCGGTACTGCACCAGAACCAAATCTCACCGTGTTGTGGTCGGAAAACTTGCCGGACAACTTCAAAGAATTCTGTGCCAAGGTATCCAGCGAGACGAGTTCAATTCAGTACGAAAACGACGATTTGATGCGTCCTCAATACGGCGATGATTACGCGATCGCCTGTTGTGTCTCCGCGATGCGAATTGGCAAGCAAATGCAGTTTTTCGGCGCGCGAGTTAACTTGGCTAAGACTTTGCTCTATGCGATTAACGGCGGTAAAGATGAGAAGTCCGGCGACCAAATCGCGCCGCAGTTCCCACCGATTACTACCGAATATCTCGATTATGAAGAGGTAAGAGCGCGGTTCAAGGAAATGATGGCGTGGTTGGCAAAAACGTATATCAATACGTTGAATGTCATTCACTATATGCACGACAAATACTGCTACGAACGCCTGGAAATAGCATTGCACGATCGCGATGTTTACCGGACAATGGCCTGCGGAATTGCCGGATTGTCGGTGGTGGCAGATTCCCTGTCGGCGATTAAACACGCGAAAGTTAAGGTGCTTCGCAACGAGCAAGGTTTGGCCGTAGATTACTCGATCGAAGGAGAATATCCAAAATACGGCAATAATGACGATCGCGTTGACAGTCTAGCCATCGAACTCGTGCAAAGCTTCATGAACGAAATTCGCCAGCACAAAACCTACCGCGGCGCTGTAGCGACTCAATCGGTACTCACAATTACTTCTAACGTAGTGTACGGCAAAAAAACTGGTAGCACTCCCGACGGACGCAAAGCAGGCGAACCCTTTGCTCCCGGTGCTAACCCGATGCACGGCCGAGATTCCTGTGGGGCGATCGCATCCTTATCTTCTGTAGCGAAACTGCCTTACAGCGATTGTCAAGATGGCATATCGAATACTTTTTCGATTCTACCGCAGGCCTTGGGCAGAATGGAGAGCGATCGGACTAACAACCTAGTTAGTCTTATAGACGGTTACTTCCACGATGGCGGCCATCACATCAATGTTAACGCGCTCGATCGGCAAACATTACTCGATGCGATGGAACATCCAGAAAACTATCCCCAGCTAACAATTCGTGTCTCCGGTTATGCGGTTAATTTCATCAAACTTACCCGCGAACAGCAATTAGATGTGATTAAACGGACATTCCACGAACGGGTATAGCTTCGACTTCGCTCAGCTACCAACCTAAACGGTATCTGAGCAAAGCCCAAACTCAAACTTCGACTTCGCTCAATTAACGATTTAACCGCTGGCTGAGCGGAATCGAAGCCCAAATTAAAACTTTAACTTGACGGCTGCCCGAGCACAGTTGAAGCCAAGCAAAATTCAAAACCAAATCAATGTCTGGAATTGGTCGCATTCATTCAATCGAAACATTTGGTACCGTAGACGGCCCCGGAATCCGGTTTATCGTCTTCACCCAAGGCTGTCCGTTACGCTGTCTTTACTGTCACAATCCCGACTGCCACAATTCCCACGATGGTAAAGAAGTAACCGTTGATTATTTAATCGATCAAATTACCAAATGTAAATCCTACCTGCGGAAAGGAGGCGTTACCGTCAGCGGCGGCGAACCGTTGATGCAGCCGGATTTTGTCAGAGAAATCTTTAGTCGCTGCCATCAAATGGGATTGCATACAGCCCTAGACACATCAGGATTCTGTCTTTTAGAAGTTGCTAAACCGGTTCTGGAAATGACCGATCTGGTTTTATTGGACATCAAATCCTACATTCCCGAACTGTATTACAAAGTCACCAACGTTTCCATCGAGCCAACTTTAGCAATGGCAAAATATCTCAGCGAAATTGGCAAACCGACCTGGATTCGATTCGTTCTAGTTCCTCACCTCACAGATGACATCGAAAACGTAGAAAAACTAGCGGAGTTTATTGCCAGTTTGAACAATGTGGAAAAAGTCGAAGTATTACCATTTCATAAAATGGGAGAATACAAATGGGAACAATTAAAACTGGATTACGAACTCAAAGATACACCTCCTGCTTCACCGGAACTCGTGCAACAAACTGTTGATATTTTTCGCAGCCGCGGGGTAAATGCGATCGGAGCTAGCGGTATATAATAATTAAAAGACCGCGTTCGCAACTCACCAACAATCTTGAAATTATTTGCGTCGATCGGCGGGTTCCCTACCAATTAAAGATTGAGGCAATAATTTTCCCGAAATAAACATCAGGAAAAACAACATGAAAGTTACCAATTTAGAAGAATTAGAAGTCTTAATTCAAAAAGTAAAAGCAGCCCAAGCTGAATTTGCCACCTACACTCAAGAACAAGTCGATCGCATATTCAAGAAAGCAGCTTTAGCCGCTAATGCCGCCCGCATCCCCTTAGCCAAAGCAGCAGTCAAAGAATCGGGAATGGGAGTCATCGAAGATAAGGCAATCAAAAATCATTTTGCCTCGGAAATGATTTACAACAAATACAAAAACGACAAGACTTGCGGTATCATCGAGTCCGATCGGCATTTTGGCTACGAACGCATTGCCGAACCCGTGGGAGTGCTGGCGGGAATCGTTCCTGTAACTAACCCGACTTCCACCACCATCTTCAAGTCTTTAATCGTGCTCAAGACGAGAAATGGCATTATATTTTCGCCCCATCCCCGCGCAAAATCCTGCACGGCTGCGGCGGCAAAAATCATCCTCGATGCTGCTGTAGCAGCAGGAGCACCACCGGATATTATTGGGTGGATTGATGAGCCAACTGTGCCGCTTTCCCAAGCTTTGATGCAGCACCCCGATATCAAACTAATTTTGGCAACTGGCGGCCCGGGAATGGTAAAAGCTGCCTACTCTTCAGGACATCCCTCCCTCGGCGTCGGCGCAGGAAATACTCCCGCCATCATCGATGAAACCGCCCACATCCAAATGGCTGTCAGCTCAATTTTGCTCAGCAAAACTTTCGACAACGGCACGATTTGTGCTTCGGAACAATCTGTGGTTGTTGTGGATGAGGTGTACGATGCAGTGCAACTGGAATTTATCAAGCGCGGTGCTTATTTCCTCAATGCTGAAGAACGGGAAAAAGTGCGGCAGGTAATCTTAATTGATGGTCGATTGAATGCCGAAATTGTCGGACAATCGGTGCAAAAGGTGGCGCAGATTGCGGGTTTTACAGTGCCGTCAAACATCAGGGTTTTGATTGGAGAAGTGGATGGGGTCGGTAAAGAAGAACCCTTTGCTTGTGAAAAACTTTCACCGATTCTCGCCATGTATCGCGCCAAGGACTTTACTGAAGCAGTAGACAAAGCTGAAGCGCTGATAATTTTTGGCGGCCACGGCCATACTTCTGTACTCTACACCGCCCCCCACAATCAGAACCACATTCGTTATTTTGAAAGCAAACTAGAGACTTCGCGGGTGCTGATTAATACGCCTTCTTCTCAAGGTGCGATCGGCGATTTGTACAATTTCCGCCTCGATCCCTCCCTTACCCTCGGTTGCGGTAGCTGGGGCGATAATTCCATTTCTGTCAACGTGACACCCCATCACCTGCTCAATATCAAAACCGTAGCAGAACGGCGCGAGAATATGCTGTGGTTCCGCATTCCTCCCAAGATTTATTTTAAGTCGGGTTGTCTTCCTGTAGCTTTGAGGGATCTTGCAGGTAAGAAACGTGCTTTGATCGTGACGGATCAACCTTTGTTTGAATTGGGATTGACTAAGGAAGTCACAGATAGTTTGGAAGAAATCGGCATCGATCACTACACATTTTACGATGTGGAACCCGATCCTTCGCTCGCTACTGTTCGCAAAGGTTTAGAAATCTGCAATAGTTTCCATCCAGATGTGATTATTGCCTTTGGTGGTGGGTCGCCGATGGATGCTGCTAAAGTAATGTGGCTGATGTACGAGCATCCAGAAATTGAGTTTGAAGGATTGGCGATGCGGTTTATGGATATTCGCAAGCGGGTATACGAACTGCCGCCTTTGGGTTCAAAGGCAATTATGGTGGCAATTCCAACTACTTCGGGAACGGGTTCGGAAGTCACGCCTTTTGCAGTTGTTACGGATGAACGATCGGGGATTAAGTATCCGCTTGCAGATTATGCTCTGACTCCGAGTATGGCGATCGTCGATCCAGAACTTACGCTGAATATGCCCCGGAAACTGACTGCTTACGGCGGCATTGATGCGCTAACCCACGCTTTAGAAGCTTATGTTTCTGTGTTGGCTTCTGAGTATACAAATGGTTTGGCTTTAGAAGCGATTCGTTTGCTGTTTAAATACCTGCCCAGCGCTTACAAAAATGGTGCTAACGATCCGAAAGCGCGGGAGAAAGTACATTATGCTGCTACGATTGCCGGGATGGCATTTGCCAACTCTTTTCTGGGGGTTTGTCACTCAGTAGCTCACCAATTAGGTGCAACTTGCCACGTCCCTCACGGTTTAGCGAATGCGCTGATGATTTCCCACGTAATTCGCTACAATGCAACGGATGTTCCGTTCAAACAAGCGATTTTTTCTCAAAACAAGTATCCTAACAGCAAGTGGCGTTATGCTCGAATTGCTGACTATCTGAATTTGGGCGGCGATACAGAAGATGAAAAAGTTGAGAAGTTGATCGCAGCGGTAGAAGATCTGAAGCGTCAGGTAGATCTTCCTAGCACGATTCAGGAGGCTCTTGCCAGTCAGGGAATGAGTGATGATTTCTTTTTTGCTCGCGTTGAGGAAATGGCCGATCGTGCTTTTGACGATCAGTGTACCGGAGCGAACCCCCGCTATCCGCTGATTGAAGATTTAAAGCAACTTCTGGTGCAAGCGTACTCTCACGGCGGCGACACTTCTGAGGTCGATCGAGTGTTAACTGTAGTTTAATCGGCGCGGTGCAATAGATTTCTCCAGAAAAGCCTGTCAATGGGGAGCAGGGTATCTAACCCCTAATCCCCACAGTTTCTGGAGAAGTTTAACGCAGGGCCCGGTGGTGAAAATAAACCCCGAAGCGGATCAAAATACCAAGTACGGGTTGAAAAATTGTGAAATTGTGTTATGATGTTAGAGGTAACTATTTTACGAATTCTGTAGTTTCAGTGGCTGTTCGCGCGATGACCTCTTCACCAACCATATCACCCGTTCGATCGAGTCAAGTTACCCGCAAACCTTATCCCAACTATCGGGTAATAGTTCTTAACGACGATTTCAACACGTTCCAGCACGTTGTGGAATGTTTGACGAAATACATTCCGGGGATGACGAGCGATCAAGCTTGGAAACTCGCCAACCAAATCCACCACGAAGGGCAGGCCACCGTCTGGGTTGGCCCGCAAGAGCAAGCAGAACTTTATCATATGCAATTGAGCCGTGCGGGGCTGACAATGGCTCCGCTAGAGTCAGCTTAACTTTTTTTAACTGACAGTTACAATACTTACTTTGAAACTTGCCAAAATGGCAACATCACTTCATCCTCTTGATTTAGATTATGGGTAAACAAGCCTAATCTTTTACTCAAGTAGGATAATTTTATGAATCATCCTTTTGATCTAGATATTGCTGATCTCGAAGCAATTGATTTGGATTTTGAAGAGACGCTAACTGATGAAGAGTCCACGCGCATCGGAGGTGGATTAAGGGCTACCACTCTAGCTATAGGTGAAGAAGGTGGTGGTGGGATACAGTGTATCTCAGCTCCCTGTCCGGGAAGTGAAGGAGGAGGAGGATTTCCTCCCAAGCCTATTCCCATTGACCCTCCGATGACCACTATGGCTCTAGGTGAAGAGGGTGGAGGATATTACACGAAAGCTTGGTTTGAAGGCGGTGGAGTCCCTATTTATTGGTAACCTCATTCGTGCCGACAATGGTAGAGATTTTGCCTAATTCCTGAACTATTCCGCTTCTTTCTGTAATAAGAATTTCAAAGATTCAGCCTCATTCGAGTGTTTTTTTCAGTGTTTTTATTCAATATATAAAAAGTTGCAACACTCTCAAAACAAGTGATGCGACTTTTCATATTTGTACTTGATTGTAGCCTATTTTTTATTTTCAAATTTCCCATGAACATTTTAATTCTGGGTAATGATTCAGATGCTCATGCTGCTCATATAAAAGATGCTCTCACCCAAGCCGGTGCAGAAGTAGATTATTTAGATACCTATCTGTTTCCAAGACAGTTACGTCTGTCTTGGCAACCTGATACCCTGGTAGGGTGCTTGACGCTACCCGGAGGTCGCCAGTTGAATTTTCAAGATATTCACAGTGTATTTTGGCGCAATTTTTCCGGTGTTGGCGTTGCACCTTTAAATGATGCAAATCAACAGCAAGTTGCATTGAACGATTCCATGAGTACAGTGCGCTCGCTAATGCAAGCTTGTCCGGCTCGCTGGATTAATTCCTGGCAGGCATACCAATTTCATAAAGAAAAACCCCTACAACTGAGTCTGGCAAAGCAAATAGGAGTTACAATTCCTGCAACTTTAATCAGTAACAATCCAGAGCAAGTTAGGGAATTTTTCCCCTCTCAGAAAAAAGTAATTTTTAAGCCAGTTTATGGTGGTGCTCATACCAAGTTGGTGACAGAGGCACATTTAGAACCTAATCGGCTGGACTTGGCTTTGAGTATTTCTCCAATCACAATACAAGAGTATATTCCTGGGACAAACATTCGCAGTTATGTGATTGGTGAATCAGTCTATTCGGCGGAAATTCGCAGTCAAGCTTTGGACTTTCGGGAAGATTTAGAGTCCGAACTAATTCCGATAGTTTTGCCCGAATCAGTTTACCAACAATGTTTAGCAATATTAAAGGCATTTATGCTCGATTGGACTGCTATTGATTGGCGTCTCAAGCCAACGGGTGAGTATGTATTTTTAGAGGCAAATCCTAGTCCGATGTTCAGACATTTTGAGCGTCAGACTGGTTTTCCGATTACACAAAAATTGGTCAGTCTTTTAATGTATTAACTCGGACTTAAGAGGCGATCGTAATTTTACCAATCATTCCCGCCTCTGTATGTCCGGCTACCGTACAGCGCAGGTTGTAGGTTCCCGATTTCATCGGTACAAACACCCATTCTGCCATAGCGCCCGGTTTAAGTTCCAATTCGTGAATCGCTCCTTTAATTTCCACCTTACCCGCTTCAACTTTTTGACTCCAACTCGCATCAGCAAAGTCTTTAGCAGTAAAATAATGTTTCTGCGAACTGGGATTTTTTAGCACTAATTTATAGCGCTTGCCAGATTCAAATTCTAACAGATTGGGAAAAAACTTTAGTTCCCCAGCTTCGTTACCTAAACTAACAGTAATTTCGGTGAGAGGTTGCCGAGACAAATCCCCGGCAGCACTAGCAATTGCCGTCGGCATCAAGATTGTACTCAAACATAAAATTACTCCCAAAATCACCTTAAAAGTTTTTTGTAACCGCTGGCAGCGGTAGAATTTGCCTAATTGCCAACCGAGTATATTGATCATGGCTGTTCTAACTCCTGTTAACTATTAACTGCCTAATGACTAATGACTACTAACTACTGACTGCTGACTTAATTCGATCGCCAAACTTCATCCCAAGGCCCGCCCCCAACTTCCAAACCGCATAAAGAACTTTGAGCCTCTAAAATAATTCTAGAACGCTGCTTGCCATTTTTTTCCACATTTCCCCCCAACAACTCTCGCAGTTGCAAGCGCAATTCGCCATGCGTCGTATCCCGGCAGCAAAAAGCCAGACCTTTTTCTGTAGGAGCTCGCAGATAAGTACCAGAACAGTTTGTAGTGCCAATTAACTCAACTTCAAACTGACTATTTCTAGCCTGCATTTTCCAGCTTCCCCAAGGTTCAATATTCCAACTAACTTCCGAATTCCAAGGCACAAATTCGTAAAACTTACCTCGGTAATGCAGACAAATCATTGCTACCGATTCCATCCACCACAGCACGCCCCGCTTGCCCCCGCCAGCAGTTAAAGCTAAATCGCTTTCGCCTTGAAAACAATTGCAATTAACCCAAAACCACTTTTGCGGAAAAGCACCGCCCCAGTTTTTTTCACTATAAGCGGGAGCATCTTTAAATTCATAGCGTTGGCCGTTCCAATCAATCCAGCCCGTGGCTAAACCGTGAGCCATTAAAATTTGCCATCCTGGTTCAAATACGGGCAGAAAAGATAGCATTCCCGCCGTTGATTTCTGGATTTCTTCAGAGTTTCCCCAGCCGTAAATAGGTTGAATTTCGTACTGCCAAAAACAGTGCCTGCTGCTTCCAGGATCGTGCAGATAACCTTGATTCACAGTAGCAGTAGCTTGATAGCCTTCTTCGACGCGGCTGTCGAATAATTGAGGCTCTAAATATTGGGATTTAATTTGTAAATCTGTTTTGCCCCAATGTCCGAAACCTAAGCTGTCTCGGTGCGCCCAAAACTTATTTACATCGGGGAAAGTGCGGCACAAATAGCTATCTTTCGGGCCGAGAATTTGAGCGGCACCGCCGCTGTAAGGTTGACCGCCTCTGGGGTCTTCGATGGAATACATGAATGCAAAGGATTGTCCGTGAATCGGTAAGGTTATTCGGTAGTACCAGCCTTCAAAAAAGCGCCGGGAACTGCCGTCCCAGTGGTAGCCGCTGTGGGGAGTTTCAATAGTTTTGAGTTTTGAGAGTGAATTTGACATAAAATTACCAATAGCAAGATTTTAATAGCTGTAAGTTGTGAGTTTAGGCAAGAGAAGCAGCAGGAAATTCGGCAACAGATTGGCTCGACGGATTTAATGGATGTAACTGATAGAATTCCCAATTACCGATTACCAATTACCGATTACCGATTACCAATATGATAGGTTATTAACTATGTCTTTAGCACTTTGGCGATCGCCCTTAGCTCGCGCGCTCCACCGCAACCGCAGTCTCGCTTTTGCCCGCTACTTGCAACTAGCAACTGTTCGCGCCACTGGGCGTCCGGCCAACCGCACTGTGGTGTTTCGAGGTTTTTTAGCTGATACTAATCAGTTGAAATTTATTACAGATATTCGCAGCCAAAAAGCTGAAGAAATTAACCTCTATCCTTGGGGGGAAATTTGCTGGTATTTCCCAAAAACTCGCGAACAATTTCGGATTGCTGGAAAGCTAGTTTTGGTAGGGGCAGATTATCCAGAGGGAGAGTTGTGCTCGTCGCGCCGCACAACTTGGCAGGAGCTTTCTGAGGCCGCTAGATCGCAGTTTGCTTGGCCGCAGCCGGGGGATGACAAAGCCGAGGCTAGTGCTTTTGATTCTGCTTCCCCAAATGCGATCGATCCGCTTCCTAATTTTTGCTTGCTGTTGTTGGAACCGGAAACGGTGGATTTTTTGGAGTTGCGGGGGGAACCGCAAAACCGATCGCTTTATCGGCGCGACGGGGAGGGAAATTGGTCTGTGCGATCGGTTAATCCTTGAAAAAGAAGTCAGTAGTCAGTAGTTATTGCTTATTAGTTATTGGTTATTTGTTGTCAGTTCCAATGCCCAATGCCCGGCGCGGGCCAATGCCCAATTCAAATTTTAGATGCCGGTGCCGTCAAAAAACTCTTGAATTGCTTTATCTTTTAACTGACAAGTGGTGGCAACAGCTAATTCGGTTTTTTCAGCTACAGCTACATTGCTGGTTTGATTTAAAGTTGGGAATGATGAAGGCGAATTGGGAACAGAATTTAAGGAGACAGATGCTTGAGGAAGCAAATTTTTTACTTGCTGTTCGAGGGACTCGATACGATCGAGCAAAGAGCGAATTACCACTGCTTCCGAATCCGGCAAACTGCCGTGTTCTAGCGGATTGACGCGCACTCCCGATCGATACACGATGCGGCCGGGAATCCCTACCACTGTACAGTCAGATGGTACGTCGCGGAGCACGACGGAACCGGCGCCGATGCGAACGTTATTGCCAATTTGCAGATTGCCGAGTACCTTTGCGCCGGCACCGACAACTACGTTTTCGCCGACGGTAGGGTGACGCTTGCCACTTTGTTTGCCAGTACCGCCAAGGGTGACACCTTGGTAAATTAGGGCAAAATCGCCGATAATCGCTGTTTCGCCGATCACAACTCCCATACCGTGGTCGATGAATACGCTTTTGCCGATGGTTGCCCCTGGATGGATTTCAATTCCGGTCAAAAAGCGAGCAATGTGGGAAATCAAGCGGGGGATGAAAGGAAGTCCCAACACATAAAGCCAGTGTGCGAGGCGGTGCAGCACTAGGGCCTGAAGACCGGGGTAGCAAAACAAAACTTCCAGCCAGTTGCGAGCGGCAGGGTCGCGATCGAAAATTATACTGAAGTCAGCTCTAAGAGTCTTTAGCACTTTCGGAGTTACCTATTTTGGTTAAACACGCCACTTTCGATTTTACATTTTACTGGATGGGAGAAGTGAGCGGTCGATCGGGAGATTGGGTAGTGGGAGATTAAGAGTGTGGGAGATTGGGGCAGTGGATCGCTCGGAGATGGGGAGATGGGGGTAGAATTTGACGACATTTTATTGTGGCATAGCCACAGCGTCACTGCGTTCTATTCCTGTACTGAGATTGTATAGTTAGACTTGACTCCGGGTTCGACAGTACCGACCCAAATCTTGTAAGAGCCTGCTTGCCAGTCTGAATCAACTATGCCAGCATCTTTATTCTGACCTATATCGTCTCCGCAGCGCACCGCATTACCGGGGCCTTGTACGAGTAAGGTTGTGTCCTTGCCTCCGCTGTTGACTTGGAGCGTGAGTTTTGAAAATTTTTGCTGCAAGACTATGATGTGGTCGGGAGTTGGGGTGGCAAAACCCAAACATTTGTTTTTGTGGCTATCGGCGTTGGCTATCACAGATAGAGAGTACGATCCGCCTGTGGAACCTCTCAAAACTGCTGTTGGGGGTGCAAAACCTCGCGATAAAGTTAAAGTGCCGAAATTGGCTGTTTCTGCTAAAACTGGTAGGGCGGCGATCGCGGCAATCGCAGCCAAGAGCGCACCGTTTTTGAAATTGGGTCGCTGATTAAACAACATGGCAATACTCCTCGGTCACAACTTAAAACCACAACTCAGAATCTACCCATCGCAGCCCCTAGAATCCAAACTTGGGAGGAAGAATAATTTTTTTTAAATTAGTTCAAAACCTCCTGGCTTCTCTTTCTTATGTCTATCAGGACAATCCCTGTACGATCGCGCTCGCTTGTGCCACTCGGATTTCTGCCACAGGCGAGCGACTCATATCCGCAATTGTACGGTGTCAAGATGATAAATTTGATACTCCTCGCCTTGCTGTTGGCGCTCGGTTCCCTATTGACACAGGCCTTGGTATTGTTACCTATAAGCCTATCCGGCTGGCTCCACCTCCCTAATTGGCTGAGCCTGGCCTTGATTTTTCTGGCTACTTCTTGGTGCTTGGGGGATTAGTCAGCAGTCATGAGTTATTGGTGATTAGTCAAAAGTTAACGATCGATCATTCCGTTTCTCCCAAGAGTCAAGGCCCGATTGTCCCCGGTTTGATGATGTATACTTCACAATTGACAATTCAAGAATCTAAAATCTAGGATTTGACATCTACCTATAGAATGATGCAACGACAAGTTTATTCAATCTCAGCATTTCCCTCTTCTGACAAAACCCTCGCGGAAACTCCTAAGAAACAGGAGCGTCCGATACACCGGGCGATCGTGTTAATGCTAGTGGCAACAGGTTTGCTAGGTCTGCACGCTAGTCGGCTGGTGGAATTGCAACTGATACAAGGGAAGCAAAACCGGGAAAGAGCCGAAAACAATCGCGTTCGCCTAGTGCCAATGCCGGCGAATCGCGGACATATTATCGATCGCAAGGGCAACTTGCTAGCAGCAAACAATTTAGCTCGATCGGTATATTTGTGGCCGAAAGAACAAACGCCGGAAGAGTGGAAAGCGACAGCAGAAAAGTTGAGTCCGCTGGTTAAAATCCCGGCGAAAGAAATTTTAAAAAAATTAAAAGAGGTCGATCCTCAATCCTACAGACCGGTGCGGCTCAAGCAAGCAATGCCGCCAGAGGTGTTTGTGCCACTAGCAGAACAGGTGGGACAGATGCGGGGAGTGGAAGTGCGGCCAGAAGCGAACCGCTACTATCCCGAAGGCAGTTTGGCGGCTCACGTTATCGGATATATTGGCGAGGCTACCGCAGCAGACTTGGAAGCTCATCCGGAATACCCGATGGGGATGATTGTCGGTCAGATGGGCATAGAAGCGAGTTCTAACAAGAAGATTGCAGGAGTTTGGGGCGATCGACTGATCGAGGTAAATGCCCAAAATCAAGAATTGCGGCTGATGGGAGAGACACCGCCCAAACCCGGTGAGGCGGTGCAGCTAACCATAGACTTGTCCATGCAAAAAGCAGCCGAAAAAGCCTTGGGGAACCGCCGGGGAGCAGTAGTGGCGCTGGATGTCAAAACCGGGGGGGTATTAGTTATGGCCAGCCACCCGACTTTTGACCCCAATCTGTTTACACGAAAAATCACTAAGGATGAGTGGCAAACTCTTCAAGACCAGGAAAATCCATTTTTGAATCGGGCCATGCAAGGCTATCCCCCCGGCAGCACGTTTAAAATTGTGACTTCCGTCGCGGGCCTGGAGTCGGGCAAATTTTCGCCGGACTCAATTCTCGGTACTTCGTCTTACATTACTGTGGGGGGAATTGATTTTAACGAACACAGCGGCGGTTACGGCGACATCGGCTTTCGGGAGGCTTTGGCTTTCAGCAGCAATACGTTTTTTTATCAAGTGGGGATTAGTACGGGGCCGGAGCAAATTTCTAAGTGGGGACACCGCTTGGGAATTGGCAAGGATACGAATTTGAATCTTTTGGGGCTAGGCGGCGGCGATCACGGTCAAATCCCGACGCCGGAGGAGAAGGAGAAAATTTATAAAGAACCTTGGTATGCGGGTGATACGGTAACGATGTCGATCGGTCAGGGGTTGGTGTTGGTAACTCCTTTGGAGGCGGCGGTGATGGTGAGTTCGATCGCTAACGGCGGCTATCGGGTGAAGCCCCATCTTTTGACTTCTATGACCGGCACACCGGAGACTCAACGAGTAAAGATTGGGATGAAACCTTCGACAATTCAGGTGATTAAGGAAGGACTGATCGCGGTGGTTGCCGAGGGTACGGGACAGGGGATGAATGACGGTTCGATTCCGATGACGGCGGGCAAAACAGGGACTTCGGAGGTTATTGGACAGGAGGATCACTCTTTATATGTGGCCTTCGGGCCTGCTGACAAGCCGGAAATTGCGATCGCCGTGGTTGTCGAAAATGGCGGTTATGGTTCTGTTGCCGCGGCCCCGATCGCGAAAGAGGTGTTTCAAGCTTATTTTGGGCAACCGAAAAAGGTGAAGCAGTCAGTAGTGATTACTCCTTAGTTATTGGGAATGGGCCATTGGGCATTGGGAATGGGGAATTGGGAATTGGGCGTAGTTTCTTCCTTCTTCCTTCTTCCTTCTTCCTGACATCCGTTACATCCGTGGAGCGAATCCGTTGCCGAACTTCCTTATAACTAATTCAGCCGCATAAATATTGTAGCTTTGCGAATTCCTGCGATCTCTCCCGTACTGGTGACAGTGAGCGATCGCAAGTGCTCGAACAATGGTCTTGCCGAAAGTTCAATTAACCTCAACAGCGGGATTTGTTTTTCCCAAATTGGCCTGCTGGAGGGCCAGTCTAAATAAAAATAGCCGTCGTTAGATGGTGGCAAGGTTTCAATGCTGGTTTGAAAATCTTGATTGGCAAATAAAGAGCCTGTTTCTGCTGCTTCTAGTGCTGCGTCCATTGCTTCTACTGATGTGGTAAAAATTTCGTATTTGCCGACGGTGGCTCGAACTCCTTTTGCCTCGGTTTCGATCGCACTTTTTCTCTTATTTTCTTTCCCATAATTTGGGTTCGTTGTCAACTGCGTCCAAGCGGTAATTTTCTGATTTCTCAGACTGAAGCTGCCGATGCTGTATTCTTTGCTGCGGGCAATTTCATCGAGTTTGTCGATCGCCTTTTGGGAATCGGGAGATGTTTCGGCGGCAAAAATCCAATCGGCACTATTTGATGAATTCGGAAGCACTGCTAAAGCGTATTCTCCTTGTACCCAGTCAAATATATCCTGCTGCAGGTTGACGCCCCAAACTTGCTGAATATCTGCGAGAGTGCGATCGACTAATTTTGACACTTCAGCGTTAGCTGACACCGCCGATGACAAATCAGTCCAAAAATTCCTTAAATCGGTGCTGGCGACCGCGAAAGGACTGGCTGAGGGAATGTACTGCAAGGCTTGCACGGGTTCCGAGAGTGTTGGAGAAGCTGTGTTTTCTCGCGATGTCACTAAAGCAGTTTGAGCAAGCAATCCCCGTCGGTTGACTCCGACAGCAACTGCGAGAGAATTAAGAGAAACTGGGGGATTTGGGTCGGTTGCTGACTGCGGGAGATTGACAAATGCTACAGCAATTCTACCTTGAGTTAGCTGCTGCAAAGCTTTTTGGTATTCCGGAGTATTGTTGAGGTTTAAGTTTGCTGATTCAACGTTATTAATGGCTTCTCGAATCACACTGGGGCTATTGGCAAATAAAACAAAATTTTGGTTATTTCCAGAATTTAAATTACTGCCGATTGCTGCTGTTGCGAAGCTGGGTGGAGAATTTGTATTCAGCAAATAAAATGGGTTAAAAGGCGAAATAAAAGCCGATTTTTTTTTCGCTATAGTTGCTTGTTTATAATTAATTTTAACGCCTTTATATAGTTCCGAATGAACTGTTTTATCGGCACGAGGTTGTTGGCGCCAGTATGAGTCGAGAAATTTTTGGCTGCGATCGGCATTTTGGGATGAAACGGCTAGCAAAAACCCGGTTTGTTTGCCGTTGCTGCTGTCGCCATCGAAATCTGGCGTTGTAACGGCGAGGGTAATTTCGTCACCTATCCAAGGTTGGATATCTCGACTGTAATCCAGGCCTGTATTGGCGAGGAAACTTTTTTTGATTTGCTCAAATTCTGCGTGCGATCGACTTCTTTCTTCAGGAGTGGCAAAAACTTGTCGCAATGCTTCGAGGCGATCGGGATTTACCAGCATTGATGCTAACAAAGGTGCTTGTTTCGAGACAAACACAGCCGCAGCCGGAGTGGTTGTCGGCCCGCCAGCGAGCAAATTCAGGGGAGTTTGAGTTGTCAGCCAGTAAAAACCACTGGCACTCAAGCCTAAGAGTGCCAAGACGCCAGCAATGAGGAAAGAAAAGAACGATCGCAGCTTCATACAACAAGGACTAATGACCACAGTCTATTATTAACTAGAGTAGCGCATGACCGTAGCTGTCGGCAGATACTTTTTGTTGAGTTCGCAAAACAGAAATATCAACTAAAATATACTCAAGCTTTAAAACCCAAGTAAAATGCTAACAATATCAACGCCTGCCGAACAGCGAGTTTTACTGCCAAATATCAGTTGGCAATTATATCAAAGCCTGCTAGCGGAACTGGGAAACAAACGTTCCACCAGAATTGCTTATCATCAAGGTCAATTAGAAATTATGGTGCCGCTATCGGAACATGAAAATCGCAACAGGCCGATGGATCGCTTAATTGTAACTCTCATAGAATAACTCAATCTGGAGTACAACCCCTTTGGCTCGATTACTATTAAAAACCCCAAAAAAGCAGCGGGTAGAGAACCAGATTCATGTTATTATATCCAGAATGAAGCACTGGTCAGAGGGAGAACATAATTAGACTTTCCTCACGATCCGCCGCCCGATTTAGCACTGGAAATTGATATTACCAGCAGTTCCTTAAATCAATTCGATTTATATATTTATATGCAGATTTAGGCGTACCATAAATTTGGCAGTACGACGGACGAAGCATCAAGTTTTATCAATTGCAAAATGGCGAATATGCCGAGTGCAATTTTTCCCGAACTTTCCCAATGCTACCGACTGTAAAAGTTGACGAATTTATCGATCGCACTCAAACTACAGGCGCCACCGCAGCAGTGCGAGAATTCCGGGAATGGGTAAAAAATCAGTAATTGTGCAGTCTACCACGGCACTCCTCGCGCATCGGAAAAATCGGCATCTATAACCGCCCCCGGATCGAATACAGCATCAGTTAAATCAGCTTTTCTAAACGACGTTATCGACAATTTTTCTATTTCTTCAACAGCGATAAAAAAGCCGATCGCAGTTAAGCCAAGAATTACCCCAGAAACCAAAAATAAGATAATTCCCCTGAGAGTATCTCCACCCAAAAATGTCACAATACCGCTAGCCCCGATCGCAGCAGCAGCCCCAGCCACAGCCCCCGCCACAATCCCAGCCTCGCACCGAGTCGCCGCAATCGCCGTAGCAGCCGTTCCGGCCACAGCCACAGCCCCCGCATCTGCCCCGGCAATCAGTCCAGTCAAAGCCCCAGCCGTCGTCACTGTAACCGCCGTTACCCCAGCCCTAGCAATCAAATTTCTCACCCGCCTGCGGCTTTGTCCGGTTCTGACACCCTGAAAATTTGCCCCTCTCAAAATCGCCCCAGTGAAATTGCAGCCTCGAATGTCGCAACCGCTGAAATTCGCCCCTGACAAGTCAAGCCCTTTAAAAGAACGGTTCCGCAAGTTTTGGTTAGCAAAATTGAGATTTCGAGGTTGAGTCATTCGATTTTAGATTTTAGATTTTAGATTTTAGATTTTAGATTAACCAACCCAAAGACCTAGGGTTATAGATTTTAGATTATAGATTTTAGATTAACCAACCAAAGGGCATTTAGAATAAAGCCTGTGGTTTATAACGAGTTTCCATGTCTCCCATCTCCGAATCCCCATTTTCCCCCGAACAAATTGCCGGTGAAAGACTCACACCTGAAGAATACGAAGAAATCGTTCAGCGTCTAGGTCGCCATCCCAATAAAGCTGAATTGGGAATGTTCGGCGTCATGTGGAGCGAACACTGCTGTTACAAAAATTCGCGGCCACTATTAAAACAGTTTCCCACAGAGGGCGATCGAATTCTAGTCGGGCCCGGAGAAAATGCCGGCGTCGTAGACTTGGGAGAAGGCTTGCAACTCGCCTTCAAAATTGAATCCCACAACCACCCGTCAGCAGTTGAACCTTTCCAAGGTGCGGCAACCGGTGTCGGCGGCATTCTCCGCGATATCTTTACAATGGGTGCACGCCCGATCGCACTTTTAAATTCCCTGCGTTTTGGCAACTTAGACGACGCTAAAACTCAGAGATTGTTCAAAGGAGTAGTATCAGGAATTTCTCATTATGGAAATTGCATCGGCGTACCCACAGTTGGCGGCGAAGTTTACTTCGATCCTGCTTATTCCGGCAACCCATTAGTTAACGTCATGGCCTTGGGTTTAATGGAAACTCAAGAAATCGTCAAATCCGGGGCATCCGGCATCGGAAATCCCGTGCTGTACGTCGGTTCAACTACTGGCAGAGATGGCATGGGAGGAGCAAGTTTTGCCAGTGCAGAATTGACAGACAAATCAATGGACGATCGCCCCGCAGTCCAAGTAGGAGATCCATTTTTAGAAAAATCCTTAATTGAAGCTTGTTTAGAAGCATTCAAAACCGGTGCAGTCGTCGCCGCCCAAGACATGGGTGCCGCCGGAATAACCTGTTCGACATCAGAAATGGCAGCCAAAGGCGGCGTCGGCATTGAATTCGATTTAGACAAAGTTCCCGTTCGAGAAAGCGGCATGATTCCCTACGAATACCTGCTTTCAGAATCCCAAGAACGGATGTTGTTTGTTGCCCAAAAAGGACGGGAACAGGAATTAATAGATATTTTCCACCGCTGGGGATTGCACGCGGTAGTAGCGGGAACAGTTATCGAAAAGCCGATCGTCCGAATTCTATTTAAAGGCGAAATCGCTGCCGAAATTACCGCCACTGCTTTGGCAGATAACACGCCAATTTATCACCGAGAACTGTTGACAGAGCCGCCCGAATATGCTATAAAAGCATGGGAATGGACGGCTGATTCCCTGCCACAATCCACAGTTACAGGTATCGAAATTAACGGCAATTTCCAAAATTGGAATCAGGTTTTGCTGACGCTTTTAGATACTCCCACCATCGCTTCTAAACGCTGGGTTTATCGCCAATACGACCATCAAGTGCAAAACAATACTGTTGTTTTACCGGGAGGCGCTGATGCTGCGGTTGTCAGATTGCGTCCGTTAGAACCTTGCCAATCTTCCCTTGGTAACGGGCTAGAAGTACACCCCCTCGCTAAGGGAGATTTACAGAGAGAAAATGCTATTTCTCTAGCTTCCGAAAGCAAACAGGAAGAAGAGGTAATTCCTCTATTTAAAAAGGCACAAGGTAGGGAAACTCCGAAAGTTTCTCCCCCCCTTAGCAAGAAGGAAGCGCCTCTGGGGGTGATTCCTGGAGTTGCTGCAACGGTTGATTGCAATTCTCGTTATGTTTATCTCGATCCTTATGAAGGTGCAAAAGCAGTCGTAGCGGAAGCAGCGAGAAACTTAAGCTGTGTGGGTGCTGAACCTCTGGCAGTTACTGATAATTTGAATTTTGGCAGTCCCGAAAAGCCTATCGGATATTGGCAGTTAGCCTCAGCTTGTCGCGGGATTGCTGATGCTTGTAGAGAGTTGGGAACGCCTGTGACTGGCGGCAATGTTTCTCTTTACAATGAAACTGTTGATGCTGAGGGGAATCCTCAACCAATTTATCCGACTCCGGTAATCGGAATGGTGGGGTTAATTCCCGATTTGAAGAAGATTTGCGGTCAAGCTTGGCTAAAGAAAGGTGATTTAATTTATGTGTTGGGAATGGGGGAATCATACCAAAACTCAGAAGTTTCATCTGAAAGCTCAAAAATAGAAACTTCTCCTACTCTGGGAGGTTCGGAATATTTAGCGGCAATGCACGGGATTGTAGCTGGGAAACCGCCAAGGATAGATTTTGAGTTGGAAAGAAAAGTGCAATCGGTTTGTCGTGATGGAATTCGGCAAGGTTGGGTAGGTTCTGCCCATGATTGTGCGGAAGGTGGAATTGCGATCGCCCTCGCGGAATCCTGTATCTCTGCTAAAATGGGTGCGGAAATTCATCTCAGTTTTAATTCAGCAAATGTCAGCCGCTGGGATGAAATTTTGTTTGGTGAAATGGGCAACTGCATTGTAGTTTCAGTCGCGCCGAAAAATCAAGAAATTTGGGAGTCTTACCTGCAAGAACATTTGACCAAAATGTGGCATAAAATTGGTTTAGTTGGCGGGGCTGAATCAGCTTTTCGGGTTTTTAGTGCTGACAATCAAGCGTTAATTGAGGTTGGGATGAGTGAGATGGGCGATCGATTCTATAATGCGATCGAGCGTCGGATTGCATCTATTTGATTGCGCCTCATACAGAGGGCGGTTGAAACCGCGTCTACACAGACGAAACCCCGCCTTCGCGAGTTACATTTCTTGAGTCCGCGAAGGCGGACTTTGTTTGTGTAGTAGCGATTGAAAGAGACTGTTGGCAAATATCTGAGGGGTCAAACCTCTCAGATATCGCCGTCCTGAATAGGCAGAATGATTGTGTAAGGTAGGGTCGAGAGAAGATGTTACCACCTTCTCCCTCCCATTCGGAACCGTGCTTGCCAGTTTCCCGGCACACGGC
>NZ_JAUBQN010000092.1:0-5046 GCF_036701295.1 Microcoleus harperi Pol14_C6 | reverse complement strand
AGAAAAGTGGGTTAATTATCTAGAACAATGTTCTTCGGAGGTGGAACAGTTAATGAAGTTAACTCCTTCTAAACGCCACTTTTATCAACAAGGTATGCGGGCTGCAACCCTTATACAGTCTATTTCGTAGACCTCTTTGTCACCCCCCCAGGAGGTAGCGCAAAAATCTGGGCGTTCGCTCAAGATAATGATGTCCCATTCTCAAATTTTAGCAGCGCTAAAATTTGAGAATGAGACCGCCCTGCCCGAGGAGGGGACTATTAACTATTAACTTACTTTTTAGTTACCAAAACCCAATCATCTGCTGTTTTGACAATCTCAGCATTCTGCAAACCTAAATGTTTTAAAACTGGTTTTTCTAACAGAAAATAAGGTTGAGGAAGAGATTGCCATTTCTTTTTGAGCGTCGGCGCATCGGCGACAATAACTTGGCGTTGACTATAAAAATTCAGCGATGGACGGCCCAAGCGGTGAGAAGTAAACACCTGTTGACCGGCCGGAGTTCCTGTGCGGACAATTTCGGCGATCGGCTTAACCGGATAATCCTCGGCAAGTTCCCAAACCCAGTTATCTGAAGCCACCAATACCAATAGCGTCAGGTAAGTTCCCCAAATTAAAACTAATATAAACTGCCGGTCTTTGCGGTGAAGCAACACTGCCCCCATTGTCATTGTCAAACCTACAAACAGCAGCATTAACTGCAAATCTCGATCGGGAGGCACAATGTATTTCCCAATTTGCACTAAGCCACTGAAGTAAATGCAGCCGACAACACCAACTACAGCCAGCACTGCTAAAATCGCGGGGTGAGGCAATAAAGAAATAGCATCAAAATGTTCTTCTGCTTCCTCTTTGACGGGCTCTGGTGGCAGCCACAGTTGCTCCCAAACTTCAGCAAGATAACTGCCAACAGCAAGAGCAAAAGCTGGATAAATTGGCAAAACATACCACGGCAATTTAGTAGTCATCACAGAAATAGCCAGCAGATATACTCCAGTCCAAACCAATACTAATTTTGGTCCTGGAAAATTGCGATTTTCCCAACTTAAACGCAGCCCTTGCAGCCAAAATAACTGCCACGGCCAAGCTAATTTTAAAATTTCTAAAATATAATACCAGGGCGGGCCTCTGTGACTGCTCACAGGTTCCGAAATGCGCCGGAAAGATTCGTTAACTAAATTAGCGTGGATGAAATATTGGCCGTAGTGCAGCCATTGGGCAAAATACCAAGCCGCTACTGGCAATGTTCCGATCGCAAATCCGCCCCAAAGATACCCAGAAGTGAGGAGTCGCGGGGTATCCCAAACCAAAAAAATACAGCCCATCCCAGCCAACAGCAGCCCCAACATTACGCCCTTAGTAAGGCAAATGAGTCCGAACCCAATCCCCGCCCCCAAAGCGTAGCGCAAGTCGCGGCGCGATCGTAGCAGACACCACATCGCCCCCAGCAAAAAACACAAAACTGCCCCATCCAACATCGCCAAACGTCCATGCCGCACCACCGGTAACAGCGTCAGATAAACGAGGGCAGAAAAAATGGCGATCGAACGCGGAGGAAACAACTCCCTGCCAATGGCGTAAAGCAGGGGCACTGAAGCCGCCGTCAGCATCGCCGGTACCAACCTCGCCGTCAATTCGCTGACACCGCCTGCTGCAAAACACAGCCCGATTAGCCAGTGTACCAGCGGCGGTTTGTTGAAATAGGGCATAGAGTCGATCGTCGGATACAGCCAATTTAAGTTGCCGCGCCAAATTTCGCGACTTACCTGCGCCGCAATGCCTTCATCCCAATCCCGCAACGCCACGCCGCCCAGATTCAGTCCGAAAATCAGCACTGCAGCCAACAGAAAAGCCAGCATCCACAGTTTGTCTGTAAAGCTGTCATTCCAGCGATTTTTCGGTTTGCGGTTCAAGAATGGAAAGATTTCTGACATAAGTTAAGAGAGTTTTGAGCGTCCCAAACTGCAGGTAAACTTAGACAGCAGTTATTTGCGACTAGGAAAATACCATGAACTTGCCTGTAATTATAGATATTATCATTGGCTTAGTCTTTATCTACCTGACTTTAAGCTTGCTAGCTTCGGAAATTCAGGAACTGATTGCTACTGTTTGGCAGTGGCGGGCAGAACATTTAAAGAAGTCGATCGAAGTGCTAATTTCTGGAGGTAGCGAAGGCGCGAAAGATCCCCTGCAACTTAAAAGAGTTGGACAGTTAGCTCATGCGATTTACGCCAATCCGATTATCAAGGATTTGAATCAGGGAGCGAAAGGGGTTTTATCAGAGGGATTCCGCTCTGTTACGCACCGCATGGGGGATTTGTACCACGGAGTTACGGGTACTAAAAATGTTTTCGGCAATAAATCCAGTGGACCTTCTTATATTCCAGCAGAGTGTTTTTCGGCTAGCCTTTTGGAGACTTTAAAGGTTTCTAGTTTGCTCAGCTCTATTTCTAAAACCCGATTGGAAAGATTTAAAGATTTACAATTAGCACAAATTCAACAGATTGGAGAAAATCTGAGTTTGCCGGATGCTACTAAACCGATTATTGAGCAAGAATTTAGGTGGCTGACTGCGGAGTTCAATCGAGTTGTTGAAGATTATCACAACAATTTAGCAAGTTTGAATAACAGCTTAGATCGGATGTCGGAAAAGCTAGGATTTTATATTAAGGATTCTCAGGTTTATCTACCAGAAACCGAAATAGCAGGGAGAGAATTTCAGAGGCAAATGGCATTTGTCAAGGCTCGTTTTGACAGCACAAATGAGCGGGTGGCGCTGCTGGGGCAACTGCAACCGAGTTTCAGCAATCTGTTAAATACTGTTAAAAGAAGTCAAGATACGGTAGCAGAAATTATGGAGATAAAAGAAGAAAGTCCGATTTATCAACAAATTAAAGAAACCTTGGACAGTATGCCAGAATCTTTGAAACGCAGCCTTTATATTTTAGCGCAGCGCGCTGAAAAAAGCGGCGGAGATACTCAAGAGCAGTTGCAGCGGTTTCAGAAAGAAATTGAAATTTGGTTTGACCAATCGATGGAGCGTGCTTCTGGTGTTTACAAGCGGAATGCTAGAGGGGTAGCGATTTTGCTCGGAACTGCGATCGCTGTCGCTGCTAATGCTGATAGCATTCATATTATTAATCGGTTGTCGAAGGATTCGATGTTGCGATCGACTGTTAATTTGTACGCTCAGCAGTTGGTGGAAAACAATGCTAAGACTAAATCAAATAATTTAACCAGTCTTGCAAAAGTTCAACAGGATGTCGATCGAGCTTTGGATCAGGTAGCTCTGCCTTTTGGATGGAGCGAACAGAACAGCTTAGAACGAGATAAGCAGGGGAATTTATTGTGGCAGGCTTTGATTGCAAGATTGTTTGGTTGGATATTGAGCGGCGTAGCTATTTCTATGGGGGCTGCTTTTTGGTTTGAGGCGCTCAACAAGATTATTAATATTCGCAATGCAGGGAAAAAACCGCCATCTTCCACAGAATCTTGAGCGGTGCAGTTGCCAGGCCAATCAACAAACTGTCATACCCTTTTAGATTTTAGATAGGGGAATGACTGAAGGTTATCGAGGTTTGAAGCAGCGGCTTACAGTTGGATTTTTTTTTGAAAGTGGTATCACGGATAGGATATCGGATCGATAGGTAATTGCGCGTTTGCCGGAACTAAGGGAAAACACGCAGAATATAAATTCCGTGCGATCGCGGATGGCAGTCCTGCAGAAATAGGGGAAACTAATAGATAGGTTAAATAAGAATGGGCGAAATAAACAAGGTCGCTGGCAGTTTCAGAAGCTCTGAATCCAAGGCTGTATCTACCGCTAATCTCACTTTTGGGGGACGGAATATGTTGACTTCTTTAAGGGAAACCACTCCCACCTCGGAATACGCAAATCCCCCATCCAAAAGCTTTGTATTCAAGGACTCCAGCATCAATGAAGGTGGATATTTTGTTTCCAGAAATTTGGCTGGCGAATCTGACTGCATCGAGATATTTACCTCGGCACTTCAAAAATATGCCTCTATCCTTAGAGAGATTGACAAAGTTCGCACAACTTTTGGCGACAACTCCGGCAAACTGCAATTAGGCTTTGTTATCCTCAGTTCAGATTACTTTGAACCATACAAAAGTCAATTGCCCAAATCGCATAGTTCTCTGACTCAAAACACCGGACTTGGTTCGTGTTATGCCGATCGACATTGTGATACACTCAACAACGGCGGTGGGCGCGATCGACGGTTTGCTAATTAAGGAGAGTGATTTCATGGAGGGTATGGAACGTACCGAGGGCGACTGGGTCAAATGCAATTGTAATTAGTGACGCAGGCGCGATCGAAATCAACGATTAGATCTGACTCAATCTCCAATCATATCAATTCGCTGAATAATTTGAATCACGTTTGTAGTGAGGTGGGCAGTCCTCACAGTGTCCGTACTAGCCGATAAGTCAATTCATTCCCAGCGATTGGTTCCGACTTAATATCAGACCGTTTTGACTGTTAGTAAATACGACCAAAATTCTTGGAAATTAGTAGTTGGGTGTATCCCAAATCTAGCAGCTTCAAGCCATATAGAATTCTTCAAAATCTACATAATTCAGTTTTCCCTTGGATGAAATACAGCTAGGGAAACTTTAGTGGATTGTGCCTATACATAAAAACTCACACTCAAATAAAAACTACTAAATATAAGAAGAGGTATTCGGGGGTGAATTACCTCCACTATTTCCGCATTCCTCAACTCAGGCTACTATTAGCAAAATAAGGTAAAAAAACAAATGGATAATAGAACCTAGATTTATTTCAACATTCCCGATTAATCTTGCGATCTACTCCCATAGGTAGAGGCTGCAATTCCCCTTTTCGTCAAGAGGTAACAGGCAAATGCAGAGCCAAATAAATCAATAAAAATATTTTAAAAAGTACACAATTTTTCAATTTCGTGTTAATATATAATCAAATAAGCCTGATGAGATAACTCCGGGGTGTATCTACTAAATAATGCCCTTAATGGAGTCTCCAAAATGAGTTCTACATTCGCTCA